>JBBRSC010000177.1:0-7135 GCA_038245795.1 Acidimicrobiales bacterium
GGCTTCGCCGGGCTCCCCTGATGGCAGCATGTCGATCGCGCCGCTCTGCCCGGCGTAGTCGAGGGGTGCACCGGAGTCGGTCAGCACGCGACACTGTGCGAACGTTCCGCACTTCCGACCGGTGTTTGTCACGCCGATGATCTCCGAAGCCATCTTGGTCGGGGCATCGGTGCGGGCGATCTCGGTCGCTAGCGCCAGGATCGTTACTGCGTCGTACGCCTCCGCTGCGAACGACGGATCGGAGATCGACGGGTCGATGGTGGTGAGCCGCCTTCTGAACTCGGGGTTGATATCCGTGATCGGGGCGGTTCCCGTCACCCCTGCGAGCCGTTGCGCCTGTGGCAGCGGGGCTGAGGTGGGAATGGCGTCGGAAGCAGTGGCAGCGGACGGAATGAGGTCGCTCTGGCCGCATCCCGCAGTCGTGGTGAGCATCAGCGAGGTGGCGACCACCGCCACTAGAGACCGCTGCCGCATGTGTTCTACGGTACCGATGCCGGAACCGCTGGACGAACCAGCAGATGTCGGCGCTCACAGCATCGATGGCGTTCTGCCATGAGGGGATGAACATGGCTGAACTTCTGGCTCCGCACGCGGTGGCGCGACCGACCGAGCCGGCGCTGATCGACGAATTTCGCACCGTGGTCTGGTCGGAGCTCAACGAGCGCGTGAACCGGCTGATCTCAGGCCTTCGGATCGCGGGCGCCGTGGATCACGACACCATTGCGCTGATGGTGGGGAATCGCTCGGAGTTCTTCGAGGTGTTCGCCGCTGCGTCGCATGCCCGCTGGGTGGTCGTTCCCGTGAACTGGCACTGGGTGGCCGATGAACTCGCCTACGTGCTCGAGAACTCGGGTGCCACGACCGTCATCGTGGAGGCCGCATATCTCGATGTCGCGCGCGCTGCCAGGGTAGATCTGCGTACCGCTGGGGTACGACGCTGGTTGATCGCCGATCGTGGAGCAGTTGCTGTGGACGGGTTTGGAACCCTCGACGATGTGATCGTCGCGGGATCTCCCGATGAGCCGACCGATGAGGGAATGGGTGGCCCGATGTTCTACACATCGGGAACGACTGGCTTCCCCAAAGGCGTGAAGTCGTCGTTGTCGAACACGGAGATGCCCGCCGTGATGTTGTCGCTCATCTCAGGCTCGTTCTGCGGGATGCTCGGACTCCCTACCGATGGGGTGACCTTCCTCAACGGCCCGGCATACCACTCCGCCCAATGGGTCTTCTCGATGTTTCCGCTCCTCAACGGAGGAACCGTCGTGATGCGTCAGAAGTTCGATGCCGCCGACACGTTGGCGGTGATCGATGAGTATCAGGTCACCAATACACACTTCGTGCCGACGCAGTTCGTTCGTCTACTGAAGCTGCCCACGTCGCTGCGTGACCGCTTCGACGGGTCCAGTCTTACGGCGGTCTTCCATGGGGCGGCGCCATGTCCCCAGCAGGTCAAGCGAGACATGCTCAGCTGGTTCGGCCCCGTGGTGCACGAGTACTACGGCGGCACCGAAGGCGGGTTCATCTCGTTGATCCGTGGCGACGAATGGTTGGACCGTCCCGGGAGTCTCGGCCGAACGGTGGACATCATGGAGGTCATGGTCGTCGACAGCGAGTCCCAGGTCGTGCCTCATGGGGAGGCTGGCCAGATCTACTTCCGCAACACGATGGGGTCGGATTTCTCCTATCACCGCGATGCCGCGAAGACCGCGGCCGCGCACCTGACAGATGGTTGGGGCACGCTCGGCGACATCGGCTATGTCGACGCCGATGGGTATCTGTTCCTGTCAGATCGAAAGATCGACCTGATCATCTCGGGTGGGGTCAATATCTATCCGGCTGAGATCGAAGGTGCGCTGATGGCTCACGACGCAGTCGCAGATGCCGCAGTGTTCGGCATTCCCGACGAGGAGATGGGCGAGCAGGTCAAGGCGGTTGTCGAGTTGATGTCGGGGATCTCGCCATCGGAGGAACTGGGAGAGGAATTGGTGGCCTGGTGTCGTGGAAAATTGGCGGGCTACAAGGCCCCGCGTTCGCTCGACTTCACCGACGCGCTTCCTCGGACGCCGACCGGCAAGCTCACAAAGCGACTCCTCAGGGATCCCTATTGGGAGGGCATCGACCGCTCGATCTGACGGGTATGTCGGCGGTGCGACACCTGGGGTACCTCAGCTCGCTGATGGTTCCCAGAACGGAAAGGCGATGTGCGCGCTCCCCTGGTGCGACACGATCCGTCCACGGTCTGCCAACGATCGGAGATGGGGTTCTGCGGCGTCGGGCCCCCCGACGAGCGCCATGAACGCCGGCACTGGTAGCAACAGCGGCCCCTGGTCGGCGTCGCCGGGTCGCAGGAGCGCATCCACCTCAAGGACCGGATGGTCCGGTCGGGCAAGGTCGACAGCGAAACAGTTGTAGATGACGCTCTCGAAGACCGCGATGGCGCAGATCCTCATCGGCCGCAGCGCCGATACCAACGTGACCGGACGATGATTACCATCCCGACGTTCCGACGCCGCCCTTGAACGGGCCCACGACGTCTGGTGTGATCCAACCCCCATAGAAGTCGCCGGCGTTGGGATTGACCACAACACCCGCCACGGAGCACTGGTCGACCCGGGCGCAATAGAAGGCATACCAACCGGCGATCTCGCGGAACGGCCCCGTCGGGTCCAGGTATCGCCACCCTGCGGCCTCCGAGACCTTCGTCGGCAGCACAATATCGACATAGCTGGCGATGCCCTTCCACTCGCAAAACGACTGCCGATGATCGCTCACACGGAGCAGATCTTCGTGCACGTCATCCGGCGGGATGTAGAACGCCGGTGCCTGACTCGTCTCGAGCACTCGGATCGAACGAGTGGTTTCGGCGATGATTCGATCGCCGAACATCACCGATACCAGCCGCGTATCAGGAGCCAATCGTGGAGGCCGCGGGTAGTCCCACACGGATTCCTGACCGGGACCTGGTTCGATTCGTTTCATCGCACGCCTCCTGAGCACGGCATCATGATGGTCGCCATGGAACCCGTCCGCCCATCCACCCCCGATGATGTCGCATTCGCCAGCTACGGCTTGGAGCTGGCCGAAGCGATCGATGCAGCGTTGCCGGGCTGGATTGCGACGTCGTGGACGAGATTCGGACTGCAGGCACCGTTGGACACGGTGGTCGACGATGTTCGAGCAGCCATCGTTGGTCCACTCCGTGCGCTCGTTGCCGCCGACCTCGACGACCAGCGCTCGACCCCACTGGGCGTCATCCGCAACGCGGTCCCGATCCTCAGCGAGGCGTTGGCCAACGCTGGCGTTGAGCCGCTCGTTCGTGACGAGATGTTGGTGCGCCTGGAGCCCGACGATGTGTACGGCTTGTCGCCGGCCTCTTTCGCCGATCTGGGACCCGACGTCGCCGAAGCGGGACTGGTCTGGGGTGCTGCCAAGGCCCACGTTCATCTCCAACGCCGACGTCGCGCCGGGACAGACTCATGAACGACCACCAGGGGCCCGTCGTGCGAATCATCGCCTTCGTCCCTGATCTGATGGATCGGAGTCGCTTTCCAGCCGCGGTGGAATTCGTGGCAGAAGGTGGCCTGGAGGAGGCGTCGGTCGATCTTCAGGATGCTGATCTTGTGGTGGTAGATCTGTCCCGACTGACTTCGCTCGACGTCCTCGACGGTCTCGTCGGCGAGCGCGGCGGACCCCGCCGCGATGCTTCATCGGTGCTCGGGTTTGCTCCCCATGTCGATGGTGAGCTGGCGGACGCAGCACGATCTCGGGGGTGCACCGTGTACGCCAGGTCGGTGTTCTTCCGACGACTGGTGGAACTCCTGGCGGAACGTCCAGCCGAGTGACCCACACGCGCAATCGTCGGCGCCGACACATCGGTCAGGTGGTTGGGTCGGCGCCCCACGGGCCGAGCCCGATCGCCCGATCCTCGAAGAAAAGGCAGTCTTCCGGGCACGCGAACGGCGTGGTCAAGGCTGCGTCAACACGACAGCGCTGGACAATCTCCTCGACCGTGACCGTTCGAGTGGAGTAGTGCCGGCAGTCGGTGCGAACGGCCATGGAGAAAGTCTCCCATGTCCGATCGGGCGAACTGGACAAGCGACGCAACTACCCTTCGATGATGGCCGAAGAACAACACGATGCGCCGCCCGTCGATGCTCCGATCAGCGAGGCGGAGCTTCTCCGCTGGGCTGAGTCGTTGGCGGGCATTGCCCGAACCGGGTTGGGATTCACCGAGAGCCTGTATGAACAGGAGCGGTACGAGGAGATCTTGGCGGTGGCGGCCGACATCCGTTCGGCGGCCAGTCGCCGCCACGATCCGGCTCACCTCATTGAAGAATGGATGAAGTCGGTCGGCGACGGCGTTGCCGGGTACGTCACGCCGAAGGTGGCCATTGGGGCAGTGGTCGGCAACGATGCCGGCGAACTCCTGCTGATCAAACGCTCCGATTCGGGTATCTGGTTGTATCCGACGGGATGGGCGGACATCGGTTACTCGCCAGCTGAAGTCGCCGTGAAGGAAGTCCGGGAGGAGACGGGAATCGAGTGTGAGGTCCGACGTTTGATCGGTGTGTTCGACGGCCTTCGACTCGGGTTCGCTCGCACACCTCTGTATTCGCTTGTCTTTCATTGCCACGCCGTCGGTGGAGAACTGAACCCGCATCCTCTCGAATGTGAGGACGCCGGTTGGTTCCATCCCGACGCGTTGCCGGAGCCATTGGCATCGGCTCACCATTGGGGAGCGCATGCGTTGGCCGCCATTCGCGGCGAGGAAGTCGGCGTGTTGTTTGATCTACCCCGCGACGAGGTGTGGCGAACCGGTCCGATCGTCTGAGGTGCGCGAACGGCTGGCGGATTGATATCGTCATCGTCCCATGGGCACCACCTCCGATCACGATTCCCTGGAGTCGCTCATCCGCGCAAGCGTGCTCCATGGAGCACCTGTCAATCCGGGATCAATGTCCAATGTTGTCGAAGCCCTCGTTGGTCGGGCCGACGGGGGGCGTCTCAAGGTGCTCGAGGTGGGTGGTGGGCGGACACCATTGTTCGATGTCGAAGCGTGCGCTCGGCTCGAACTCGATTACTGGGTGAACGACATCAGCGCTGAGGAGTTGTCGCACCTGGATGCCACGTACGAGCCGACGCAATTCGACATCGCCGGGTCAACAGCTGCCCTCCCGGACATCGAGTTCGACATCGTCTTCTCGCGATCCGTTCTGGAACACGTGGCAGATACAACGCGGGCGTTGGTGAACACTCATGCTCTGCTCCGCCCGGGCGGGGTGGCGGTGCACTCGTTCCCGACCCTGTACAACCCGGTGTACGTGGTGAATCGGCTCATTCCGGAGCGAATGTCGAAGACGATCCTTCGAAAAGTCGTCAAGTATGAGTACGAAAAGTTCCCTGCGCTGTATGACCACACGACATCAGGTGACTTTCAACTTCGTCGGATGCGGGAGATCGGCTTTCATGAGGCAGCGGTGGTTCCCTTCTGGGGTCATGGCTATCTGCATTTCGTGCCTCCGATTGCTCGTCTCGAATCCCGGTTTGCCGGGTTGGCGGAGCGTCGGGACTGGCGCTGGTATTCGACGTTCGCGTTTCTTGCGGGAACTCGCTGAACCCGCCACGAGACGATGCGGGAGGTCCGGACCTCCCGATCGTTGGACCGTCGGGCGTCGTTACTGCTCCCGGAGGAACCGCTCGAGCTCTTCGACCAACTCGTCGACGTCGGGCTCCGCGTCGCCTCGGTCGTGCTCTTCTTCGAGATGGCGGACGTATTCGACAGTGTCGGAATCCTCTTCGACCAACGCGTTGATCTGGATGTTGTAGATCGCCTCTTCGGCATCGATGTCTGCGAGGTCGATCTGCACCCGAAGGATCTCGGCGACCCGTTCCACGAGTGCCCGTTGTGCCTTGGGCGACGGGGCCGACGAGACGTAACTCGGCACCGCCGCCCAGAGAGACGCAGAGTTCACACCAGCTCGCCGACACTCGGTGTGGAGCACACCGACGATTCCGGTCGGACCTTCGTAGCTCGACGCTTCCAGACCCAGAGCGTCGATAACGGACCGTTCGTACGCGGTCCCGTACACCGACGAAGGCCGGGTATGGGGCACGTCAGCCAGCAATGCGCCCAGGGTGAGGACCAAGCGCGCGTTGGTGCGCGCCTGGACCTCGAGAATCTGGGCGCAGAAGGTCCGCCATTTCAGCTGCGGCTCGTCGCCCAACAACAAGATGACGTCGATGCCACCCACGTGTGCTGAATAGAACTCGTTGGTCGGCCAGTCGACCTCGCGTTGTTGACCCTCGACGATGCGGATCTTCGGTCGGGTACTCGTGAAGTCGTAGAACTCCTCGGCATCAATGCCGGCGAACCTTTCGGCGGACCAGACGTCGATCAGGTGCCGGACCGCCTTGGACGACGCATCGCCTGCGTCGTTCCAACCTTCGAATGCCGCGATGATCACTGGCTGAGTCAGGCGGGGTTCGTCGCTCCAGTCCAGATGTGACACCGAGACAACGCTACTGGCGGACCGGTCGATTTCGACGTCCTCGACGCCCGCCGGGGTGAACCGCCCTCTGGTGCCGGATGGTTGCCAGAGCGGACGTGGGGTCCCGTATCGTCGGGGTCATGGTGAACGTCTACGAAGCAACTATTGCCACGTCCGAATTGCTCGATGCGTTGAACGAACTCCTGCCTCAGCTCTCGAGCTCAGCGCAGCCCGTCACCATGGCGGAGCTCGAAGCGATGGTCGGGAGCGAGGCCTCCCGCGTGTTGGTCGCCGAGCATGACGGCGCCATCGTTGGCAGCTTGACGTTGGCGATCTTCCGCATCCCTACCGGGGTTCGAGCGTGGATCGAAGATGTCGTCGTGGACGGCAACGTGCGCGGTCAAGGTGTTGGCGATCAGCTCAATCGCTTTGCGCTGGAAGTGGCGTACGGTGCCGGCGCCAAGACCGTGGATCTCACGTCCCGGCCGACTCGAGTCGCGGCGAACGCCCTCTATCAGAAGCTCGGGTTCGTGGCACGCGACACCAATATCTATCGCCACGATCCGACCCGCTGATCGCCGGAGCAATCGCCCAGCTCAGCCCTGCTCGGCGAGGAAGAATACGTCGCCGTCCTGGGTCGCCAC
>JBBRSC010000178.1:0-7066 GCA_038245795.1 Acidimicrobiales bacterium
AAAGGCCTTGCAGGAATCAAGGAGCTCGTCGGTCAACACCTCGGCTACAGCGAGTACATCGAGATCACTCAGGAACGAGTCAATCAGTTCGCCGAGGCGACCGGTGACCATCAATGGATCCACGTCGACCCAGTTCGGGCGAAGGACGGACCCTTCGGCGGCACGATCGCCCACGGGTACCTGACATTGTCGATCGGCCCGCTGCTGGCACCGAAGGTCTGTTATATCTCCGGCCTTTCCATGGGCGTGAACTATGGATGCGGCAAGGTGCGATTTCCCTCTCCCGTGCCGGTTGGATCGAAGCTGCGACTCGGCATCGAGGTCAAGGATTTCGAATCGACGGGCGCCGGGCAGGGCCAGATCACCTACGTCTACACCTTCGAGGTCGAAGGTGCGCCGAAGCCGTCATGTGTGGCCGAGGTCATCGTCCGCGCCTACGAGTGATCCTCGTCGGCTCAGCCCCACGTCCCGCGCTGAGCCGGTCACAGGCGGCGCGCCAGAACTCGACGATCGACGCCCTACCCTGACGTGGTGCCACAATCGACGACACGTTCCAGGATCATCGCGATCAGTGTCCTCATCGGCATCATCGCTGTAGCGGGCTGCGCCGGGAACGAACTCACATCCGACGTGGCGAAGGCCACGACCACCACCATTGCCAAGCCGACTCCGGGTCCGACCACGACAACCACCGTCGCCCCTGGCCCGACCACAACACTGCCGGAGCCGGGGCCGCCGTCGGCGGCCAGTGGGTTCCCGGCTGATTGGCAGCCACAGCCGTTGGTCTATGCGGCGTGCACGTCGACCCCCGAGGCGCAGTGTGCGGATCTTGCCGTCCCGCTCGACTGGTCAACGCCGACCGGCCGCCAGATCACGCTCCGGCTGATCAAGTTCGCCGCCAACGGCACCCCCGAGGAGCGGATTGGCTCGCTGGTCTCGAATCCGGGCGGGCCCGGCGGGAGCGGCGTCGACTTCTTGTCCACTGCACCCAACCCTTTCCCCAAAACCCTCCGCAAGAGCTTCGATCTTGTCTCATGGGATCCCCGCGGCGTGGGTGCATCGGCAGGGCTGACCTGTGGCTCCGGAGGCCGAGCGGCCTGGAAGCTCGACCTCGATCCCGACACACCGGAGGAGCTCGCGAAGCTCGACCAGGTGTCACAGCAGGGCTTCGCCGACTGCGCGACCGACCCCAAGGACTCTCCGCTCCTCTCCCACGTGGGCACCGATGACCAGGCCCGCGACCTCGAAGCCATTCGTCGTGCCGTTGGCGACAAGCGCTTGACCTACCTCGGGTTCAGCTACGGCACGTATCTGGGTGAGCGCTATCTCGCGCTCTTCCCGGAGCGGGTCCGGGCGTTAGTGCTCGACGGGGTGGTCGACCCGACCCAGAAGTTGACCGACCTCCTGACTGATCAGACCAAGGCCCAAGACGACGCGCTGGGTCGTATCCTCGAATCGTGCCGGAAGGTCACAGCCTGCCCGCTGACAGATCCCTTCACTCAGTACGACGACGTCAAGAACGACGTCGAGGCCGCCGGCCTCGATTCGTCGGCCGGCAAGAAATCGGTCGGGCCCGGAGAACTTGGCGTCGCGACCGCCTATGCCACCTATGACCCGTCGAGCTGGACCTATCTCTGGGACGCCCTTGCCGCCGCCATCAAGGGCGACGGTCAACCCCTCCAGGATCTCGCCGACGCGTATCACGACATCTCAGGTTGGACGTCGTACATGGCGATCAGCTGCCTTGATTCGGCGCATCCAACGACCCAAGCAGACTGGGCGACGTTCGTGGACGGACTCCGCAAGCTGTCGCCTCGCCTCGGCGGCAACACCGGCAACGAGATGCTGCCGTGCGCCACATGGCCGGTTCCTGCCAAGGATTCGACTGGCCCGGTGACCGGCGTCGGCGGGCCCGACGTTCTCGTGCTCGGCAACACCGGCGATGCCGCGACGCCGTATGCGGCGTCGCAGAAGGTTGCCAAGATGATCACCAAGGGACATCTCGTGACCTTCAAGGGCGAGGGCCACACCAGCTATCCGCGGTCAGAGTGCGTGCGTGAAGTGACCAACAAGTACCTCGTAACGCTGGAGATCCCACCGACAGACCCCACGTGCGACGACGCTGGCGCTAGCGGCGGAGTCTGACCCGTGACCGATGATTCGGTGCCCCGCACGCGTCGGTAAGGTGACCCAACCAGACGAGGCTCGGCGGTGGTCGAGGGGGAACAGGGGATCCATGGAGTTCAATCTCGCGACCGTTCACGAGGCGATCGAGGACGCAACGCCAGACCGATTGTGTCTCGTGTTCCGCGAACGCGAACTCACCTATCGCGAGTTCGGCAACCGCACACGTCAGTTGGCCAACGCACTCGCCGCCCGGGGACTCGGTGCCCATCAGGAACGGGCAACGCTCGCCAACCACGAGTCAGGCCAGGATCATCTGGCGATCTACCTCCACAACGGCAACGAATACCTCGAGGCAATGGTCGGCGCGTACAAAGCGAGGGTCGCCCCCTTCAACGTCAACTATCGCTACGTCGCTGAAGAACTCGAATACCTCCTCAACGACAGCGGAGCGCGGGCGGTCATCTACCACTCGGCCTTCGCCCCCACCCTCGAAGTTGTGCGCGCACAACTTCCCCAACTCCAGGTCCTGTGGCAGGTCGACGACGACAGCGGCAATCCATTGCTCGATGGTGCGAGCTGGTACGAGGACGCGCTGTCGGAACAACCGACAATCCTGCCCGACGCGCTCCGCGACTCGTGGTCGCCCGATGATCTGTACATGCTCTACACCGGCGGAACGACCGGCATGCCAAAGGGCGTGCTCTGGCGACAGGCCGACATCTTTGTGGCCGCAATGGGTGGCCGTGAACTCGGCACCGGTGCCGAATGGCCGAGCCTCGAAGCGATCCTTGATGTTGCCCGCAACGGTGGCGCAGCACTCATGCCGACTGCGCCGTTCATGCACGGGGCAGCGCACTGGATGGCCTTCAATGCCTTCACCGGCGGCAACACCATCGTGTTGCCCAACATCGTCGATCGGCTCGATGCTGACGACGTCATGAAGACCGTCGCGCACTATCACGTCAACATCGTGTTGATGGTGGGCGATGCATTCGGTCGGCCCATCCTCGACGCGATTCGGACCGGCCGGTACGACACGTCATCGCTGCTGGTACTGGTATCGGGCGGAGCGGCGTTGTCCGCTGGCGTGAAGAATGCACTGCTCGAGGCTCTCCCGACCGTCATCATCCTGGACGGACTCGGCGCCTCGGAAACAGGACAGCAAGGGTCGCAGATGACCTCGGCCGGACAGGACGCCTCGACTGGCGACTTCGTTCCCGGGCCTGGCATGTGCATCCTCAATGAGGACCTCACCGCGCTCCTCGAGGCCGGCCACGAAGGCATGGGATGGCTCGGGCAACAGGGACGGGTGCCCCTTGGCTACCTCGGCGATCAGGCCAAGACCGCCAAGACCTTTCCGGTGATCGATGGCATTCGGTTTGCCGTGCCGGGTGACCGCGCCCAGCTCACCGCCGCGGGATCCTTGATCCTGTTCGGACGTGATTCAGTGACCATCAACTCCGGCGGCGAGAAGATTTTCGCCGAGGAAGTCGAGGCGGCGCTCGCCGCTCATCCGGCAGTCTTCGATGTCGTGGTCTGCGGGCGGCCCAGCGAACGCTGGGGAAACGAGGTGGTGGCGATCATCCGGATCGCCGAGGGCCACGACCCCGACGACGCATCGCTCCTGGCTGAAGCCGAGTTGCACATCGCCCGGTACAAACTGCCGAAACTCATCGTCCGGCGCGACGCAATCATGCGGTCCCCATCCGGGAAGGCCGACTACCGGTGGGCCCGCGAGCAGGCAGTCAGCACCGACTGATCGTCGGTTCAGAAGAGACTGATCGTCGGTTCAGAAGAGACTGATCGTCGGTTCAGAGCGGGAGGCCACCGGTCGCAGACTTGGTGGTTCCGTGATCCTTGTAGGCAGCAATGGTTCGCTGCGCGATGCGCATCTGATGGACCTCGTCGGCGCCATCGGCGAAACGCGCCCAGCGGGCCTGGGTCGACATGTGCGCCAGCGGCGTGTCGTTGGAGTAGCCGAGCGCACCGTGTACCTGGATGGAACGGTCAATGACCCGACCCAACATGTTGGCGACGAAATGCTTCGCCATCGAGACCTCCGACGAGAAATCGACGGACGGATCCTTCTGCTTGGCATCGACCTTGTACGCCGCGTGAAGAACCATCAGCTTGGCCTGATAGAGCTCCAGAGCGGAATCAGCGATCATCCATTGCACGCCCTGCTTCTCCGCCAACAGCGACCCGTGACTGAATCGCTCCAGCGAACGGGCGACCATCATGTCGAGCGCCACCTCGGCCTGTCCGATCCAGCGCATGCAGTGTGCCAGTCGGGCGGGACCGAGTCGGGCCTGGCCCAGGAGATGCCCCTGACCTCGACCACCCAACATCTGGTCGTTGTGGACCCGCAGATCCTCGATGATGATCTCGCAGTGGTTGTGCCCGCCCGACATGGTGTCGATGTCTCGGATGTTGTTCCAGCCGTCCGCCGGTAGATCGATGATGAAGGCGGTATTGGCGGCCTGGGGAATGTCGGGATTGTCCTCGGTGCGGGCGATGAGGATGGCGAACTTCGCCCCTTTGGCGCCGGACGTGAACCACTTGTGGCCGTTGATGACCCACTCGTCGCCATCGGCGTAAGCCGTTGTTCGGATGAGTGTCGGGTCGCTCCCCGCCACCTCTGGTTCGGTCATGGCGAAACAGGAACGGGCGTATCCGTCGCACAAGGGCTTGAGGTACCGCTGCGCCTGATCCTCAGTCGCCCAGTGCAGCAGCGTGTGCATGTTGCCCTCATCCGGGGCCTGCGCATTGAGCGCAAAGGAACCCATACGCGTTTTGCCGGCCTCAGCGGACACGGCCGCCATCTCGACGTGACTCAGACCCATGCCACCCCATTCGGTCGGCATGTGCGGCAACCACACCTTGCGGTCTTTGGCAGCACCGCGCATCTCGAGGATTCCCTTGATCCACTCATCGCGGTCCCAGTTCTCCGCATCAGCACGAGCTTCGACGGGACGAACGACCTCGTCCATGAAGGAGGCGATCCGGGCGCGGACGTCCTCGACGGCGGGGGGGAAGGTGAAATCGATGGCCATCGACGAAGTCTGCCAGCATCATGGCGATCGCGGGAACTGGTCCAACGCCGATCGGCCGTTGGCGGACACGCGCCGTAGTCTGAACCCGTGACCGAGCCCACCTCGACCTTTGCGCCCATCGACCCTGAGAACCTCCCGGTCGGCGATGACAAGGTGGCGGCCGTCCGCAACATGTTCGACACCATTGCCCCGCGGTACGACCTGGTGAATCGAATCATGACCTTCCGGATGGATGTCGGCTGGCGACGGCGGACCGTCTCGGCGCTCGGACTGCCACCGGGTTCGCTCATCGCGGATCTCGCCTGCGGTACTGGCGACTTCTGCTTCGAGCTCGCCGATCGCGGCATGGTCCCCATCGGCTTCGACCTCTCGTATGGGATGCTCGCCGCCGCGCCGACCGACTTCCCACGTGCCCAGGCCGATGCGTTGCGTCTGCCGCTCCGCGACGGAAGCCTTGACGGCGTCACGTGCGGGTTCGCCCTGCGGAACTTCGCTGAGCTCGGACCCTTCTTCGCCGAGATGTCGCGGGTCGTCCGGCCCGGCGGACGGATCGCCTTTCTCGAGGTCGCGACGCCCCCAAACCCCGTTCTCCGCTTCGGTCACGGCATCTATTTCGGCAAGGTCGTACCGCTCGTTGGCGGGCTGTTGTCGGATCGCTCCGCCTATTCGTATCTGCCGAAATCGGTGGCGTACCTCCCCGAACCAGACGACATGATGGGCCAGCTCCGAGCGAGCGGGTTCTCCGATGCGCGGCGACAGTTGCTGTCCGTCGGTATCTCGCAGCTGATCTCCGCCACCCGGGACCACTGATCGACGTGAGGTGTGAGACCCGACCGCTGGATCACCTCGACGACGACCTACTCGACACTGCCACCGTTCGTTTCGATTCCCCGCGGCGCTCGTTGCGAGGATGGGGGGAAGCAGTACGGATCGACGTACCAGCGCCGTGGGTCGACCACGTCGACGTGGTGCGCCAGCGCATGGCATCAATGGACATCGACGATTCGATCGGACGGCCGGCGAGCGGTCCGGTGGCCTTCGCGGCGCTTCCGTTCGATCGTTCGGCCGCTGGAAGCTTCGTCGTGCCCGCGGTGATCGTCGGCTCCACTCCCGACGGAGACCGCTGGACGTCGATCATCGACGGCGCAGTGATCCCCGAGATTCGTCCGCGTCCTGTCCCGCGCCGTGTCGAGTTCGCGTCGGACATGGACCCCGACATGTGGTGCGACACCGTTGCGGAGGCGACCAAACGCATCGCGTCGGGCGAGCTCACCAAGGCCGTTCTGGCGCGACACCTGACCGCCATCGCCGATGTCGACCTCGATCCGGTCGCCATCGCCGGTCGATTGGCGCGGTCCCACCCGCAGGCATTGCGTTTCTGTATCGACGGGTTCGTGGGGGCATCGCCCGAGCTGCTCGTCTCGCGTTTCAACGACGTTGTCCGCGCTCATCCCATGGCGGGCACCACCCCACGCAGCGGCGATCCGGCTCGCGATCATCAGCAGGCCGCCGAGCTGTTGGCATCCGCGAAGAACCGCGTGGAGCATCAGATCACCATCGACTTCGTGGTCGATGCACTGCTGAGTTTCTGCTCGTATCTGGATTCCGAGCCGGAGCCGTCGGTGGTCCCCGCCGGGAGCGTTCAACACCTCGCGACCATGGTCGAGGGTCGACTCAGTCATCCCGCTCCGTCAGCGGTCGATCTGGTCGCTGCGCTCCATCCCACACCGGCCGTAGGGGGTTGGCCCCGCGCCGAGGCCCTGGCATTGATCACCGAACTCGAGTCCACCGGACGCGGCCGCTATGCGGGACCCGTTGGCTGGGTCGACAGTTTCGGCAACGGCGCCTGGGCCGTGGGGATCCGATCTGCGTCGATTTCCGGCCGG
>JBBRSC010000179.1:0-7047 GCA_038245795.1 Acidimicrobiales bacterium
ATGTGCTCGGGCGGGCAATCGGACGACGCCTCGGCGATGAGCTCGTGGTACCAGTGGTCGCGACCGTCGATCATCTCGACGTCGGTGTCGCATCGATTGACGACGACGACCGTGTGGACCGTCGAGCATCCAGGGAGCGCCGCATCGACGTTGGACTTGAGAGGCGACGGCCCACCACGTCGATAGCCACCGTCAGCTGTGATCACGGCCACCGCTTCTGCGTCGTTGATCCGATCCGTCAGTGAGTCCGGGCTGAATCCACCGAACACCACCGAGTGGGCCGCGCCGATGCGCGTACAGGCCAGCATCGCCACGACCGTCTCGGGGATCATCGGCATGTAGATCGCGACACGATCACCACGCTTCACACCGCGCGCCTTGAGGGCGTTGGCGCAGCGGCACACCTCGTCGAGGAGCTGGGCATAGGTGATGGTGCGGGTGTCGCCGGGCTCGCCTTCCCAGAAGTACGCAACCCGATCGCCGAGGCCCGCGTCGACATGACGATCGAGGCAGTTGTACGACACGTTGAGGGTTCCCCCAACGAACCATTTGGCATACGGAAGCTTCCACTCGAGGGTGGTGTGGAAGTCGTCGAACCAACTGACCAGATCACGGGCCTGTCGGGCCCAGAACTCGTCGAGACCGGCGGCAGCCTCGGTGTAGAGCGACCCGTCCGGGACGTTGGCCTGCGCCACGAAGTCCGCCGAAGGCGGGAAGTGGCGGTCCTCGAAAAAGTAGTCCTCGATGGTCGGTTCGTTCATCGTGTCCCCCGCATGTTTGTGCCCCGCTGACACTACCCAACCGCTGGACCGCTACCGTCGGGCCATCCCATCTCGGAGAGGATCCCGTCGTGTCTGCGACGTTCAGAGAACTCGGAGTGCCCAACGAGCTGGCAGCTGATCTGGCGACGCGTGGCATCGCCGAGCCGTTCCCCATCCAGGAGGCTGCCATTCCCGACGCGCTGGCCGGCCGGGACATCTGTGCCCGGGCGCCCACTGGCTCCGGTAAGACCATCGCCTTCGGGATCCCTTTGGTGATGCTGACCGAGCCTGCTCGATCGAGGAGACCCACCGGGCTGGTTCTCGTTCCGACCCGCGAACTTGCCGCCCAGGTCAACCAGGAGATCCGTCATCTGGGCCGACCCGTCGCGCGAACGACCACCGCGATCTTCGGTGGTGTGCCGTTGGCCCCTCAGGTATCCGCGCTCGACCGGGGCGTCGACATCGTGGTGGCGACGCCAGGGCGGTTGCTGGACCTGATCGATCAAGGATGCCTTGAGCTGGGTGACGTCCAGATCGCCGTCGTCGATGAAGCCGACCGTATGGCTGACATGGGCTTCCTGCCCGATGTACGAGCCATCCTCGATCGCATCACCGGTCCCCGTCAGACATTGCTTTTTTCTGCCACTCTTGACGGCGATGTCGACGATCTCATCAACCGCTATCAACGCCAACCTGCTCGCCACGACGTCACGCCGGAGTCCGAGGCGGTGGCAATCCAGCATCTGTTCTGGAAGGTGACCCCGCATACTGATCGGGTGCGTCAGACCGCCGAGATCATCGATCGGCTCGGGTCGGTGATTGTCTTCACACGCACCCGACATGGGGCGGATCGAGTCTCACGTCAGCTCGCGAGTTGGAACGTGAAATCGGTGGCTCTGCACGGCGACAAGAGCCAGGCCGCCCGCACCCGGGCACTCGCAGACTTCACCGCTGGCAAAGTCCGTGCGCTGGTGGCGACCGACGTTGCGGCGCGGGGAATCCACGTCGACGCAGTCGATGCTGTCGTGCAGTTCGATCCGCCAGCAGACATCAAGGACTATCAGCATCGAGCCGGCCGGACCGGGCGAGCCGGCGCGACGGGAATGGTCATCACGTTGGTGACCGCACCGGTCGTCGATCACACCCGCAACCTGATCCACGACCTCGGCCTCGCCCTGGAGATTGAACCGGCGGGAACGTGGGCAGCGAACACTCCGAGGTACCGAGGCGAACCGGTCGACACCCAGAACCCGCCCCCGGACCGTTCGATGCCCGGTGCCATCGGCGGAGCGCGAGCACAACCGGGCGCCAATCCCTGACCCCTACGATGCGTCGATGGACCGAGCACAGGCCTACGTGAACATCCGCAGCCGACTGATGGAACTCGGACGAGCCCTCGACGATGAGCAAGCCGGACTTGTGGTGGCGGCCTGCCCGAAGTGGACAGTCAAGGACACCTTCGCTCACTTGGTCGGCAACAACTCGGATGGAATTGCGGGCCGCATGGACGGCGTCACCGAGGACTGGTGGACTCAACGTCAGGTGGACGAACGGGCGGAGCGGAATCTGACCGAGATCCTTGACGAATGGGACGAGATCGGACCGATCTTCGAATCTGCCCTCCGAACCGCAGAGGAGGTCCGCCCTGAATTGATTCTCGATGCCTGGACCCACGAACAAGACGTGCGAGGCACCGTCGGACAACCCGGTGGTGCCGATGACACCGTCGTCAATCCGCTGTCGGGTTGGGTGGTCGGAAAGTTGCTCAGCGGCATCACCGAACAACAGCTCCCCCCCATCGAGATCATGGTCGGCGAACGGACCCGCACCAGTGGCGAATATCCAACAGTAAGACTGTCGATACCTGCGTTCGAGTACGTCCGCGCGGCATTCGGACGACGGAGCCGTGCCCAACTCCGCGCCTGGCCGTGGATTGGAACTGACGACCCGGACCCGTACATCGACGCGATGCTGATCTTCGGGATCACCGACATCGACATTGTCGACGCTCGCTGAATCAGGCCGCCGAACGCTCCGCCCATTTCAGGGCGAACGATGCATGCAGCGCCGCTCCGGTGGGCATCGCCCGCTCATTCAACCGCATCAGGTTCGAATGGCACGACGGCGCAAGGAGTGAGTTCGAGATGTCCTCGGGGCACACCCCGAGAAAGACCATGGCACCGGGGATTTCCTCGAAGAGATAGCTGACGTCTTCGGCGCCCATGATCGGCGTTGGGAACTCGTACCAGCTTCCGTCGCCGGTGAGGTCGCGCACCAGATCTGACGCGAACTGATGGACACCTCCATCGTTGACCGTCACGGGATAGCCGGCCACCAACTCGATGTCCACCTCGCAGTCGTGCGCTGACGCAATACCGCGCACGACGCGTTCGAACCCCTCGCGGATCTGTGAGCGGGCGGCGGACGAGACGGTACGCATGGTTCCCTCAAACCACGCATGATCGGGGATCACGTTGGTGGTTGTGCCGGCGGTGAGATGGCCAACCGTGACAACCGCCGGGTCGAACGCATTGATGCGGCGGGTCACCAGCGTCTGCAATGCCATGATCATCTCGGCCGCTACCGGGATGGGGTCGTTGCCGAAGTGGGGGGTCGAGGCGTGGGCGCCGCGACCCCTGACGGTGACCTTGAAGTCGTCGGTCGACGCCATCAACGAGCCGGAGCGACCCCCGACCATGCCCAGGGGAAGGTTCGGCGTGATGTGAATGGCAAACGCGGCCTCAGGTTTCGCATCCAGGCCATTCGTCAGCAGGCCCTCCTTCAGCATGTGCACCATGCCCCCGAACCCCTCCTCGCCGGGCTGGAATGCCAGCCGAACCGTGCCCGCCAGCGACTCCCGTCGATCGACCAGCAACTTCGCGGCGCCCAGGAGCATCGCCACGTGGGCGTCATGACCGCAGACGTGCGCACGTCCGTCGATTTCAGACCGGTGATCCCACGCAGTGTCCTCGGTCATGGGCAGGGCGTCGGTGTCGGCTCGCAGGATGATGGTGGGGCCAGGAAGCGCTCCCGTGATCGTCGCCGTGACCGACGTGATGGCAGTGCCCGTCGACAGGTCATCGACGCCGAGCGGCTCGAGCGCATCGACGATGAGCTGTTGGGTGACCGGGTTCTCGATCCCGAGTTCGGGATGTCGATGGATTCTTCGGCGCCACTCGATGAGTTCCGGCAACAACGTCTGGGCATCGGTCAGGAGGTCCGTCATGACGGCGACGTTAGGCCAGCGATGCCATCACGCGGAGAGGGATCCCTCACGACGGCGGAGTTGTTGCGCGCACGTGCGCCAGGTGCAACGTTTGGTGCCGAGAATCGGTGCCGGGCTGAGTCTGCGAGAATGACGCCGTGAGCTCGACGGTTGCGATTGTGAACCAGAAGGGTGGCGTCGGAAAGACCACCATCACTGTCGGGCTGGCATCAGCCGCTCGCGCCCGTGGCCATCGCGTGCTTGTCGTCGACCTCGATCCGCAAGCCGCCTCCACGTGGGTGCTCGGCGTCGACCCGACCACCGTGAAACGGACGATCGGCGACGTGCTGGCTGCGCCCCGCGGTGGTGCTGCCAAGTCGGCGATCACCAACACCGCCTGGGGCCATCTGGTCGACGTCATCCCGGCCAGCGCCGGACTCCAACAACTCGAGGTACTCCGCAGTGGTGTCGAGCAATTGCTCGGTGCCACAAAACCGCAGATGCGATTGCGCCGAGCACTCACAGGCATCACCAGCAGCTACGCCATGGTCCTCATCGACTGCCCGCCCTCCCTCGGCGATCTCACCACCAACGGCCTCGCCGCCGCCGACCGGACCATCGTCGTCGTTGAACCCACCGCCCTGAGCCTTCGTGGTGTTGCTCCCGTGGCTGATCTCATCGAACGAACCTGGTCCAACTTCAACGGCGAACTCGAGCTCGCCGGTGTCATCCTGAACCGCGTGCCAGCGCGTTCGATGGACGCCGTGGCACACCGCGAGGCGTTGAGTCGGACCGTCGGATCGTCAGCACTCTGGGAACCCGTCGTTCCCCATCGAGTCGTCATCGCCGAAGCCGCCGCACAGCGCCGACCTCTCCACGATATGGGAGCGCGAGGCGCCGCCGTCGCCACGATCTTCGATCAGCTCTACGACCAGTTATGGGCGCTCGACCAGACGACCAACTGAGGGCCGCTCTCAGCGGTCAGCGTCGAGCGTCGAGCTGTCGCTGTATGTCCGCGGCACTCGGGTTCACCGCTGACCACTCGCCGATGAACACCGTCGGAACCGTCTCGCTCCCCCGCGCCACGGACCGCACACGAGCCGCGGCCTCGGGTTCGTCCCAGATGTTGTGGTCGACGGTGTCGATCCCGCGCTTCTCTAAACCGCGCCGCAGCATGGAACAGAAGCCACAGCCCGGTCGCCAGTAGAACTCCACCACTGGAGTCGCCGGTTCCGGAACAGCCGGTGGTGTCTCGCCCATGTCCACAGTCTGGCCCGTCGGGGCGCACCCTGTCACGGACACCCGATCTCGTCACACCCGTTCCGGCGTGGTTCAGAGTTGTTACTGGTCGACGTCCCACTCGAGCACGAGAAATGCGCCGAGACCCGACTCGTCGACCAGTGCTTCAGCCTCGCTCACGCGACTCCTGGCCTTCATGGCCGCGAGGTCGCCGATATGCGCCCGTTCCGCCCAGATCTGACGACCCTCCGCGACCAACGTGTCGATCCCCCACTCGTGAAGCCGCTCCGCTTGGGTGCCGAGGCGCGACGGCGTCGTCAACTGATCCACCACGATGTCGACCGTGATGTCACGCTCCATTGGCGAGTCATAGGGATCGTGGCCCCGCTCGTGGGCGCGGTACGTCCGGAGCCAGGCGCGATCGGCCAGATCGGCCAGGGTCGTCACCCCATAGTCAATGACCACCAGTCGACCCGCCGAGATCCGGTCCAACGTTTCGTCCACCCAACGTGTTGCTGTGTGATGGACGGGGTACCGCGTCCCCACCTCGACGGTCGAGTGCTGTTCAAGGACCGACATCGCGGTACCAGGATCGAGCGGCCGGAGTACCTCGCAGGCTCCGTCGTCATCGATGCGAACCCAGACCTCAGACCATCCGTCGCTGGTCCGTTCCAGGATCCTGACCGCCAGATTGTCGAGGAGCTCGTTGGCGATGACCAGACCGAAGATCGGCTCGTCGCCAACGCTTCCGTTGACCTCCACCTCCGGACCAAGGAGTTCGGCGGCGGCGGCCCTCAGAGCCGCCGACTGCTCGACGGCACGCCATCGCACAGCCCGATCGGAACCTATCGATCCGGGCGGGGCCGCCTCAGAGTGGGCCAGCCAGGCACGCCGCATCGATGCCAACAGTGCCCCGCGACCGGCGCCGACGTCGACGATCTGGAAGTCGGCAGGTCGACCCATCTCCTCCCATAATGAACGCGCCATGTTGGCGAGAACCTCCCCGAACAGGGGCCCGACCTCGGGGCTCGTGATGAAGTCTCCTCGCCGACCAGCTCCGCCCGACGTGGCGAAGAACCCATGATCGGGGTCGTAGAGACATCGCTCCTGGAACTCATCGAACCGGATCAACATCGCGGTTGCTCCCCGTCACTGGCCCCGCGGAGCCAACGATTGCGTCAGCCGCCCACCGCGACGGTCGCCTGCGTCAGCAGGTTCGGCAGCACGCCGAAGACCACCGTGGCAATCACGCAGATCCCCAAAGCGATCCGCAACGATGGCGGCACCTGGACCGGGGACACGTCGCCATCCGGAGCGTCTTCGAACCACATCACCCGCGCGACCTTGAGGTAGTACGCCGCCGCAATAGCGGTGTTCACAGCCAGGAAGATCGCCAACGCATACCCCCAGCCGGTGCCCGGGCTGAGCAACGCCTTCATCACTCCGAACTTCGCGTACCAACCGCCGAGGGGCGGAATACCGATGAGGGACGCCAGGAACGCAGTCATCAACACGGTCAGGCCGGGTGCGTACTGAAAAAGTCCCTTCCAGGAATCGATCTCGGCGGATCGGGTCTTCCGGGCCACCGCGATGACGACGGCGAACGCACCGAGGTTCATCGCCCCGTAGATCACCAGGTACACAATCACCGCCGACAACGCCGCGGGTGCCTTGTCCGCCACCACGAACGGCGCCAGGATGAATCCAGCTTGTGCGATCCCCGAATAAGCCAGCATCCGGACCACGTTGGTCTGGCGAAGTGCGATCAGGTTGCCGACGGTCATCGACGCGGCGGAGAGGATGAACAGCACGGGCGTGACCACATTGCTGCGGCCGACAAAG
>JBBRSC010000180.1:0-6957 GCA_038245795.1 Acidimicrobiales bacterium
CATCACCAACGGCATCAACTCCGATCTGGTGATCGTGGCTGCCAAGACCGACCCGACCGCGAAGCACGCCGGGATCTCGTTGCTGGTTTTGGAACGCGGAATGGCGGGGTTCGAACGCGGCCGGAACCTCGACAAGATCGGCCTGCACGCCCAGGACACGGCCGAGTTGTTCTTCACCGATGTCCGAGTGCCGGTCGCCAACCTGCTCGGTGGAGAGGGCCAAGGCTTCCTCTGCCTCGTCCGCAATCTGCCCCAGGAGCGGCTCGGCATCGCTGTGGCTGGTGTCGCCCACGCCCGGGCGGCTCTCGGCTGGACCATCGAGTACTGCAAGCAACGCGTGGCCTTCGGCAAGCCCATTGCCGAACTCCAGAACACCAAGTTTCGACTGGCCGAGATGGCGACCGAAATCGAGGTGGGCCAGGCCTTCGTGGATGCCTCGGTACTGGCGTTGAACGAGGGCACCCTGACCGCCGAGGAGGCCGCCATGTCGAAGTGGTGGTGCACCGAGTTGCAAAAGCGGGTGATGGACACGTGCCTGCAACTCCACGGCGGCTACGGCTACATGATGGAGTACCCGATTGCCCGGGCCTTCCAGGACGCCCGAATCAGCTCGATCTATGGCGGCACCACGGAGATCATGAAAGAGGTGATCGGCCGGAGTCTCATCAAGGGTTGAGCCTGACGTGCATCCAAATCGACAACGGCCACGAATTACATCTCGACTACTCGGCATCCCGCCGTTTCGAGTTGCCTGATGGTGGGTAGAAGGTTCAGTACATTGCGAAGGGTGACCAAATGACCACGCAGTGGATCGTCGGGGTGGCGCTGATCGGCGGCTTCTTGGCGTTCGGTCGTCTTCGGACGATCGGCTCGGTCTCGCCTGTGCAGCTTCCGAGTGGAGCAGACACCGAGCCACTGGCGGATCATCCCCACGGCCGTGATCTGACGATCGTCATTCCCGCAAGGAACGAGGAAGCCAGTTTGGCGAATCTGCTCGGTGATCTCGGGATCGGCCGGCCGATCGGCTCCCGAGTCATCGTCGTTGACGACCACTCAACCGACCACACTGCGGAGATCGCTCGCTCGTTCGACTTCGTGGACCTCATTACGGCCCCTGATCTGCCCGACGGCTGGTGCGGGAAGCCATGGGCCTGCCATACCGGCGCTGCGGACGCCACCACTGGCCGCCTGATGTTCCTCGACGCCGATGTGCGGGTCGATCCGGGCGCCCTCGACGTCGTGCTCGAACAGCACGACCGTCACCACGGCATCGTCTCGGTCCAACCGTGGCATCAGGTCATCCGCGCCTACGAGCAGGTGTCCGCTCTGTTCAACGTGATCGCGATCATGGGTGCCGGCGCGGGTCGGCCCATGCCCACCGGTGTCTTCGGGCCCGTCATCGTCACCTCAGTGACGGACTATCAAGTCTGCGGAGGCCATGCCGCGGTGCGCGACGCAGTCGTCGAGGACCTGGCGCTGTGCCGGCGCTACCAGGACGACGGACGCGCTGTAACGGTGCTCGGCGGACACCCCTCGATACGGTTCCGCATGTACCCGGTCGGAGTGTCTCAGCTCGTCGAGGGATGGACGAAAAACTTCGCAACGGGGGCCGTCTCAACCAGCCTGCGGTGGCTGGCCGTGATCTTCGCTTGGGTCACTGCGCTGCTGTCAATCACGATCCAGTTGGTTGAACAGTCGATCGGTCGGGGGGATGTTCCGTTGTGGACGACGGCCCTTCTGTACATCGCGGCGGTCGTCCAGCTGACCGTACTGTTCCGTCGGGTCGGCAATTTCTCAGTGTTCGCGGCGGTGCTGTTCCCGCTGCTCCTGCTGTTCTTCTTCATGACTTTCGCCTGCTCGGTCTACCGCACGGCGTTCCGCCGAACGGTGATCTGGCGCGGTCGCGAGATCCCGATCAGGCGGCATCGGTCACACGTCGAGTCCGAGTCGTAGGCTCCGTTCGTGTACTCCCCGTTTCAAGGACTGACGCTGGTCGCCGCCACCTCGTTGGTGTGGATGGTCAGTACGATGCTCATCGGCTTTCGCGCCGTGCGATGGTCCGACGACGCGCTCACCGATGATGGCTTCCTCATGCGGATCCGAACCCCGGAACGCAGCCTGCACTTCTACAAGCATGTCCTTCACATCCAACGTTGGAAGGACTCGGTACCCGAGTTCGGCGACTTCTTCCGAGGCGGCATGTCGAAGCGGAACCTCCGAGATGGCAAGGCCGACACCCTGGTGAGGTTCGTCCTCGAGACTCGCCGCGCTGAGCGGTGCCACTGGCGGATCATCGCGTTCGGTCCCACCTTCTTCCTGTGGAGCGACTGGTGGTTTGCGCTGATCAACATCGCGCTCGTCGTTGTGATCAACCTCCCGTTCATCGCCATCCAGCGGTACAACCGCATCCGCCTGGAACGCGCACTCGTTCGTTCTGGCGCAGGTCATCGCATCCCCGGAAATGACGACGGACAGCACATCTGGGCGATCGGCTGAGACGTTGTTTCTTGCGCTCAAAGAAATGCGACGCGCTCGGACCCGGTTTGCGTTGCTCTCTGCCGCGGTCGGGCTCCTCGTGTTCCTCATCCTGTTTCAGCAGTCGCTCCTCGACGGACTGGTCACCCAGTTCATCGGCGCCATTCGAGCCCAGGACGCCCAGGTCCTCGTGCTGTCTCGCGACGCCAAAGGGGACCTCGAAGGGTCGCGAGTGTCACTGGATGACCTCGCGACCGTCGGCGCCGTCGATGGTGTGTCCGATTTCGGTCGACTGAACGTCGGCGGGTACACGATCAGTACCGATACGTCACGGGCCGATGCCGACCCGAAGTTGCGGCTGCTCGATGCGTCGGTCTGGGGATACGACCTGGGGGGCTTGGGTGGCCCCAAGACCCTCGTCGATGGCGTACGACCCACCCAGCCCAACGAAATCCTCGCCCCAACCGACTTCGAGGACAAAGGCCTCCGCTTGGGTTCCACCGTGAGAATCGAACCCGGCGACATCGAGCTGACGATCGTCGGACGCACGAAGGACCTTGTCTACGGCGTGCGCCCTGCCCTGTTCATGTCATGGGAGACCGTTGCGCGGGCCGCCGCTGCGCGGAATCCCGACGCCGCGGAGATTGCGCCGACCGCGTTCGTCCTTCAACCGGGACCCGGCGTGTCGCCCAAGACGCTGGTCGAACGGGTCAACGCCGCGGTGCCGAACGTGCAGGCCCTCACCCGGGGCGACGCCGCCGACAACGCACCGGTCGTGGCGTCGGTGTCGACGACGTTCTCGACGATCATCAACCTGTTGAGGTTCGTGGTGCTGTTGACCTGTGGGTTGTTCTTCCTGATCCTCACTGCTCAGAAGACGTCAACACTCACCGTGCTGCGCGCCATGGGGGCCAAGAGCAGCACGTTGGTGGAAGCGTTGTTGATCCAGGTCGTCATGGTGGTGGTGGCCGGCTCAGTATTGGCCTGCATGCTGCAGGCGCTGGTGAGCATTCCACTGAAGAGCGTGGGAGTGACGCTCGATTTCGCCTCGGCACTCGCTACCACCGGAGTGGTGTTAGTGCTTGCGTTAGTGGGCACCGCTCTCGGCGCGATTCGTCGGATCGTCAAGATCGACCCTGTCGCCGCCACCGGACTTCAGGGAGCGAGCTCGTGAGAATCGCGCTTCGCGAGCTCCGGCGGCGTCCCGGACGCTTCGGCGTGGCGACCGCTGCCTTGGCGGTTCTGGCGTTGCTGTTGTTGTTTCTCGGCGGATTGCTCGACGGCCTGACCGCTGGCAGCACCGGCGCAGTGCGCGCCCAGGAGCGCGACGGATTCGTGTTGTCGACGTCGGCCCGAGATTCGTTTTTCAGGTCGCGTGTCACTCCCGAGGTTCGCGCTCGGGTCGAGGCCGTCCCAGGAGTGTCACAGGTCTCGGGATTCGGTCTGACGTTCGGATCAGCGAAGATCGATGGGACCGACACCGACGTTGGTGTGGCCGGCTACGAGACCGGTTCGTCGGTCCTACCTTCGCCGCCGGCGCCGGGCGAGGCCTACGCCGACGAACGTCTCGAACAGGCAGGGGTGAAGGTGGGCGGGAGCGTACAGCTCGGTCCGGCGACACCCATCAAGATCGTGGGTTTCGTGAAGGATACGAGGTATCTGCAGAACTCGCTGCTCTGGGTCAACCTCGACACCTGGCGATCGACAACCCGACAGATCCGGCCCGAGTCCACCGTCGGGGACGAAATCGTCCAGGCGTTGACCTTCGATGTTGCACGCGGTTCCAACATCACCAATGTGACCGCAGCAATTGATGCGGCGACCGGTGGGGCCACATCGACGCTGAGCAGCGACGACGCCGTGAATGCCACCCCGGGTGTCGCCTCGCAGAACAGCGTGTTCACCCTGATCATTGTCACCACGTTGCTGGTGGCGGCGCTGGTCGTGAGCCTGTTCTTCGCCTTTCTGACGCTCGAACGTGTTCCGATCTACGGGGTGCTCAAAGCCATCGGGTCGAGCTCTCGCCAACTGTTCCTCGGTGTGCTCGTGCAATCGATGGTGGTGTCGATCATCGCCTTCGCCATCGGACTCGCGGTGGTGGCACCCCTGGCGATCAGCGCGCCGTCCGGTCTGCCGTTCGCCTTGTCGGCGAACCGGATCTTCATCACCATCGGCGGCCTCGGATCGGCGGCGATCCTCGGCGGACTTGTCTCGTTGCGACGCGTCATCAAAATCGACCCGGCCGCGGCCATCGGAGGAGGAACATGAGTACACGGGTGGCGAAACGCCAAGCGGCGCCGAAGCACGAGTTCGCCGCCGAACTCATCGATGTCCGGAAGGTCTACGGTTCGGGCGAAACCGAGACCGTGGCACTCGATTCGGCAACGTTGCACGTTCGTAGCGACGAGATCGTGGCACTGATCGGCCCGTCCGGTTCGGGTAAGACGACCCTGTTGTCGATTGCTGGCGGCCTCCTCACGCCGACGTCCGGCCAGGTGGTGATCGGCGGCATCGACATCACGTCGGCGAGCCCCAAGGAACTCACCGAGTTCCGACGGACGATGGTGGGATTCGTCTTCCAGAGTGTGAACCTGGTGCCGTTCCTGACCGCTCGGGAGAACCTGTTGGTCGTCGACGAGATCGCCGGTCGACGCGGCGACTCGGTGAAACGAGCCAACGCGTTGCTCGAATCGCTGGGCCTGTCGCACCGTGCCGACAATCAGCCGGGCAAACTCTCTGGCGGCGAGCGTCAACGCGTGGCCATTGGGCGGGCGCTCATGAACGAGCCAACACTCGTGCTGTTCGACGAGCCGACGTCTGCGCTCGACACCAAGTTGGGCGAACAGGTCATGGAGTTGATCCACCACGAAATGCACGAGCGGGGGACGGCTGCGGTCGTGATCACCCACGACACCCGCATGACGCACTACGCCGATCGAACGGTGCACATCGTTGATGGCCGCCTCGACGCGAACTCGTAAAGTTTGCCTCGTGCGGGCCTCCCCCAGACCGAGATCGACCACGTCAGGCCTCGTCGGTCGATGCGCGGCCGCGCTGCTGATGCTCACGCTCGTCGGGTGTTCCGGAACGACAGCGACGACAACTCCGACCGACGGACCCATCCCCACCTCTGCGGGCGCGACGACCACGACCACGACCACCACGACGGCGGCACCCAGTCCGGACGCTCCCCCGCCCGACTTCGCCCCCGTCACTCCGGAATCCGCCGGCTTCGATCCTGCCAAGCTCGACGAGATTCGGATCGACGCCGAGCTGGCGGGGTCAACCTGTTTTCTCGTGCTCCGAGACGGCCATGTCGTCTCCGAGTCGTACTGGCGCGGCGGCGGACAATCCACACCGCAGGAGGTGTGGTCGATGTCGAAATCGTTCACGTCGTCGCTCGTCGGTCTGGCACAGGCGGACGGCAAGTTGTCGATCGACGATCGTGCGTCGAAATACATCACCGAGTGGCGGGGTGGTCCAAGCGACGCGGTCACAGTGAAGAACCTGTTGTCGGCGGACTCGGGGCGCTACTGGGACTACAGCACGGACTATCTGAAGATGGCCGCCGGCGCCCCTGACAAGACAGCGTTCTCGATTGCGTTGGATCAGCAGTCGCCACCCGGAACGACCTGGGTGTACAACAACGCCGCCGTCCAAACCCTGTCTCGGGTGCTCAGTGTCGCCACCGGAGTCGAGCCGGGCGAGTACGCGAAGGACCAGCTGTTCGGCCCGCTCGGCATGTCGGACACATCGATCAAGTCGGATCCGTCGGGACATTCGTTGACGTTCATGGGGGTGCAATCCACCTGTCGCGATGCCGCCCGCTTCGGCGCTCTCTTCATGGCGAAGGGTCGTTGGGGCTCGAAACAGATCGTCCCCGAGAGCTATGTAACGGAGTCGTTGTCACCGTCGCAGGAGTTGAACAAGGGTTATGGCTACCTCTGGTGGTTGAACACGCCCGGTCTGACCGGCGGCAACCAACGAGCGACTGCCGGCGAGTCAGCCACAACGGACGCGCCGTCGACCACCAATCCGGACGCGGCTTGGACCGGCAGGCGCCGGCAGATGGCTCCGGGCGCTCCGGAGGACATGTTCTGGGCCCTGGGACTCGGCGATCAGATCTTGCAGATGGATCCGGGATCCAACACCATCGTTGTTCGACTCGGGCCGGCCGGTTCCGCACCCGGTTCCCCGAAGTTCCGACAGACCGACGCCGCCCGCGTGCTCACCGAGGCGTTGACGCCGCCGGGGCGTTAGCCAAGACGATCAAGGTCGAGGACGCGCCCGACCAGCACACCGCTCGCCGTCCACGCTGCAATCGATGCAGCTTGGCGCTCGCATCCGGGCGCGGTTGCCGCCAGTTCATCGATGATCAACCAGCGGACCCCGAGTCCGCGGCGGAGTGCCTCGACCTCCACCATCCCCCTTGCTGGGGCGGCGCCGCCAGGGTTGAGGAGTCGCGGGCCGATGATGGTGTCG
>JBBRSC010000181.1:0-6940 GCA_038245795.1 Acidimicrobiales bacterium
ATTTCTTCCGAGGTGTTCGATCATGAGTGTGTCCATCCGTATCCCCACCACCCTTCGTACCCTGACCGGCGGCGAGTCGGCGGTATCAGTCGAAGGCTCGACTGTCGGCGAGGTTCTGGCTTCGCTCGAGGCCGTCCATCCCGGTTTCGCCGAACGTTTGATCGATGAGACCGGCGGCCTGCGTCGCTTCGTCAATGTCTTCGTCGCCGATGACGACGTCCGCTTCCTTGATGGGATGGCGACGCCGGTACCCGATGGCGAAACGGTGTCGATCATCCCCGCTGTCGCAGGCGGCTGATGCTCGGCGCAACTCAGATCGCGAGCAGCTCCAACAACGCAGCACGATTGGGGCCAAGTGGTTCCTCGGGCGGCCGTTGATCGCGATCCTGGAACACGGTCATGACCCGACCGATCACGTCGAAATTGGTCATCAAAGAGTCGGGCGCCTCCAACAGGTTGAACATGCGCAAGAACGCTCGCAACACCACCGGGTCGACTCGCATCGCTGGAAAGAGTCCGTCGCGCAGCAACGCGATCGTCAGGTTCTCATCGGTAGAGACGTCGGTGTCGCCCGACTCGATGGCCTTCAGACGTTCGACCTCAGCCCGGTTCGCCTGGTCCTGGCTGACAGATGCGCGATACCACGGGTGAATCTCCGCAGCCGTGGCGGCTTCGTAGGCGCCCGCCCGTGCCAGGGAATCGGCGGGGTGCTCCCGGAGCGATCGTGCCAAGAGATCTGCCTGGACCATGGCAAGGCTGCACCCTCGTCCGTACAGGGGATTGGTGCATGTATGGGCATCGCCAACGGCGCTGAAACCGACCACCAGTGGCGTCCCTTCGGCGTTGGTGAAGCGGCGATGGCGGTTCAAGAGCTTCGCCATCACATACACATCGGTGATTGGTCGTGCGCGGCCATCAACGTAGGCGGCGGTCGCTGGTAGCGCTTCGGCGGCACGGAGAAACACGTCGGGATCCAGGAACATCGAGCGCAACTCGTCGTCGTGCGAGCGTGTCGACAACGTCACCGAGAACGTCCGATTGTCACCCCGAAACACACCGAACTTGAGATACCCGAGATCTCCACCGATGGGGCCCATCTGCACCGGCCAGTCAGCGCCGTCGCGCAGCTCGAAGAATCGCGAGTAATAGATGATGCCGGTGTCCTCGACGTGCTCCTCGATCGTGACGCCGAGCGGAGCCAACAACTCGGGGATCGAAGACCGTCGGCCCGGCGAGGCGACGACCAGATCAGCAACGATCTCGGTCCCGTCGTCGAGGACGACGCCCGAAACCATGGCGGGAGTTTCCGCTGTCGTTGGCGAACCAGTAAGCGCCTTGACCCCGTGGCCATCGAGGAGCGTCACGTTGTGCTCGTCGATCACGATGCGCCGGAGTACCCATTCGAACGTCGTCCGACGACACGCGAGCGCCACGAGATCCTCGTCGCCCGGTAAACGGGTGTGGTCCATTCCGTCAGGGAGCATGGCAATGAAATCCATGTCGGTCGCTCCGGCGTCGTACAACGCGTCGAGGACATCGGGGTATTCGTCGCGAAGGAGATTTCTGAGTCGAGCAAGGAAGGCGTGTGAATGCCGAACTTGGGGCGCGCCGCGCCGATTCCATGCGAACGCGCCGGCCGGATCTGCCGGCAACGGCGTCGCATCCCGTTCGACCAGCGTGACGTCATGACCATCGCGGGAGAGCATGAGTGCCGTGCCCAGTCCACCGACCCCGGCCCCGATGATCAGCACCTTCACGGGGTCAGAGTACCCACGCGACCCCCAACTCCCAGACAGTTCTCAGGATTTCCTCGGGGGGGCGCTTAGCACTCGGCCATCGAGAGTGCTAAACAATCAGCACTCGCCGACCGCGAGTGCCAGCGCTCGGATCTCGGGCGCGGACACCATTGGGTCGCCCCCCGAGGGCACAGATCAGGAAGACTTCCATGGCCAAGGACATCACATTCGACGAAACCGCTCGTCGCAAGCTCGAGTCGGGCATGAATCAACTGGCTGACGCCGTACGCGTCACCCTCGGCCCCAAGGGCCGTAACGTTGTGCTCGCCAAAAAGTGGGGCGCACCGACGATCACCAATGACGGTGTGTCGATCGCGAAAGAGATCGAGCTCGAAGATCCGATTGAGAACATCGGCGCCGCGCTCGTCAAAGAGGTCGCCAAGAAGACCGACGATGTTGCCGGCGACGGCACCACCACCGCCACCGTTCTGGCGTGGTCGATGGTTCGGGAGGGTCTCCGGAACCTCGCAGCCGGAGCCAATCCGATGGACATCAAGCGTGGTATCGAGGCAGCCGTCGAGGCTGCCGTCGCCACCATCAAAGAGGTGTCCGTCGAGGTTGACTCCAAAGAGCAGATCGCCCAGGTCGCCGGCATTTCGTCCGCCGACAAGGAGATCGGCGAAATGATTTCCGAGGCCATCGACAAGGTGGGCAAGGACGGCGTCATCACCGTCGAAGAGTCGAACACGTTCGGAATGGAGATGGACCTCGTCGAGGGCATGCGCTTCGACAAGGGCTACATCTCGCCCTACATGGTCACTGACACCGAGCGTATGGAAGCCGTGCTCGACAATCCGTACATCATCTTTGTGTCATCGAAGATCACTGCCGTACGTGATCTCGTGCCGGTCCTCGAGAAGGTCATGCAGTCCGGTCGTCCCCTGGCGATCATCGCCGAGGACATCGAAGGCGAAGCCCTTGCGACTCTCGTGGTCAACAAGATTCGTGGCACCTTCAATTCGGTGGCCGTGAAGGCTCCCGGGTTCGGCGAGCGCCGCAAGGCGATGCTCGCCGACATGGCGATCCTTACCGGCGGCCAGGTCATCTCTGAAGAGGTCGGGCTCAAGCTCGAGAACGTCGACATTGCGCTGCTCGGTCAAGCCGAGAAGGTCGTCGTGACCAAGGATGAGACCACCATTGTCTCGGGCAAGGGCACCAAGGACGATATCGATGGCCGCATTGCGCAGATCAAAGCCGAAATCGAGAACACCGACTCCGACTATGACCGCGAAAAGCTCCAGGAGCGTCTCGCCAAGTTGTCCGGCGGCGTTGCGGTCCTCAAGGTCGGCGCAGCCACCGAGGTGGAGCTCAAAGAGAAGAAGCACCGCATCGAAGATGCGGTCTCTACGACCAAGGCAGCCATCGAGGAAGGTGTGGTCGCCGGTGGTGGCGTCACGTTGCTCCGTGCGCAGGCTGGCGTCGAAAAGGTCATCGAGTCGCTCTCCGGCGACGAGGCAACCGGTGCTCGCATCGTGTTGCGTTCACTCGAAGCTCCAATGAAGCAGATTGCCGAGAACGCCGGACTCGAAGGCGGTGTCGTCGTGCAGAAGGTTCGCTCGATGACGAAGCCTTCAGAAGGTCTCAATGCGGCCACCGGCGAGTATGAGGACCTGGTCGCCGCTGGCATCATCGATGCCGCCAAGGTGACCCGCTCGGCTCTGCAGAACGCAGCCTCGATTGCGGCCCTCTTCCTCACCACCGAGGCCGTCATCTCCGACGCTCCCGAGAAGTCGGGCGCCGGCGCGGGCGGCGGCATGGGAGACATGGACTACTGATCGGATCTCGACCCCCGGTCGAGTGTGATCTGCCGGCCCCCGTTCCACGCCATCATGGCGGTGGGCGGGGGCCGGACCGCGTCCCGGGGCGCGCCACCGGATGAGGGAGACTGAGCAGATGGGTCGTCGAGTAGAACGGGTGATGGTCGAGCGCCTTGATGCCCAGCACAGCCAACGTCGTCCGACCGACGTCCTGGTTGAGGAACCCCTGCAGATCCGGCTCGACGGTCAACTCGTCGCCACCACCATGCGGACCCCCGGCAATGATTTCGAGTTGGCAGTCGGCTTCTGTCACGCCGAGGGATGGTTGGCTGGCGCAACGATCGCTACGGTCCGCTACTGCGGGACGGGCGAGGCAGCCGACACCGAATTCAACGTCGTGACCGTTGAGACGACTGGCCGCACCGTCGAACCGACCCCGCGGTTGGGGATCACGACATCGTCGTGCGGATGGTGCGGAAGCGACTCGATCGACGCTCTGGCGGATCGGCTCCAGCCCCTGACCCCCCAAGATCTGCGCGATGACGTACGTGTGGCGCTGGACGCGGCGATCCGACCGGGACAATTCCTCTTCGACAAGACGGGCGGCTCCCACGCCGCGGCGGCGTTCGATCGTGTCACTGGTGAGCCGCTGGTGGTGCGGGAAGATATCGGTCGGCACAACGCGCTCGATGCCGTGATCGGCCGCCTGCGACTCGATGATCGATTGCCCGGCACCGAACTCGGAGTGTGGATTTCTGGGCGTGCGAGCTTCGAGATGGTGCAGAAAGCGTGGTCGGCGGGCATTCCGACGTTGGTGTCGGTGAGCGCAGCGTCGTCATTGGCGGTCGAGACCGCCCGTCGCGGTGGTATCACCATGTACGGCTTTGCCCGCGGTGTGTCCGCCACCCGTTTTGCTTGAGTGCGGTTTCGGGTCCGGAGACCCTGACGTAGCCTGAGGCGGTGCCTGACATCGAAACCCCGGAACGCATTTTGATCATCTGCGCGCATCCCGACGACGTCGATTTCGGCGTGGCGGGTTCGGTGGCGACGTGGACGGCCGCCGGAAGTGTTGTCACCTACTGCATGGTGACCAATGGTCAAGCTGGGAGCGACGATCGCACGCTCACCCCGGAGCAGATCGGGGCTGGTCGAATCGTGGAGCAGACTGCCGCGGCGGCAGTCGTCGGCGTCACCGATCTGGTGTGGTTGGGCTATCCAGATGGCGCCGTGCATGCCACCATCGAACTTCGGCGTGACCTCAGCCGGGTCATCCGTCAGGTCCGCCCGCAACGCGTTGTAACCCAATCGTCCGAGCTGAACCTGGATCGGATCTTCGCCAGTCATCCCGATCATCTGGCCGCGGGCACAGCTGCCATCGCCGCGGTCTACCCCGACAGCCGCAATCCGCATGCCCATCCGGAGTTGCTGGCGGAAGGCCACGAGCCGTGGTCGGTTCCTGAGATGTGGTTGATGGCGGGGCCAACCACCCCCGAACGCTCGAGGATCCACGTCGACATCACCGAGACCATGGACCTCAAAATCAAGGCCCTTCGATGTCACGTCAGCCAGAACGCCGGGTGGTCTGATCTCGATGAGGTGATTCGATCGTGGGGCGCGGCGACAGCGAAAGAATGCGGGTTGGCCGAAGGCGTCCTGGCTGAGGCCTTTCGCCGCGTGGTCACCTGAGACATCGCACGGCTCCCGCCGATCGCCGCTGCGGTGGAGTTGGGCCCCAGGTCGTAGCCTGACGACATGCCCGAAGCAGCTACACCGTCCGTTGGCCTGGCCGTCGCCCACCTGTTCTGGAAGCTCGGCCCGTTGACCGATCGCGACGCGGTTCTGGCGGCGCTGAAGGATGCGGCGACCGACGGCGATCAGGTGGTGACGGCGGCGATGCTCGGCCACAAGGCTGATGTGTGCACGATGGTTCTGAGCAAGGACCAGTGGAAGCTTCGTCGGGTCCAGACGGCGCTGGCATTGGCCGGTCTCGATCTGGTCGACAGCTATGTGTCGATGACCGAGATCTCGGAGTACGCCCAAGGTGTACCCGAAGAAATGCGCAATATGCGTCTCTACCCGGAGCTGCCGCCGGTGGGGAAACAGGCGTTCTGCTTCTACCCGATGTCGAAGAAGCGGGAGGGTGACGCCAACTGGTTCACGCTCCCCTTCGAGCAACGCAAGGAGATCATGTACGCCCACGGTGCGTCGGGTCGCCAATTCGCCGGCCGGGTCACCCAAGTGATCACGGGTTCCACCGGTACCGACGACTACGAGTGGGGCGTCACCCTGTTCTGTGTGAATCCTGATGACATCAAGGACGTCGTCTACACGATGCGTTTCGATGAGGGCTCGGCGATCTACGCAGAATTCGGACCGTTCTACGTCGGGATGGTTGCCGAACCCGAGGTGGTGCTGACCGAGGTCGGCCTCAGCTGAGTCGGGTTGTCACGGAACCGCCAAGCCCGGGCCGAGGTTCCCCACATACCATGGCGGTTTCGTGGTGATCGAACCCGCTGCGAAGAGGCCGTCGAAGATTCGAGACAACGAGGGATCGTCGCCGATGAACACCAACGAGTCCGCAACACCGCCTTTGATGGCGGCGACCACATCGTTGTAGTCGGCCGCGTTGGCATCGAAGAGCACGGTGGCTGTGGCCCCACCGCCGAGTCGTTTGAGCCCGCTCGCAACCTGCAGTCCGAAGAGCTGGCCATACAGATCGCGTTCGACGACCAGGATCGGCTTGAGGAATCCGTCGGCGGCCACCACCTCGGCCAACACCTGGCCCTGGAGCGCATCAGAGGGTGCATCACGGAAGAACAATCCGCGAGTGTCCTTCACGATCGTTTCGGCGGTGGCGGACGAGGAGAACAGGATCACGCCCGCCGCCAACACCCGCTCGGCGATCGAGGCCGTCATCAGCGATGAGCCGGCGCCGAGGATGGCATCGACTCCCTTCGACAACGCCGTCGTGACCGCAGATTCGCTCACCGGACCGGGGGCTTCGCCGGAATCCAGGTCGACCGTTTCGATCGGATCGCCGAGGACGCCGCCAGCACCATTGATCTCAGCGATTGCCAATTGGATTCCGGCCCGCTGCGCCCGCCCGAGCTCAACATCCGGACCAGACCTCGGAAGGATGATTCCGAGTTTCAAGATACCGTCGGCAGGAGGCCCGGTGGTCGGGTCGGCAATGGTTGGTGCGGTCGCCGCTGCGAGATCAGCGCTCCGAGCGGACCGAACCGAGAGCTGATCGAGGGCGCCATTGGCGGCGAACCGCATTACGCCGTAGCGGGCTTCGCCGGGCTCCCCTGACGGCAGCATGTCGATCGCGCCACTCTGGCCGGCGTAGTCGAGGGGTGTACCCGAGTCGGTCAGCACGCGACACTG
>JBBRSC010000182.1:0-6827 GCA_038245795.1 Acidimicrobiales bacterium
CCTCAAAGAGGGCCACTCAGCGACTCCCGACGAGATCCGCGAGTTCGTCGCCAGCCAGGTCGCTCACTACAAGCAGTTGCGTCGAATCGAGATCATCGACGCCATTCCCAAGTCAGCGTCGGGCAAAATCCTCCGACGGGTGTTGCGGGATCAGGCCCAGTAGACAACCCAGTGGTCGCCGTGAGTAGGCCCAGGAGTCGGCTTCAGTAGGCCCACGCACTGACGAGCTGATCGCGACGGACGTCCCACTCCTCCGCGGTGATGGCGAAGCGGAGATGGTCCTCCCAGATGCCGTTGATCTCCAGGTAGCGTTCGGCCAGCCCTTCCAGGCGAAGCTCCAGTTTCTCGACCACCCGACGGCTCGGCGCGTTGCGAGGGATGATCGCCACCTGCAGACGATGTAACCCCAGCGACTCAAAGGCGAACCGCAAGGCCAGCACGACCGCCTCGGGCATGTAGCCCTTGCCCGCGTGGCGCTCATCGATCCAGTACCCGATGTACGCGCTCTGAAACGGACCGCGGTGGATCGAGCTGATGTTGACCTCACCCGCGAACCATCCATCGACAAAGATGCCGAAGCCGTACCCCGTCCCCATCTGGATCTCGCGACCGCGCGCTCCGCACCTGGCGGAGAACGCCTGGCGGTCCTCGACCGAATCTGGAGAACCCGGAATGCGAGCCGGCTCCCAGATCTCGAGCCAGTCGTGGCAGCGGCGACGGACCTCGCGCCACTGATCGAAGTCCGAGGGAGCGATCGGTCGCAACATGATGCGGCGACCGATCAGCGTGGTGTTCGGTTGCCCGATCGGAGGCCGAACCATCGGCCGCTTGGACCACATGTCAGCTCATCAATTCGTCGAGTGCGGCCAGGAACAACACCACATTGCGCGACCGTGCGGTGTTGCCCATGAGCCCGATTCGCCACACTTTGCCTGCGAATTCGCCCAAGCCACCGCCGATCTCGATACCGAACTTGTCGAGCAGCTGGCGACGGACCTTGGCTTCGTCGATGCCTTCCGGCACCCACACCGTGGTGAGCTCGGGGAGCCGATGCCCCTCGGTCGCGAACAGCTTCATGCCGCGGGCCTCCAGCCCTGCCTGCAGCTCCCCACCGACTCGCGCATGACGGGCCCACGACGCCTCGAGGCCCTCGTCCAACAACACACCCAGACCAGCGTGCAGGCCGTACAACATCGAGATCGGTGCGGTGTGGTGATACGCCCGTGCAGCTTTGGCCGACACGTATTCGGCGATCATCCTCATGTCGAGGTACCAGCTCTGACTGCGCTCGACGAAGCGCTCCACGGCCCGCGGCGACACCGTGACCGGCGAGAGCCCCGGCGGCACCCCCAGGCATTTCTGCGTTCCCGAGTACGCCAGGTCGACGCCCCACTCATCGATACACAACTCGATGCCACCCAGACTCGTCACGCAGTCGACCAGCAACAACGCGTCGCCCTTGCCGACGCCGAGCGGCGCGATGTCATTGCGCACTCCGGTCGACGTCTCGGCGTGCACCACAGCGATGACCGCAGGGTTCGGATGAGCGGCGAGCAGCTGCGCCGGGTCGATCGGGGTCCCCCAGGTTGCATCGACGCGCACCACCTCGGCACCGCAGCGCGCAGCGACGTCGCACATGCGGGCGCCGAACACACCGTTCACCCCGATCACCACGACGTCGCCGGGATTCACCACGTTGACGAAACAGGCTTCCATCCCCGCCGACCCAGTGGCAGAGATCGGAAAGGTCAAAGGATTCGATGTCTGCCACGTGGTCCGGAGCCGATCGTTGATCTCGTCGAGCAGCGCGATGAACTCGGGATCGAGGTGACCGAGCAACGGCCGCGTGAAGGCACTGATGACCTCGGGATAGGGGTTACCGGGCCCAGGGCCCATCAGAATTCGTTCGCTCACAGCCACGATCGACATGGTACGTCCCGCGCGGATGCGACGCCGCTGCGAACAGCGATCAGGACGGCGTCGGAGGCAACGTCGACGGCAGCTGGCTGGCGATGAGCCCGTCGAGAATGTCTGCTTCGGAGACCAGACACTCGTCGAAGCCGAACGAGCGCATGATCGACACCAACACACACATCCCCCCGACGATCACATCAGCTCGTTGCGCTTCCAGCCCCGGATTGTGTCTCCGATCGGCGAGGGATTCGGTGGCCACCGTGCGAAACACATCCTCGACGGCCGCCTTGGTGAGCCGATAGTGGTGGATGGCGGCGCGGTCGTAGTCGGTCAGACCCAGATCCATCGACGCACAGTTCGACACCGTGCCCGCCAGGCCCACGAACTGCGCCGCTGACGCGATGTCGGGGATGGCGGCGCGCACGTCATCCCAGTGCAACGCCAACACGGACAGACAATCCGACAGCTCCTCGGGACGGGGCGGATCCGACACCAGGAACTGCTCGGTCATCCGGACACACCCGACGTTGATCGAGATCGAGCCCGTCACCCGGTCGCTCCCGAGCGCGAATTCTGTCGACCCGCCGCCGATGTCGACCACCAGGAACGGCCCATCAGCCGGATCGAGTTCGGCGGTCGCGCCACGGAACGACAACTCGGCTTCCTGAACGCCCGTCAACATCTCGGGAGTGCATCCGACGATCTCGGAGGCAGGCCCGAAGAAGTCTTCGCGATTCGACGCATCGCGTGCCGCAGAGGTCGCCGTCATGCGAACACCCGCCAACGCGTACCGGTCCATGATCGCTCGGTACTCTCGCAACGCATCGAGCACACGCTCGATCGCTTCAGGCGCAAGACGACCGGAGCCGTCAACGCCAGCGCCCAACCGGGTGATGGTCATGTGTCGTTCACACGTGGTCGTGCCATCGCCGACGATCAGGCGGGTCGAGTTGGTGCCGCAATCAATGGCCGCGAAACGCGGCAGGTCAGTCGTCGTCACGGTCCGAACCGTACAGCCGGGCGTGAACCCACTCCCCAACGTCGTCGGAATGACCTGCCAGGAACCGTGCATAGTGGGCGTGCAGACACTTCACGCCGACCCGCGTGCCACCCACCCCACCCGACGGACGCGGACCGTCGTGCTCGGCGGCTATCTGGGCGTTGCGCTCATCGGCCGCCGCGTTGTGGATCGCGGCGATGCGGTCGAGGCCCAGTTCGGCTTCGGCATCGTTCACACCACCGCCCGCCTCGAGGGTGCCGATTCGTCGATTCATCTCGGCGTCAACCAGCCAATGCCGAGTTGGCATGGGCGTTCCGTCAGGCATGAAGGGCTCATTGAGGATGACCGTCGGCTGGCCATCGGGGCCGCGGGCGACGACCTGCCAGTTGCCGCGAGGGGCTCGGCCGAGCGCAGCTGCGACTGACGCACTGTCCTCGTTCGAGGGTTGCTCCGGCGTTCGTTGCCCAGGACGCAGTTCTTCGGAAGTCACTTGCCCCGCAGGGAACGGATGATGATCACCAACAGCGCCAGGATGATGGCGGCAGGCACGGCACGTCTCGCGATTGAGCCGCCCGCAGCACCCATGAGGTCGATGGGCTCAGGGTCGGGCAGATTGAGTTTGCGGACACCGGGGCTGGCGGCCGTGGTCGGTTGAGATCCAGCAATGGACGGGCTGGCGGTACTCGTCGATGACAGCGACGCCGCCGGTGCCGGCTTGGCCGCGGCAGCAGGCTTGGCTGCCGGAGCTGGTGATGACGCAGGCACCGGTGTTGTGTCAGCGATCTTCTCCGCCGGTGCCGAACCGGTTGGCGCCGGTGCTGAACCGGTTGGGCTCAACACCTTCGCCGACAGGTTCGTCGCGAACTGGTCCATGAGCTTGCCGGAGACATCAGCCATGACACCGCGACCGAACTGGGCAACCTTGCCGGTCACGGTCAGGTCGGTATGCACCGTGACCTTGGTCTGGGTGGCGTTCACGGCAATGAGCTGCGCCGTGATGAGCGCTGAGGCATTGCCCTGACCCTTGGTATCGCGGCCTTCGCCCTTCAGAACGACCCGACCCGCTGCCTGGTCCTGCTCGATGAAGATCGCTTTGCCTTTGTACTGGGCGGTGATCGGGCCCACCTTGACCTTGACGATGCCGCGATACTCCTCGCCCTCGATCTCCTGGAGCTGAGCGCCAGGCAGACACGGAGCGATCGTCTCGACATCAGTGAGGACGGCCCACGCCCGCTCGATCGGCGCATCCACGGTGAATTCGTTGGTCAGCTCCATTTGGACAGATCCTCCATGGTGTCGACGTCATCCGGTTGGCCACCGCACATCACGGTGTGCACCAGCGTCGGATGGTCACGGATGAGGGCACGTGCGCCCACATCACCGCCCTTTGGTAGCAGCCCCCAGACCTCCCGGTCCAGCCGAACCGGTGGGGTGAACAGCGTGCGATCTCCGCAGCCGACGATCGGACCGGGCCCGTCGGCCGCGACGGCTTGCCAGCACGCCGACGTTCGACCGGGTTGATCGCCCAACCCGATGATGAGTGAGGTGGCATCGAGGCGCGTCGCCCACTCGATCGCCACCTGGATCGACGTCGCCTGGCCGTGCTCCCAGTCAGAGTTGTGCAGGATCGTGACGTCGGGGGGACAGAGATCGTCGAGGGCGACCGCGCCCCAGACGACGGCGACGGGACCGACATGAGCCTCGACGGCAGCGGCCAACGAGTGCTCGAAGACCGTGCTGGTCCGAAGCGGCGCTCGGAGCTTGTGGACGGGGCCAACGAAACGAGAGCCGCCACCAGCAGCGAGCAACGCGAGAACCATCGAGGACACGACGATGGACGGTATCAGTGGACCCGGTCCGGCATCGCTCGACGCGGGATACTGGACGCCGTTCGTCGGCGTCGCTGCCGATGCGGAAGGGTGAGCATCATGGATCTCGGAATCACCGGTCGGCGGGCGGCTGTCGCCGCTGGCTCAGCGGGGCTCGGCTTGGCAACGGCGCGGGCGCTCATCGGCGACGGCGTCAGTGTGGCGATCTGCGGACGCAGCCAGGACCGGGTCGATGCCGCCCTCTCAGAACTCGGACCGAATGCCATCGGGATCATCGCCGATCTGTCCAACGCCGAGGGCGCCATCGGGTTCGCGCATTCCGCGGCGGAGCAGCTCGGCGGTCATCTCGACATCGTGGTCGCCAACTCCGGAGGACCACCACCAGGGTTCGCCAGCTCAACGTCCATCGAGGCGTACCTCGAGGCACTGCATTTGAACTTCCTCTCCACCGTGGCGCTGTGCAACGAGACCGTAGGCCCGATGCGCATTGCGGGCTGGGGTCGGATTCTCGCCATCACATCGGTCGGCGCTCGTCAACCCATCGGGTTCCTCGCGGCCTCGAGCTCAGCGCGAGCCGCCGTCACGTCCTACATCAAGAACCTGGCAACCGAGGTCGCCGGCGAGGGGGTCTGCGCCAACACGATCCAGCCCGGCACCCACGCCACCGATCGAATCGCCAAGCTGGGCGGCGATCAGCTCGACTCACTCCGCGCCGACATCCCCGCAGGGGCACCCGGCGATCCGACGCAGTTCGGCCAGGTCGCGGCGTTCCTGTGCAGCGAGCCAGCCCGGTTCATCGTCGGCGCGTCACTCCCGGTCGATGGGGGCGCGACCCGCGCCCTCCAATAGGCCACCCAACCACACCGTTCTGGCTGCGCATCGACCGGGAAAAAGCCGGGTTCTTCGCAGCCAGAACGGGTTCTTTTAGAACTTGAGCTTGGGATCAGTTCCGGCGGGCAGGTTGATCGTCTTCGCTTCGAGGTAGGCACCGAGCCCCTCGGGGCCGAGCTCGCGGCCGACGCCTGAGTTCTTGAAGCCACCGAACGGAGCGCTCCACTCCATGGCGAATCCGTTCACCGTGTAGGTCCCGGTTCGAACGCCACGGGCGATATCGATCCCGTGCTCAATATCGGAGGTCCACACCGTTCCGCTCAGGCCGTAGTCGCTGTCGTTCGCGATCCTCACCGCATCTTCGGCGTTGTCGTAGGAGATCACCGAGGCCACCGGTCCAAAGATCTCTTCCTGGGCGATCTTCATCGAGTTGTCGACGCCGCGGAACACGGTCGGCTCTACATAGAACCCGCGATCGAGTCCGGCTGGTCGCCCGCCGCCAATCGTGATCGTCGCACCTTCGGCCAGACCTGATGCCAGGTACCCCTCGACGCGCTCACGCTGACGTTCGGCGACGAGCGGCCCGACAGCCGTCTCCATGTCGGTCGGATCGCCGACCTTCAACTCGCGCACAGCTTCGGTGAGGGCGTCGACCACCTCGTCGTACTTGGCGGCACTGGCGAGAACGCGAGTCTGGGCGACGCACGCCTGGCCGTTGTTCATCATGATGCTCGACACCAACTCGGGCATGATCACCGACAGGTCGGCGTCATCGAGGATGATCGCCGCGCTCTTGCCACCCAACTCGAGGGTGCAGCGTTTGAGTTGCTGGCCACACACCGCACCGATCGCTCGGCCCGCCGCCGTGGAGCCCGTGAAGCTGACCTTGTCGACATCAGGATGCGCCACCAGATACGCGCCCGCTTCCCGGTCGGCCGGCACCACGTTGAAGACACCCGCCGGGATGCCCGCCGCGGCCACCATCTCGGCGAGCACGAAGGCGTCGAGTGGGGTCTCCGGTGCGGGCTTCAGAACCATCGTTGATCCCGACGCCAACGCTGGCGCGAACTTCAACATGGTGATGAACATCGGGACGTTCCAGGGGATGATCCCTGCGCAGACGCCGACGGCTTCCTTGCGAACGAGCGCTGGTCCCATGAATCCCTGGCGCACTTCCTCGAAGGCATACGTGCGGCACAGGTTCACGAAATAGTCGAGGACCATGCCGGCTGCGCCGATCTGGCCAAGGTGGC
>JBBRSC010000183.1:0-6826 GCA_038245795.1 Acidimicrobiales bacterium
CCTTGGGCGCAAGCTGCGACGACACGAATGACTCGGGATCGGGCCGGCCTTTCAGTTCGATCGTCTCGAACCGTCCGGCTTTTGCTCCCTTGTTCGGCACGACCTCAGTGATTTCGATGCCGTCGATCAGCATGTCTGCCTCGACCTTGAAGACGTCTCCGACCTTGGCCTCGGTGGGGAGCAACGAGGCTGAAACTTCGCCCTTCGGCTGGCGCGCCCCAGCCTTCCTCCACGTCCATGTTCCGTCTGGGCGCGCGCTGGTGAGTTCGACCTCGAGTCTGGGCATTCCCCGAAGCTACCGGGTGAGAGCGTTGCGGCTCACATGCGGGCGCTGTTGCTCCGTTGGGGAAAGCTGAGGGCTCCGTTCGGGAAAGCTGAGGGCTCCGTTCGGGAAAGCTCAAGGCTCCGTTCGGGAAAGCTCAAGGCTCCGTTCGGGAAAGCTCAAGGCTCCGTTCGGGAAAGCTCAAGGCTCCGTTCGGGAAAGCTCAAGGCTGTCCCGCCGGGCGTCGATGACAAGTGGGCACCAACGAGGGAGGTGGCAGATGCAAAAATGTGACAGTGGCGATTGGGGTCTCCCCGCTCCCGAGCTGGAACTTGCCGACCAACGTGTCGTTGCGACCGTCACCGCGATCGAGGGACTGATGGCAACGATCCAGTTGGGCGAGGAGCATGATGTCTGGGATTTCCCGCTCGAGATGATGCCGCCCGATGTCGAGATCGGGAGCGACCTCATCGTGTCGCTGGCCGCCGGCCGGCCAGTCGGTGTCGAGCTCGACCTGGAGGCCGAGGGTTTGAAGCCGCGGCGGGTCGATGATCGACTCCATCGATTGGATCGGGTACAGCGTCTCAAGCATCACGTGGTGATGTTGGACGAACCGTCAGCTACCCCCCAGGCGAGCTGAGGCCCGCACTCAGAAGATCGATCGTACTCACCACAGGTACTCCGACATCGTGGCCGAACGCAGCTGTTCCAGATCCAGACAGCCGGTCACCGAATCCATCATTGCCTCGATGTTGGCGGTCAGAACGTCCGGGTCGCCGTCGGCGCAGAAGAAACGCATGGGATCGGTGACGTCGGCAATCGATGGCCAGCACTCCTCAACAATGCCGTCGAACTCGGGAGCGTTGTCAGTGATCGAGTGGGCGACCTGATTGCGGACGTATCGCGAACGCGGCTGGATTTCACCCGATCGCGGCGATTGAACGCCGTGCCAGGCGGCGCGGAACTCGGCGTCGGAACGGCCATCGGGTCGATGGATCAGCGCGACAGTGCTGACGCCGGGGGAGCGATCGCCCGGCGGCCATGTGCGCTTCGGGGCCCACTGGTTGTCGCCATAATCGCTGTAGAGCGACTCGAGGACCCGGTAGCCAGCAAAGCGGAGATCCATCGACGCCACCGCTGCTTCGATGCCGCGTCGTCGGTCGTAGCAATCGACCCATGCCGAGATCACCGCAACGTGTGGTTCCTCATCTGCCGGTCCGGGAGCGGGGGAGGGGCAGATCGAATCCGAGTCGTCGACATCGAGGGAGACCCGCAGCGCCTCGGCCGACCTGATTCTCGGCAGAACGTCATCGAGCAATTGATCGCGGTAAGCGTTGGAACCAGACGGATCCTTGCCCCAGATCACGTACATCAGTTTTTCCATGGTGCACCTCCAAGATGCCGGGACGTCGTCGTAGCGTGTGCCGAGAACGCCGCGTCCCCCCACATCATGGCGTGAGCCCGTCGAGCAGCGCGTTCTCGACGACCTCGCTGAGCGCGGGGTGCGGCCACATCTGTCCGATGGCGACCGCCTCGGCGGATTGACCGAAGCGCATTGCCTGCACCAACGGCTGGATGAGGAGTGCGGCCTGGTGTCCAATGATGTGGGCTCCCAGGATCTCCAGCGTCATCGGATCGACCAAGACCTTGGCAAAGCCCACGGTGTCCTCCATCGCCCAGCCGTAGGCGGTCGACCCGAAGTCCCGTCGACCGATGTGGACTTCGAGCCCGGCCATCCGTGCCGCTTGGCTCGTCATCCCGACCGAGGCGATCTGCGGTGCGGTGAAGACCGCGTGCGGCACTGCACGCTCATCGATCGCGCGGAGTTGATCGGGGTGCAAGAGATTGTGCTGGACGACCTTGGCTTCGTGATTGGCGACATGTTTGAGCTGCAACGGAGTGCGGATGTCGCCCAGCGCAAACACGCCATCGACCGCAGTTCGCAGATGGTCATCTGTAACGATCAGCCCGCTGGCGTCGAGCATCACCCCAGTGGCGGTGACGTTCAGCTGGCGGCCATTCGGGGTTCGCCCCGTGGCGATGAGCAACTCATCGACGACCACGGTCGAATCTGGATGACCGTCGGTGGCGATCGTCAACTCGAGGGGATCAGATCGGTCGCGACCGAGGCGTCGAACCGAGGTGACCTGCGAATGGAGACGGAGATCCATACGCGCTGCCGTCTGCTGAGTGAATCGCAACGAGACCTCCTCGTCCTCCTCCCGGAGCAGCGCTGCGCTGCGGACGATCATGGTGACATCGGACCCGAAGGCCTCGAAGAAGTGGGCCTGTTCGGACGCGATGAACCCGCCGCCGATGACCCCGAGACGGCGAGGAACCTCGTCGACCCGCATGATGGTGTCGGACGTGTGATAGCCCGCCTCATCGAGTCCGGGGATCGGAGGGATGTCTGGTCGAGCGCCAGCAGCGAGAACGAACCGCTCGCCGGTGATCTGTGTGGTCGTGCCGTCAGGAGCGGCAATCCGCAGGGTCTTGTGCGCGGTGAATTCGGCGTTGCCGCTGAACACATCGATGTGCGATTGGCCGCGTCGGTACTCCTCTCCACCTGCGGCGATCGCATCGATGCGCGAGAAGACGCGGTCGCGCATGTCGGTCCAACGCACCGAACGCAGTCCGACCTCGACGCCCAAGGTCGCCAGGTGCCGCATCTCCGCAATGACGTCGGCCGGATAGATGAGCCCCTTTGAGGGAATGCATCCCCGGTTCAGACACGTCCCCCCGAACGCGTCGCGTTCAACGATCGCAACGCGCCACGATTCGAAGCGCTCATCAAGGATCGTGTTGGCAGATCCAGTGCCGATGACGACCAGGTCGTAGGGGAGTGGATCGGTTGAGGGGGCCATGGATTCTCCTGTCGGGTGGGCGCCATCCCATCACATGGGCTGGTTGATCGACCCGTCGGGCCTGCCACGTGCGTTGGCTGGAACTAGAACGCGTTACAGTTTCTTCAGATCGAGCGAAGGGGGAGCGATGCACATCGCCTATACCGACGAACAGCAAGCACTCAAGAACGAACTCACGGCCTACTACGACGAATTACTGACCGACGACATCAGGGAGTCCCTGCACAACGAGTGCGGGGTCGGTCCCGTGACCCGTCAGGTCGTCAAGCAAATGGCTGCCGATGGATGGCTCGGTATCGGCTGGCCGAAGGAGTACGGCGGGCAGGGTCGGACCCAGATCGAGCAGTACATCTTTTTCGATGAGTCGATGCGGTCGGGTGCGCCCGTCCCGATGCTCACCATCAACACCGTCGGTCCGACGATCATGGCCAACGGCAATGACGAGCAGAAGCAGCGCTTCTTGCCGTCAATTCTGGCAGGCGACCTTCATTTCTGTATCGGCTACTCGGAAAACGAAGCTGGCACCGACCTCGCAGCGTTGAGCACCAAGGCAGTGCTCGACGGCGATGAGTACGTGGTCAATGGCCGCAAGATGTGGACGTCGCTGGCCTCTGACGCCGACTACTGCTGGCTGGCGGTCCGAACGGATCCCGACGCGCCCAAGCACAAGGGCATCTCGATGCTCATCGTGGATATGAAGACGCCCGGAATCACCGTCGACCCGCTGCACCTCCTGAGTTCACACGACATCAACGCCGTCTTCTACGACGACGTGCGCGTGCCCGCCGCCAACCTCGTCGGCGGAGTCAACAACGGTTGGAACCTGATCGTCAGCCAACTCAACCACGAGCGCGTCACCCTGTGTTCGGCGGGCCTCCTCGAGCAGAGCTATCAGGACGTCGTCAAGTACGCCGCCGCCACCGATGGGCCGAATGGGAAACGCCTCGTCGATGCCGAGTGGGTGAAGATGAACCTCGCCAAGGTGCGGGCGGGGCTTGAGTTCCTGCGGCTCATCAACTGGAAGGTCGCATGGACGGCGACCCAGGGCGGCATGGACATCGCCGACGCGTCGACCATCAAGGTGTTCGGTACCGAGTTCTATCTGGAGTCGTTCCGGCTTCTGATGGAAATCCTCGGCCCGCGTTCCTACCTAGAGCGGGGTTCCGTCGAGGAGATCCTCAAAGGGCGCCTCGAGATGAACTACCGCAGCCTCGTCATTCTCACGTTCGGCGGCGGCACCAACGAGATTCAGCGTGACCTCATCGCCATGTTCGGCCTCGGCCTGCCGCGCACGCTTCGCAGCTGAACCGATTCACCGTCCCCGACCCGTACGAATTTCTCCAACGATTGAACGAAGCAAATATGGATTTTTCACAAAGCGAAGAGCAGACCGCCACCAAGGAGCTCGCTGCCAAGATTCTCGGCGACCAGTCGACTCACGAGAGTCTCCGCGCGATGGAGAAGCAGGCGCTGACTGACGGCTCGGCACCGGTGGATCGTGCCCTCTGGAAGGCGCTCGCCGACTCGGGGCTCATTGGCATTGGGAGTGCGGAGGCAAATGGGGGAGCGGGCCTGGGCCTGATGGAGGTCGCCAACGTGATCACCGAGGTCGGTCGCACCGCCGCGCGGGTGCCAGCGTGGCCAACCATGGGGCTTGGCCTGCCGGCCATCGAGCGCTTCGGCACGGCGGAAGTGATCGCCAAATGGGTTGTTCCCGCGGTGGCTGGCGACGCCGTGCTGACGGCGGCATGGCACGAAGACTCGGCGACTGGTCAGATGACGACCCGGTTCGAGTCGATCGGTGACGCCTGGACGATCACCGGTCGCCAGATCTGTGTCCCCGCCGGCGCCATCGCCGATGCCGTCGTCGTCGTCGGGTACTCGGCGGATGACGGCCCAGTCCTCGGGCTCGTCGAGACCGCAGCCGCCACGGTGATCCCGTTGCACACGACGAACTCCAGCCCCGACGCGGAGTTGGTGTTCGACCATGCACCCGTGACGCTCCTCGCAACGGGACAGGCAGCAATTGACTGGGCCTACGAACGCGCGGTCGCGACCCAGTGCGCATTGGCCCTGGGTGTGTGCGAAGCAATGCTCGCCCTCATCGCCAGCTACACCATTGAGCGAAAGCAGTTCGACACCCAAATCGCGCGGTTTCAAGCGGTCGGGCACCGTGCCGCGGATTGCTATATCGACACCGAGGGGCTCCGGCTCACGATGTTGCAAGCGGTCTCGCGCCTGTCCGACGGTCTGCCGGCAACCGCTGAGGTTTCGGTGGCAAAGTTCTGGGCCGCCAACGCGCTCCACCGGATCGCCCTGGCGGCGGCGCACCTCCACGGTGGCGTCGGAGTTGATCGCGACTATCCCTTGGGCCGCTTGTTCCTGGCAGCGAAAGAGATCGAGCTTCAGCTCGGCGGTGCCACGCAGCACCTGATGCGCGTCGGTGACGTGATCGCCGCAGAGGCCTGAGGCTTCTGCAACGTTCGGGCCCGCCAACGGTTAGTGGTTCTGGGGAAATCCCAGGTCGATGCCGGAGGTGGCAGGATCGGGCCAACGAGTGGTGATGGCCTGGCTGCGAGTATAGAAATCGATCCCCTCGGGGCCGTACATGTGGCGATCACCGAAGAGTGATGCCTTCCAGCCGCCGAAGCTGTGGTGGGCGACGGGCACAGGAATCGGTACGTTGACCCCGACCATACCCACGGTGACATCTCGAGCGAAGCGCCGCGCTGCTCCTCCGTCACGGGTGAAGATCGCCACGCCGTTTCCGTACGGATTGTTGTTGATGAGCCGGACCGCCTCCTCGTAGGAGTCGCGTCGCACGATCGCCAAGACGGGCCCGAAGATCTCATCGCGATAGCAGGACATGTCGTCGGTCACGTGATCGAGCACAGTGACACCCAAGAAGAACCCGCCGCCCTCAAAGGTATGATCGCGCCCGTCGACGGTGGCGGTGGCGCCCTGGGCGACGCCTTCCCCGATGTAGGCCGCGACCTTGTCGCGATGTTCGCGAGTGACGAGTGGACCCATGTCGGATGCGCCGTCGGTGCCGTCGCCGATGATGAGGCCAGCGCAGCGCTTGGCGATGGCCTCTGCGAGCGGTTCGGCGACGTCGCCGATCGGGACGAGGACCGACACGGCCATGCATCGCTCACCAGCGGATCCGAAGGCTGCGCTGACGGCCGCGTCAGCTGCCAGATCAACATCCGCATCTGGCAGGACGACCATGTGATTCTTGGCGCCACCCAACGCTTGGATCCGCTTTCCGGCTGCGGTTCCCACCTCGTAGACGTAGCGCGCAATGGGCGTCGAGCCGACGAAGCTGACGGCCGCGATGTCGTGATGCTGGAGGATGGCGTCGACGGCGACCTTGTCGCCATTGACCACGCTGAAGATTCCGTCCGGAAGGCCCGCTTCGCGCCACAACTCCGCCAGCAGCATGGCGGCAGCGGGGTCCTTTTCTGATGGCTTCAAGATGAAGGCGTTGCCCGCGGCAATGGCGTTCGGGCACATCCACAGTGGCACCATCGCCGGAAAGTTGAACGGGGTGATCCCCGCGACGACACCGAGCGGACGACGAACGGTGTGCACATCAACACCGGTCGATGCCTGATCGCTGAACGATCCTTTGAGGTGCTCGGCGAGGCCGCAGGCGAAGTCGACGCATTCGAGACCGCGAGCGACCTCGCCGCCGGCGTCA
>JBBRSC010000184.1:0-6780 GCA_038245795.1 Acidimicrobiales bacterium
CGAACGTATGGCTGGTCCGATGCCGATGGACGTCACCGGGGCGTAACACCGTGCTCGGGAACCCCAGATGATTCGGCGCATCTGGCAGTTGTTGGGCCTCGAGACAGACCCCGCCACGGGCAACGAACGGTGCTCCCAGATGATCTCCCGTATAGATCTGAAGGCCGGGTTGATTGGTGGCGACGCTCATCGTTCGACCAGATCGCGGATCAGTCAGTACGGCGACCAACGGTGCGTCACGTTCGATCACGAAGCACGCGTCGAGGGCGCTCCGGAGCGACAGAGCACGGTCCCTGATCTCGACGAACCGGCCGGTGGGAATGAGCTGATCGTCGACATCGACCCGTCGAGCAGCCTGCACCGTGAGTCGATGATCATCGATCGTGGTCGCCGCCCGCCCGGTGAGATTCCAGTACGCGTGGTTGGTGAACGAGCAAACCGTTGCCGCATCGGTCACTGCGTCGATGCTAATCTCCAGCGTCGGGCCGACCAGCTCGTAGCGCGCCGTGATCGAGAGGGCGCCGGGAAACCCCTGATCGCCCGCCGCCGACTCGATCCGCAGCGAGACCGCGTTCGCCTCGGTGGCCTCGATCTCCCACCGGCGTCGGCCGATGCCACCGGCACCTCCATGGAGGAGGTGCATCCCTTCGTTGGCGTCCAACCAATGAACCACCCCGTCCAACTCGAAGGACGCCCCTCCGATTCGGTTGGCGTAACGGCCCGCTATGGCACCGAGGTGCGGATTGAGATCGGGCTGCTCGTAGTCGGCAACGTCGCTCAGCCGAAGCACCACGTTGGACAATGCGCCAGCATGATCCGGCGCCGTCAATGAGACCAGCGAGGCGCCAAACGGGGTGATCTCGGCCGTCAACGTCGATGACGACAGACGGACGACCTCAGCCGACATCGATGGACCACGACCACGCATACGGTCCGGGCCCAATGCGATAGCGGTCGAGGACATCGGGACCACAGGAGGCGGTGCCGAGCCCCCGATGGAGATGATCGATCTGCACGATCGTCTCGTTCCGGTCCAGCAGATCGACGGTGTGATGTGCCGCGGCGAGATCGTCCAGCCGATGGTGGAGCGCAGAGAAACCGAACCTCTTGGGGGCGCCAATCCGAAGCGGAGGGTCAGCGTCGCCAGCGGACAACTGTGCCCACCGCGTGTCGTGATGATGACCATGCTCCTGGGGAACGACATACGGAACGTACTGATCGGTCACAGTTGATCGATGGATCGCCAGCGGTGCCGCGCATCGATCGGGATAGGTCTCGTGTGGGCCGAGCCCGAACCACACGAGTGTTTCGTAGTCGCCGGGCAGCTCCATCGACATCCCGACGCGGGCCACGTCCTTCACACCCTCAGCCAGGTCCAGGACCTCGCGAAACTCGAGCCGTTGCGTTCCGGGACGACTCCCGTCGAGCAAGCGAACCCGCTGATGGTGCAGGGCGACATAGCGGTCGTCTGGAGTCGACCAGGTCACCATCCGCTCGACGATGGCCCCTCGTATCGTGATGTCTGCGGAGGCTGACAGATCGAACAGACCCGCTCGCCGCCAGCGGCCACGCGCTCCGATTCCTTCCATCCAGCCTTGCTTCAGACCATCGTTGTCGGTGGGTGCACGAACAATGGATGCCTGCGGCCACGGAATCTCGATGGTCCCGGCCATGATGCCGGCCCGGGTCAGGGACACGTTGATCGCGAGTCCACTCCGGCGGCGTTTCCACGGAGTCGCCGACGCACCCTTGGTGACCGGCCGTGACACCTGCGACCATCCGAGTTCCCAACCGCTGGGCGCCCAACTCGGCCGCCGCCCGGGTGTGAACGTGAAGGTCATGGTTGCTTCGGACCCGGCGGGTTTCGTGGCGCTCGGGACATCGATGACGATCGCGTTCCCCGGTTGACATGCCGGCAACTCCAGGCGACCCCGCTCGATCACGACCCCATCGACCGCCAACGTCCATCGGCAACGGACGTCGTGTAGATCGGTGAACCACTGACGATTCTCGAGTCGGAGGCGACCCCGAGAGGCCGTCGTGATCTCGATGGGCTGCGCCAACTTCTTGAACTCGGACAGCGCCGGATGCGGGGTGCGATCGGGCCACACCAGACCGTCACAGCAGAAATTGGTGTCCGAATACCCCTGATACCGATCACCCTCGCCGAAGTCGCCGCCGTACCCCCAGTACTCGACAGCATCGTCGTTCTCCTTCACGATCCCGTGATCGAGCCACTCCCAGATGAACCCGCCTTGGAGGCCATGATGTTCGTGGAAGGCGGCGGCGTAGTCCGACAGCGACCCGTTGGAGTTGCCCATGGCGTGGGAGTACTCGCACATGATCAGCGGGCGTCGGGCGTCGCGACCCGAGGTCGCCCATTCGACGATCGTGGCGATCTCGGGATACATCGGGCAGACGATGTCGGTGACGGGCGCGGCAGCGTAGAGATCGTGCATCAGCGCCCCTTCGTAATGAAGCGGGCGCGACGGATCGAGCCGTCGGATAGCGGCGGCCATGGCGTCGTGGGCGACGCCGTAGCCGGCTTCGTTGCCGAGCGACCACGCCACGATGCAGGGATGCGATCGATCCCTCACCACCATACGGATTCCCCGTTCGACGATCGCCGCGACGTAACGCGGATCATGGCAGAGGCTGGCCTGGCGGGCATGGCTCTCGACGTTGGCCTCGTCGATCACATAGAGGCCGAGCTCGTCGCACAGGTCATAGAACGCCTCTTGGTGCGGGTAGTGCGACGCCCGGACGGCGTTCACGTGGTGCTGCTTCATCAACTCGAGATCCGCTCTCAACGTCTCGATCGGTACGACCCGACCGAAACGATCGTGGTGCTCGTGATAATTCACGCCCCAGATGAGTACCGGCTGTCCGTTGATGCGCAGCTCGTTGTCGGCGATCTCGACACGCCGGAATCCGATCAACTTCGATCGCACATCGACCGTCTCGCCTGCCGGCGACACCAGCGACACGATGACCCGGTAGCGGCTGGGTCGTTCGGCGGACCACGGCTCGATATCGGTCACGTCGATCACGGTTCGCACCATTGATCCACCGAACTCCATGCCCGATAACAGCTCTGACAGCGGATCACCGCCTGCGAAGATCGGTACCTCAGCTCGGCTCCGGAGCTTGAGTAGCCGGGTCTCGACGGACCATCCAGGTTCCGGTGAGCCGGTGAAGGCAACGGTGGCGTCCACGGTCACTGAACCGTTGGTCGGCCCGCTCAGATCGCCCAGGACCGCGACGTCGGCCAGATAGGTCGGCGCCACGGCGGACACGGTGATCGAACGATGGAGTCCGCCCAACCACCACTGGTCCTGATCCTCGATCCACGACGCATCGGAGAACTGCACCACCGCCAACGCGATCGTGTTAGCACCACGACGGACTTGATCGGTGATGTCGAACTCCGATGGCAACCGCGAATCCTTGGCGAAGCCCACCTCGACACCATTGACCCAGAGGTGGACGACGCTCTCGGCGGCACCGATGCGCAGATGGATCCGTCGACCGCTCCAACCGGGGGGCAAGCGGAAGTCGCGTCGATAGAGCCCCGTCGGGTTGTGATCCGGGGTACTCGGGGGCTCACCAGCCCAGGGCATGACGATGTTGGTATAGATCGGCGCGTCGTGGCCGTGCATCGCCCAGTTCGAGGGCACCGGGATGGTCGACCAACCCTCACGTTGATCGAGGTCGATCTGTTCGAACCCGATCGGCGCCGCGTCGGGTGAATCGACGAGCAGAAACGACCACTCGCCATCGAGCGACCGCGTCCACCGCGCATCGTCGCCGAAGATGGGACCCGCGCCGGACATTGGCAATCGTCCCACCGAGCTGATCTCCGGCGTCTGCCACGACGCCGGCCGCGACCTGAAACCGAGCAAGAGGCTCAGCGCCGATCGAAGGTGATCGGAACCCGTGCCACACCGCGGACGAAGGCACCCGGAACCCGTGAGGGCAGATCGCCATCGACGAGCGCCACGTTCGTGATCCGACGGAGCAATTCGTCGAAGACGATCTTCAATTCGAGTCGTGCCAAGCTCGCACCGAGACAGAAATGCGAGCCGAAGCCAAACGATACGTGGTGATTGTGGCGGCGACGGACGTCGAAGTCGTCCGGTCGATCGAACACTGAAGGATCCCGGTTGGCGGCGCTGTACATCAACAACAGCTGTTGGCCGGCGACCAGCGATTCACCGTGGAGCTCGTGATCGACAGTGACGACACGAGCCATGTTCAGGATCGGTGTCGTATAGCGGATGAACTCCTCGACAGCACCGGTCTCCAGGAGCGACGGTTCCGCCACCAACGCGGCCATCTGCTCGGGGTGCAGGCACAGATCCCAGACGGTTGAAGCAATGACGGTACGGGTCGTTTCAGCGCCTCCGTCGACCACCAACAGACACTCGGCAACGATCTCCTCGTCGGTCATCAATTGACCGTCGACCTCGGTATGGCACCACACCGAGACGAGGTCGTCCTGCGGATCGATTCGACGTTGCGCAATGAGTTCAACACACGCCGCGTAACACGAGAACGCAGCGGTGATGCCGACATCGGTCTGGTAGCGGGGCCCTCCCCCGAGCGGAATGGTGTCCTCGGACCACTGCTTGATCTCGTGCCAGCGATCGACGCCGAAGCCGAGGAACTCGGCGATCATCATGGCCGGCAACGGCGCCGCCAGCGCCTCCACGATGTCGCACTGGCCGTCATCGGCAACGGCCTCGATCAGCTCGATGACCCGGGTCCGAATCTGATCAGCATGCCCAGACACCGAACGGGGCGTGAACCGTCGCGCCACGAGGCGCCGCTGGGACTGATGGCGGGGATCGTCCTGACCGATCATCGACACATCATCATGTTCTGGTGGCGGCAACGGTCGAAAGGCGTTCCGATTGGAGTAGGTCCGCGGATCGGCTTCGATCGCCACGATGTCGGCGTAGCGGCTGATCCCCCAGATCTCATTGATGTCGTCCCAGTAGACCGGCGCCGACTCGCGGAGCCAGCTGTAGGTCGGGGTGGGATCGCCGGCGTACAAGTGACCATTCAGCAGGTCGATCTGGGGCAGTGCCATGTTGGTCATTCCGTGGGGTCGATCATGTTCTCGACAATGTCCCACAATCGGGCCCTCGTGTCCGGCGATGACGCGGTATTTGGAAGACGCGCGACGCTGCGCGGACGGCGATCGAACCACAGCAGGCCGGTGGTCATACGCCCCTCAGGAGCGCCCACCAGCCACGTGGTGGTGTCGCACCCTTCGGCCGGCGATCGAAGGGCAGGACCGAGGATCCGGTCGAACGTCGGCAGCGAGTCGGCCACTCCCGGCGTTGCCGCCCAACCGGGATGGGTGGCGTGGAACGACGTGGCGCCATCGTGACGCGTGGCCCATTCGGCCACCAGATCCACCTGCGCCCGCTTCGCCCGGGCGTAGGCCACCGAACCCCGGTAGCCCTGGGTCATCTCGAGGTCATCGAGGTGGAGTCGCTGGGTATACATCCCGCCCGAGGTCACCCAGATACATCGGCCTTCATCGGCGTCGAGCGCGTCGAGCAGGCAATGGGTCAGGAGTTGTGGCCCCAGAACCATGGAGGCAAACGACAGCTCGTGACCCTGCGGCGAAACTTTTCGATCGATCGACAGCGCGCCAGCGTTGTGGATGAGCGCCCGAAGTTCACCGTGCTGTTCGGCGATCTCGTGCCCGACCCGTGCCACCGCCTTTAGATCACCGAGATCTGCTTCGAACACAGCGAAGGAGTCGTCGCCGACTCGTTCCGCCAATTCGGCAGCTGCGCGCTCGCCGCGCTCCCGGCTTCGGGTCACCATCACTACCGCCGCCCCCCGCTGCGCCAGGGCTTCGGCCGTCGCGAAGCCCAACCCCGAATTCGCGCCGGTGACCACCACCGTGGCACCAGTGAGATCGTGACCCGGGTTGCCCGACCAGTCCCACAGATGCCGACGCACCGCAGGGCCGAGTCGGGTGAAGCTCCCGATCACGCTCAGCTCGAGTGCTCCATCGATCGCCCGCCGCGCCGACGCGGCGCTCGCCCCCGGTAGAACGCCAGCAAGATTCGCCATCAGTTGTCCCCGAATCGATTGATCAGCGAAGCGTCGAGGCCCAAGAGCTCGACCGTCGTTGCTCCTGCGTTGAGTCGCTCAAACATCTCGTTCTCCTTGGTCGTCCGCGTTGTTGCCGCTGCCATGACGTCGTCGACATCGCCGAGTGCCACACAGACGACACCATCGATGTCACCCACAATCCAGTCGCCGGTGCTCACGCTGATACCCCCGACATCTGCGTGCCCGCCCACCGCTCCCGGTTGATTCTTGGTGGCACCTGTCAACGCGATGCCAGTGGAGAAGACGGGGAAACCGCGTGCCGCGAGGGCGCCGACATCGCGGACACATCCATCGATGACCAGTCCCGCAAGCCCGCGGGTGATCGCGGCGGTGGTGAGGACCTCGCCCCAGTACCCGAGCTCGTGGACATTGCCCATGTCGGCGCACAGCACCGACCCCGAGGGAGCCGAGGTGACGCCGACGTGCACCCCGAGATTGTCCCCTGGCGAACACCGGACGGCGTAGGCGGGCCCGACGAGACGAGCACCGGGCCAGACCGCGGCGATCCTGGGCGCCATCCGGGCAGCACCGCTCTCACCCAGCGTTGCTGAACCAAGAGATGCGAGGCGCGTTGGCAGGTCTGACATGGGCTCAGGCTGACGACTGCGCTTTGAGTACCGACAGTGCCTGATCGGCGTGGATGTC
>JBBRSC010000185.1:0-6766 GCA_038245795.1 Acidimicrobiales bacterium
ATGAACCCCGGGGTGGTGGCTGCATCAGTCGGGGAGCTAGTGGACACGTCCTGTCGGACCGTCGGCACCAGAAGCGAGATGGCGACGAACACCGCCGCGAAACCGACCAATGGGCCGTAGCCCCGGAGGAGGCGTTCAGTGGTTTTGGGCGAGCTCATGGGATGATCCTTCTTGCGCCGCGGCGCATCCTGAATCGGTCGGCCATCAACAGCCCGATGGCGCCGGCCAGCGCCGTCACCCCGAGTGCCGTGGCTACTCCTCCGGTGGAACCGTTCTGGTAGGTCCGAGCCGCAATGGCGGGCGGGGCCGGGAGATCGATCGCAGCAGATTCGACGCCTGACGGGGGCGATGGCGACGGCACCGCTGACGTTGGTGCGGTGATCGTTTCGCTCGCGACAGCCACTGGCCCTATTGGCCCCAAGGGGAGCACCGGACTGAGGGTCGCGGTGCCCGTTCGTCGTCGGCTGGGAGTCGGTGGCACCGGGACCGGCGGTCGGGTCGACGACGGGGCGGTGGTGGTCGGGGTCGACAGGGGCAGGCCGATCTCGGCCGGAGCGAAGTACTTGTCGTCGGTGTTCACCTCGACGCCGCCGACAGGAATGGTGATGGACCCGGACCCTTTCAGGATCTGGAGGATGACATCCACGAGCTGGATGGTCTTCTGGTTGTTGCAATCATCCTTGACCAGCTGATCAAAAAAGATCTGCTGGAGCGGCGCGATGTTGTTGAAGAACGGCAGCAGCGCCTGAGCTCCGATTGGTGGGTCGGTCAGACGGAAGACCATCGGCGTGACCTTCACTCGTCGACCCTCGACGATCACTCGTGGCTGATCGAAATGCACGCCCAATCCCCCGAGGACGCCGTTCAGGAGACCATCGAGTCCGCCCATGTCCGCACTGACCTGTTCGGGGGTTCGAGGGATCTCGAAGATGAAGGCGCGTTCAAAACTGAAGCGACCGACAGCGTTCTCCGATGCGCCCGACATCGACACGGCCTCCCACCGGGGCTTCTCGAAGCGGAGCAGGCCGTTGAAGACGGTGAGCTGGTCCGCCGACACCACTGCGTGGGCTTGGCGGAGTTGTCCATCGAGGCGCGTGGTCACCTCGGTTCGAGGATTGGAGAGCGCAAAGAACGAGATGTCCTGCGATGGGGTCTCGGTGGTCGCGCTCGACGACGGCTGGCGGGTAGCCACAGCATCCTGAAACCCGGCAGGGAGCGTCGACGCCGCGCCCGAGAGTCCCGGATAGAACGCCTGGGTCCGCCGGGAGTTCTCCGACCCGGCCTCGCCCGAATCAGCCGCCGTGACGGGTGGCAACGACGACGCTGGCAACAATGCCGACGTTTCGTCGCAACGGGACAACTCACCGAACAACGTCGGGAGCAATCCGAGGTCGAGGGCACGTGCCTCAGAACGTCCGGTGTTCTCCCGGTAGTCCGCAATGGTTCGGCCCAACGTCAGTCCGACCTTCGCTGATGAGGTCACTGCCGCGAAGCCGATGGTGTCGGCGGTGGCGAAGGCGCCACCCTTCACGAAGGTTGCCCCCTGGGTCGGACTCGCCGCGGTCGCACCGGGGATCAGGATTCCGCTGAACATCGCGCAGAGACCTGTCGCCACAAGGACCTTCGCGACGTGTTGACGCCATCGGCCGACGACGAAGCGGCCCACATGACGATCATTCATTCGATTCCCACCAGCACACCACCGGACCCCCCGGACCGTTGTCTCGTCTGACGGACCCATCAATCCCACGATTCGGGTCCACCGACTGAATCCCCCGACCCACGGGAACGTCAGTGGCCTTGTCAGAACCGCCAGAGTACCCGCCGAGAGCGTCCGCGCAACCCCGACGTCGGGTCAGTGATCGAGGCCGAAGTTGTTGGTGGACCATTGCCCACTCCCCCAACCGGATGTGTTCTGGAAGTCCGACCGCATCGAACCACCCGGGCAGATCGCGTCTGCCTGCGCGAGGAACTCCGAGGACAATGTCAGCGCCGATCCGATCAGCGCCGCGCGGAGATGGCCCAACGTTCGTGGTCCACAGATCACCGCGCTGACACCACCACGTTGGGCGACCCACGCCACCGCTGCGGCCGCGGGGTCGATCCCGGATTCATCCGCCAACGTCACCCATCTGGCGGACGCCTCCCGTGCTTCAGCGTTGATCCGGTCCGAGACCTGCGGGCGGCGAGCGGCCCTCGAATCAGACGGGATGCCGGCATCTCGGTAGCGCCCGGCGAGGAGCCCGGCAGCGACAGGCGAGAATGCCAACACGGCAGTTCTGGATCGTCGGCACCAGGGGATGACCTCCCGCTCGACGCGGCGATCCAGGAGGTTGTACGGACACTGCTCCGAAACGACGAGTTCGGGGTGGGTCCGGTGCGCTTCGGCCAACATCCATGCGGGATGCGACGAGGTACCGAAGGCGGCGATCTTGCCAGCATCGACAAGATCCGCAAAGACACCGAGCACATCCTCCCAGCGCTCGTCGATGGTGGGCTTGTGCAACTGGTAGAGATCGATCTGTTCGACGCCGAGGCGGCGGAGCGACGCATCGCAGGACGTGATGATATGGCGACGCTGATGGGTGAACGGCGGCGCGACATCCCCGATCGGCATGCCCACCTTGGTGAGAATCTCCACCCGTACGCTGGGTCGTTGGGCCATCCAGGTTCCGACGATGTCCTCGCTCCGACCCTGCGCGTAGACGTCAGCACAATCGATCGTCGTGATCCCCCCATCGACTCCGAGGTCGAGGATGTCGAACGCGTCCGCTTCGGCTGTGGGGTCCCCGAAATTCATGCTGCCCAGAATCAGGCGGGAGACGGTCGACGATCCTAGAGGTGAGCGCTGCATCAGAGGTCAGTGTCGAGATCGGGCGAGACGTTGGCATCGATCATTGCCTGACGGAGTGGAACGTCAGGGTCGGTCGGCTCGTAGCGGCCGTTGGCGCCCGACGGGGAGGCTCCGAGGAGTTGGTGAAGTATCCGATGCCGATTGCCGGCACGCGACTCGTCGAGATCAGACTTCGGGCGGAGCCACCGATACCCATACCCGTAAAACAACATGGACCGTCGGTGCGACGACGTATTGACCGTCGCAGAGTGCCAGAGGCGACGGTCGAAAATGACTGCGTCCCCTGGTCGACCAATGATCTCGACGGCGCCTTCGGGATCCCGTCCGAGATCGTTCGCCGGTCGGGCGGCTACATGAGTCCCGGGCAACACCATCAGGTTCGCAGCACCACTGACGGTTGCGTCGCTGATGATCAGACCGAACTTCAACGACACCCTCGGGTGCGGGGCCGGAGTCTCCATGTCGAGGTTCATTCGGTTGTTGTCCTGATGCCACCCGTACGCGCCGGGAGGTGACCCTTCTGGCGCCGGCGGAGCGACGACCAGCTGCGTGTGGTGCAACTGGATGTTCCATCCGAGCACAGCCGCAGCCCACGCCACCAACGCTGGGTGGTCGACCAGGTTCAGGTAGCAGTCGTGAAGTTCGATGAGGTTGTGCCGGTTCAGAATGGCCCGCGGGTGCAAGCCGGCAGCTCGTTCGTCCTGGTCATCGAGCGCTATCTGTCGAGCGAGTTGATCCACAGTTGGTAGATCAAGTACGCCCGGCAACACGACGAAACCGCGCTCGTCGAATTCGGTCCGCAGGGCGCCGCCCGGCCAGGCGCGTTCAAATGCGGCGAGCCATGCCAGGTCGACGTCAAACACGACGTGACGATACCGCTCGGAGACGATAGGGCCACGGAAAATGGCGGCCCTACTCCCTGCCGGCTCGAACAATCTGTGGCGCGAACCACGTCGCGAGGTCAGCCAATCCGGAGCCGGTGTAATGGACGCCGTCAGGCCGATCCTGACTGGCGGTCGTGCGCGGCGCAGCCCAGCCAGCGACGTCGACAAGTTTGGTACCCGTCGTCGATGCGCCCGCGGCTGCGGCCTCGTTCCACAAGGCCATCCAGGCGGGATCACACACGCTGCCCTTCCGTTTGAGATCGCAGTAGAACAACGACTGCGGCAACAGAAGGTCGGGGCCTTTGCTCCACAGGACGGTCGCACCAGTGGATCCGGCGATGGTCATGGCGGCCGTGATTTCATCGATCCGCCGCTGCTGTTCGGCAGCACTTGCGAACTTCGTCGAGCCAGCGTCGCGGAGTTGCTTCTCGGGAATCATGTTGAGAACAACGACGTCAGGCTTGACCTCCTGCACTGCTTGGGGCCAGATGACCCGCCAATCAGGGCAGGCACCGCCGCCCATCGAGCATCGAAGGACCGAGCGATCCCAGACCAACAGATCGGTACGGCCGAGCGCCTTCAACCCATTGGCGAGACCCCGAGCGGTGCTGTCGCCAAGGATCAGAACTGAGACGGCTTTGCCGCATTGGGTCACTGCGGGATCGACGCCTTCGTTCAACGAACCCTTGAGCACGCTTTGGCCCTTCGTCGTGGTGGGCGGACCAACCGGTTCGGGGCACGCAATCGTGGTAGTGGTGCTTCCAGGCGCGATCGTCGTCGGATCGGCAACCGTCGAGAGCGTCTCCTGAACCAGCTCAACGGGTGCCGGTCCTCCGGTACGGGCGGCAGCGAGCGACGATCCCAACATGATGGTGACCACGCTGAGTGCCGCCGCCACCAACGGCTTGCGAGGCACGCGTTTGTCCCGCACCGGTCGCTCAATGGCCACATGGGTGAGCGCCGCACCACCGAAAGTCAGGCCGAGTGTCAGGACGATCCGCACCGAAGAACTCCAACCGATCGGCATCGCCAACCAGATCGGCCAGTGGAACAGATAGATCGCGTACGAACGTTGGCCCACCCAGACCAGTGGCGGAGCCGAGAGGATCCATTTGAAGGGCCCGTTGGTGACGGCGGCAGCCACGACGCCGAGGCTCGCGGTCGACAACAGGACGAATCCTCCGTAGCCCCAGAATGGGTCCGTGGCATTGAAGTAGAAGACTCCGATGATGATCGGGATGACGCCAACCGCGCCCCAGACGAGCACCGCTCGCCGGGCCAGCGCCTGACGTGGCCCTCGCAATGGATGTTTGGACCAGACGACAGCGAGGGCAGCACCGACCAGGATTTCTCCCATTCGGACGTCGGTGCCGAGGTAGACCCGATCGGGAGTGGATGCCAACAGGGCGGCTCCGATCGAGGCAACGATGCCGACGCCAACCACAATGCCCACCGATCGGCGCTTCCCCCGAACCGCGAAGACGAGCAGTGGCCACACCAGATAGAACTGTTCTTCGATCGCGAGTGACCAGAGATGGTGCAGCGGGTTGGGCCGTCCGAAGGCATTGAGGTAACCATCGTGGGCCAATTGCCACCAGTTGGTGACCTGTCCGAATCCGGCCAGGATGTCACCGAAGATCGTCGAGCGCAGGTCGGGTCCGAACGATCCCAGCAGCGTCAGCACCCCAATGCCAGCCAAGGTGAACCATGCCATCGGCCAGAGCCGGCGGGCCCGCCTCGACCAGAACCGTTTCAGTGAGATCTGACCGGTCTGCTCGGCCTCGTGCAGCAGCAGTGCGGTGATCAGATAGCCCGAGAGCGTGAAGAACACGCTCAGCGACACGAAGCTCCCTGGAGCGCTACCTGGAGCCACATGATCGGCGACCACGGCGGTCAACGCGACTGCTCGCAGGCCGTCAAGCCCCGGTTGCCACTTCAGCCCCGCCATCCGAACACCCTAATTGCAGCGGTGTGATCTCCCTGAACGGCGAACCCGTGACCACCTCAGATAATTACTTTTAGTGACGATTTGCCCACGCGACGGGAGTTCCTCCGGGGACGCCCTCTAAGCTGAGCGGTGTGAGTGACATTGCAACAGATCTAGGAATCATGGGACGACCGATCCGCTTGAGATCGGACAGCCTCCAGACTCAGGCCAAGCTCATCAGCGTTGCCGAGCGACTTTTTGCTGAGCATGGCATCGATGGCGTCTCGCTCAGTGAGATCAACCGGGCTGCCGAGCAGGGCAACAACTCGGCCCTGCACTATCACTTCGGCTCGAAACAGGGCATCTTCGACGCGATTTTCGAAAAGCACGCCGGCCGCCTCGCCGCCGATGTCGGCGACTCGCTTGCGAAGCTACCGGCGAACGCCAGCCCCCGCGAGATCGTGGCCTGCATCATCGAGCCATTGGCTCGCCGACTCGACGACGAAGATGGCGGCGCGGCGTACATACGGATCATGAGCCAGGCGCAGGCCAACCCGACCCAGGACCTGTTCAAGCGGATCATCGACGGTCGGATCCCCGAGGCGTTCGCGCCATTCTCTGAGCTGTTCATCTCGTTGTGTCCCGCACTGCCGCCCGGCGCACAGATCCGACGATTCAACCTGGCGGCCTCAGTGATGTTTCTCGGTCTCTCCGAGATCGCCAACTACGAGGCTCGCAAGCCGGAGGCCAGTGATCGGCGCCCCGAACGCGTCGAGGAACTCGTCGACTCACTCACCGGCCTGCTGACCGCGCCTTCCACCGTCTGGGGCTAGTTCGACCGAGGTTGGGTTGAACATCTAGGTCCGATTGTTTACCCTCACAATCTTGGGAACTCGAACGGGCGGGAGTCGAAGCAGCGAGCCGGTGTGTCGCATCGTTGCACTGGCACTCTTCGTCTTGGTCGGTAGTAGTTGCGTGACTGGCGTGCGCTCCGGCGGACGCTGTCGCACCTCGGACTTCGGAGACGACGGCGCGTATGTTCTCCGTTGTCAGAACGGGCGGTGGGTACGTTCCGCCACGAAAGCTCAAGTAGCTCAGCTC
>JBBRSC010000186.1:0-6733 GCA_038245795.1 Acidimicrobiales bacterium
GCAGCGGGCGAGCGCGACGAGGCTGCCGAAGCGAAACGCTCATCCGAAGGCACCGCCAGCCGAGAGCAATCCGGCCAGACCGGTCCGATTCCCGGAAGTGATGCCGAGCGGAACGCTCGGGCGCAAGACCCTCTGAACCTCGATGACTTCCGTCGTCGCCGGGACCCGAACGAGTTGATCCGCCGGTTGTCGGCGTTGATGCTCGACTCGGCCCACGGTTCGGGGTTGTCGGCACCGAACGGCGAGAAGTTCTCGGTGCTCGTCCATTGTGACTTGGCGACGCTCGCGGCCGCACTCGGGCTCCGGTTGGACTGCACGCTTCCTGTTCGTCTCGGGTCCGAGGCGTTCATCGTTGCCAGCGGACGGCACTTAAGCGATACCGAACTCGCTCAGATCTGCTGCGATGCTCAGATCCAGGTGCTGGTTGAACAACACGGTGTTCCGTTGTGGATGGGCGCCGAGACACGGCTGTTCAACCGTCATCAGCGAAAGGCGCTGGCGCGTCGGAACGGTTCCTGCTGCGCCTTTCCCGGCTGCAATCAGACGAAGTTCCTCGATGCGCACCACGTCCAACCATCAGCTGTCGACGGACCCACCACGCTCGACAACGGCCTTCTGTTGTGTGGCTGGCACCACCGGGCGTTGCACCGCAACGGGTGGGCCATCACCCACGACGGCGCGCAATCGTTCACGTTCTGGCAATCCGCGGGTCCGAACGCCCGATGTCTCGGCACATCGACGACCTCGTCCGGGGCGGGGCTTGGACCGCCGCCAGACGAGAGTCGATTGCCGCTGATCACTGAACCTCCGGACCCGCCGCCCGGGCTCACGCCCGACTCGCCGCGATCGATCGGCGGCGGCGAAGCCATGACCGCGTGGGCGCTCGACGTCTACCTCGGAAATCTCCTCACCGCTGCGTGACCAAGGGACAAATCCGCGCCGGAACGGTATGTCGCGAACCGAGGCGCCGATCCGCTCAAGTCCCTGAGGCAAAGACTGTGGAGTGGGAACCGAACAATGCTCGACTCGCAGCATCGCGTTGAGCGCTGATGTCCGGGGTCGGCAGCTCGGTCGGTTGATCCCAGCCCGCGAAATTGGTGCCACCGCAGATCCGTTCGGTGCCGACCAGGTCGGGTAATCCAGCGGGCGCGCCGTGAGCATCGAAGAACAGCCGGCCCAACCGTTCGGTGAACGCCCCTGGCTCGCGGAGCGAATCAGATGCGCCCGGTCGTCGTTCGACGCCCATTGCCACCTTCGGTGCCAATGCCGCCAGCGCCCCTCCCCCATGGCTGACCCACACCCGCAATTCGGGATGGCGATCGAGCACGCCACCAGCGATCAACGTCACGATGGCCCGTGTCTCCTCGACGGCGAAACCGAGCGTCAGCTCCAACCCGAATCGCCAGTCCTGCTTGGCGGGAGCGTCGACACCGGGCGTGGTCGGATGAACGAAGACGGGCACGTCGAGTTCGGTGGCTGTCGACCACACGGCGTCGTAGCTCGGATCGTCGAGCATGGGTCCGTAGTCGTTGCCGATGGCTGCGCCCAGCAGACCCGCATCGAATGCTCGCCGGAGTTCCTCAGACGCAGCGACTGGGGACTGCATCGGAAGTTGCGCCACGCCGGTGAGCGATATGTGCTCCGAGACGAGCGCCGCGAGCTCTGCGTTGTGCCAGCGCGAATAGACCGAGGCGTCGTCGGCGGCGAGACGTTGGAAGTAGGTCAACGGGTTGGGCGAGAGCACCTGATGGGTGATCCCCAGTGCGGCCATCCGTTCCAATCGTACGTTCACGTCCATGAACGCTGTTCCCCGATATCGAACGCCGTCGAGCCGATACGAACCCACTCGGAAGGAAGGCGGATCCTCGAACAACTCGGGCCCAGCATCGCCCGCACGACCCATGGTTCCCTCGAGCACCACGTGCGCATGCAGATCGATCATCGGTCAGCCCAGGAGCACCGGGTACTTGCCCCAATAGGGACGAGCGGTGGTGGTGTCCATCTCCGGCGGGTCGCTCGGGTCGCGTCGGGCGTTGGCGCGCATCATCGCCTCGATGGCCTGCGGCACCAACCCGAAGAGATGCTCGCTCGGGTCGTCGTCGGCATCATTGGGCAGGCCGCCAGCCAGATCGCTGCCGATGCAGGCATGCATGCCGGACCCGAAGCTTAGCCCCCATGGCGCCACGCCATCAGGCAACGTCCGATGGGGATTGAAGTCGGCGGCGTCGGTACCGAACACCGAGGCGTCCTGGTTCACGGCGATCAGGTCAGTGATGGTCTTGGCGCCCTTCGGAATGTGGGTGCCGGAGCGTAGGTCGATGTCCTCCAGCGCCCAGCGCATCGCCACCGGGCTTGAAGGTTGGAGGCGGATGGTCTCATGCATGCAGCGCTGCACGAACAAGCGATCGTTCTGGAGCCGTTCAGCATCCTCGGGGTGGGCGTCGACCCAGTTGAAGATGCGATCGAGCGTGCGGGTGAACGCCGTCGCTGAGGTGTGCGCCCCGGCCAGCAGATAGAACGCCACTTCCCGCACGATCACGTCGTGGGGCAGCGCCAGATTCTCCTCGTTCTGCACCAACACCATGAGGATGTCGGTCCTCAGGTCATCGCCCGCCGCGATCGCGGCTCGACGGGTGGCGATCGATGGCGTCACGAACTCCAGGTCGAAATCCGACAGCTTCTGCGCGATCTCGGCCCGCTTCGCGTCCTTGTCGCCTGTGTAGTGAGCAAGCGTGGCGCCTTCGATGAACCGCATCAGATAGTCGTAGAGATGGAAGGTTTCCTCGGGTGTACCAAGTGGCCGATCGACCCCCGCCGTCAGCGCCGCGAGATTCATCATCATCTGATGCCCAAGCGCCACCGTTTCGCTCTGGCCCGCTGCGATATGCGGTGCCAACGTGTCGTTGATCACCGAAGGGAACAGTTCCCTCTCGTAGACCTCGACCGTGTCGCGCCGGAAGAGACGGTTCTCGAGTCGACGTCGCGAGCGATGGTCGTCGCCGTGCAGATTCACCAGGACGTCGCCCATGATGACTTCACCCGCGTCATACAGCGCTTGGCGCAGCGCCTTCTGACGATAGGCATCCTTCGCTTCGTCGAAGGTGGTGATGTTGATGATGACCGGCTCGCTCACGTTTCCCCCTGGATCCCCGGTGCGACGACGCTTGGCATCATGACACGGTCGAGGAACAGATCGGCGCTACCTGGATGGAGCGGCAGCCGTCAGCCGTTCGTCGCGCTCGGTGGCGGTCCGAGCGTGCTCGATGATCGATCCGGTCAGCGTTGGCCACAGCGCCTTGGGGAGGTCGTGGGCCATGTCGCCGTGCACGATGAACCGCGACCTCGGCACAGCCTTGGCCGTCGCTTCCCCGCCGCTCAGGCGCACCAACGGGTCAGGCCGGCCATGAATCACGAGTGTGGGGACATCGATGCGGCGCAGCGCGGGCGTGCGATCACCGGACGCGAGCATGGCGCGGGCCTGGAACAACACCCCGCCCGGCTGGTCGCATCGATCATGCGCCTCGGTGACATAGGCCCGCATCTCGTCACGGTCGAAGTGAGGTCCGGCGATCCGTTGCGCGCCGTCGACGTCGTGTTCGATCGCAGCTGCCCGTTGGGTGGGTCGCGGAGCGAGGGACGCCCTCAGGATTCCCGGATTCGGGAGGCCAACTCTCCGACCGCCGGTCGTTGACATGATCGACGTGAGCGAGCGGACCCGCGACGGATGATCGATTGCGACGGTCTGGGCGATCATGCCGCCAAGCGACGCGCCGACCACGTGGGCTCGCTGGGCACCGACTGCATCGAGCACGGATATGGCATCGGCAGCCATATCGGAGAATGTGTAGGGGGCTTCGGAGCGACGGCGAGCAGATGCGATGACTGAGGCGAGGTCAGCGATCTTTGGCTCTGGGCCCTCGGACCTTGTCGAGAGCCCGGCGTCGCGATTGTCGAAGCGCACCACTCGATAACCGGCATCGACGAAGCGATCACAGAAGCCGTTGCGCCACGCAGTGAGTTGTGCCCCGATCCCCATGATCAGCAGGATCACGTCGCCGTCCTCGGGCCCGCGCACGTCGTACTCGAGCTCGACGTTGCCGTTGGAGGTTCTGGCCATGGTTCGACGTTACCGGTGCGGCCAGATTTGGCAACAGCCGGATGGCTCAACTGCGCCGGACGTTGAATGGGGCGAAACCGCCCGAACACGTCATCAACAATGGCTATGAGTAGGTCACGCCGAGGCCGAGTCCACCGTCGACCGTCACGACCCAACCTGTCGTCCACTCTGCCCGGGCGAGATATTCGAACGCTTCCGCGATTTCCTCGACGGTGCCGATCCGACCGAGCGCGTGAGACGTCCCCAGACTCGCCAGCCGCTCAGTGTTCTCTTCTGCTGTCGCCAACCCTGCGCGGACGTTGATCTCGGTATCGACCGCGCCCGGGCGAACACAACCGACGCGGATCCCATCGGGCCCGAGCTCGGCCGCCAGTACACCGGTCAGCGTCTCGATCGCTCCCTTGGTCGCGGCGTACGGCGACGCACCCGGAAACGCTCGCTGGGTGTGAACGGACCCAACAAACAGAATACAACCGCCCGTCGCTGTGAGCCACGGCTTGGCGAGTCCGCTCAGCATCATGGCCGCAACAACATTGGTGTGGAAAATCTCGAGCAGTTGCTGCTCGTCGAGCTGATCGATCGGTCCGCGCAACATGTTGCCCGCGTTGGAAATGAAGGTGTCGAGTTTGCCGCCCCCATGTTCGACAGCCTCGGCAATCATTCGTTCGCGATCGGCCGCCACCGTGATGTCGCCCGCCACCGCACGGCAGGAGTTCCCGATTCGCGTTGCCACCGCCTCGACGGCCGTCGACCGTCGACCCGCGATCGTGACCAGCGCTCCGGCCCGGCAGAAATGCTCCGCCGCGCCGGCGCCGATACCTGAGCCGCCTCCGGTGATCAGCACCGACATCCCTTCGATCAGTTTCATGGTTCGTCGCCGAACCCAGGCGCGTTGTCGCCGTCATCCAACTCCACGCCCTCAGCCTCCATGGAGCGCACGAGGTCGGGCGTGGTGTTGCTCAGCAACCAGCCGAGCGACCGGACGAGGATCCGATGGTGCACCGGATGATTCACCGAGCGGAGATCGTGTCCGAGGGCGTCATAGACCACCGGAGACCGTCCGGATCGATGAGCGAGCAACACCGGATGAGCGACCCCTCCGTGGCTCGAGGTTGCCAGGACCTCGGCGTCCGGAGCGATGTCGAGGAACCCATAGACCTCGTCGATCACATTGAAGTCGTTCAGCCCGTCGGTGATCTCGTGTCCGTCGTTGAGCTTGACCTCAACTGGCCTGATCTCGTCGAGTGGTGGATGCGTTGACCGACCCCACACCCATCGGGCTCCGATGATTTCACCCCACTCGGGCCAATCGTCGAAGCAGATTGACGCAGTATGCATTGCGAGAATCGCCGCACCGGCGTCGACGTGTGCGTTGATCGCCGAGCGAGCGTCCATCGGGATCGTCCGCGCAAGGTCCTCCCGCTCGAGATCGTACTTGGCGCCCAACATCTGCCACCACAGGGCATTCACGACGAGCAGGTCGTGGTCCAGTTCGGCCAGGTCTGCAGGTTCGAAGATCACGTCGACCTCGACGTCCATGGCCAGCAGAATCTGAACGATCGCGTCGGTAGTGCCGGCGAACGGATGCCCAACGCCGCCCGACAAGATCAGTGCGCTCGTCACGTGGGGTCCTCGTCGGTCGCCTCGGCGCCGCCAACCGAGTCCACGGCTTTGGGTCGCGGCAGGTTGGCGATGATCGACATCACGACCCCCCCGTCAACGATCAGATTCTGTCCGGTCACATAGCCGGCGTCGTCGGAGGCCATCCACAACACCACATTCGCGATGTCGTCGACCGTGCCCAGGCGACCGAGCGGGATCTTCTCCGACCGGGCGCGACGTACATCGGGATCGGCGTAGATCGGTTCGGACATGCCGCCGTCGATCAAACCCGGAGCCACCGCGTTCACGCGAACTCCGGCTGGTCCGAACTCAATGGCCAGCTGCTGGGTCATCAACGCAACGGCCGCCTTCGTCGATCCGTAGGCCCCGGCATAGGGACCTGGAGAGACGCCGTTGATCGATGTCAGATTCACGATCGATCCACCACCCGCCGCCGCCATGCGAATCGCGGCAGCGCGAGCAACGATGAAGGTGCCGGTCAGGTTGACATCGACCGTGACGCGCCAGTCCTCGACCGACAGCCCAGCCAGCGGGCCGAAGCGGACGATGCCGGCATTGTTGACCACCACGTTGAGCGGCCCGGCCTCGTCCTCGAAACGATCCAACTCGGTGAGGACCTGCGGCTCGTCGTTCACCGCAGCATGCAGTGCCACAGCTCCCGGGATCTTGGACGCCACGTGATCGGCGGCATCACGGTCGATGTCGAGCACGCCGACCCGGTACCCGCGGTGCGCGGCAGTGTGGCAGATTGCCTCACCGATACCGCGGCCGCCGCCCGTCACCACGATGGTCGGCGTCACGACACACCTCCGAACAACACTGGATACGAGGCGAAGTGGCGGCGAGATGACCCCGGATCAAGGCGTGGTGGATCCGCTGGATCGGGTCGACCTCCGGCGGCGAGAAATGCCCCCACCATGACGGCCACCGTTCCGAAAAGATGATCTGACAAAGGGCTCCCAAGCTCGTGTTCGAGTCCGCCGTCGAGCTCCA
>JBBRSC010000187.1:0-6729 GCA_038245795.1 Acidimicrobiales bacterium
ATGCGCGCTAGTTGGCACATGGCCGAGTCGATCAGCGGGCGGCCGAATGCGGGTAGGTCGCTCGGCAACTCGCGCACCACTGCTCGGTGTCCTCCGATTCCTCGATCCGAGGTTCGGTCGACTCGGAGGGAATCACGTAGACACGATGCACCTCGCCGAGTTCTTCGTCGGATCGGCCGCAGCTCTCACACGTACCCGTCATGACCACGTTCCGTTCATGGAATGGAGGATACGGGTCAGCGAAGGTGCCGAGCGCCCAACGCGAAGGTGCCGAGCGCCCAACGCGATGGTTCCAGGAGAGCGCTTGATCTTCGCAATCCGCGCTAGCCATAGCGGCGCAATCGGCGTAACGTCACCCGTACCGGCCGGCAGCTGAAGGGCGCTGGACCAAACAGGAGGTTCACCCATGGGTGATGTGCGTTCTCGTATCACGGTCCCCACCGTGCGCGACTCGAAGCGTGGGCTCGGTTCCGAGCCACTCGTCATGGTCACCGCCTATGACGCTCCGAGTGCTCGGATTGCCTCTGAAGCCGATTGCGACATGATCCTCGTTGGCGATTCGGTCGCCATGGTGGTGCTCGGCTACCCCGACACGTTGTCGGTCACCATCGACGACATGGCGCATCACACCGCCGCGGTGGCCCGTGCCAAACCGCATTCCCTGATCGTTGGCGACTTGCCATGGATGAGCTACCACGTGTCCACGGCGGACACGGTGACGAACGCGGCCAAGTTGATCCGGGCAGGCGCCCAGTGCGTGAAACTCGAAGGTGGCCGCAAGCGGGTGCCCATGGTCGAGGCGCTCGTCGATGCCGAGATTCCGGTGATGGGCCACATTGGGCTCACGCCACAGTCGGTGAACGCGATGGGGGGCTTCAAGGTGCAGGGTCGTCAGACCGAAGCGGCGCTGGCGCTGCTCGAAGACGCGAAGGCTTTGGCACACGCTGGCTGTTTTGCCATCGTGATCGAGGGCGTGCCCAACGAAGTCGCGCGGATGGTGACACAAGCGCTGAACATCCCCACGATTGGTATCGGTGCCGGCCCCGACTGTGATGGCCAGGTGCTGGTGATGCACGATCTGCTGGGTCTCGAGGATCGCGTGCCACCCAAGTTCGTTCGCCGCTACGACGATCTCAAGGCACGGTCGGTCGAGGCAGTAGCGGCGTACGCCAGCGACGTGCGTACCGGCTCATTCCCGGCCCCCGCCGAGTGTTACCGGATGTCCGACGAGCAAGCGGAATCGATGGCGCTCTACGGGTCGACTGCCTGAGCGACACCTCGTTCGACATCGTCGCCCACTTGTTGGTCGATGTCGCTGTCACACCCCGCCGGCACACTGGTCGATGTGGAACCTCTGCACCCCGACCGCTACGATCGTCCCGTCTCATCGACACCCTGCCCCACACGGGGCCTCTACCGATCGTCGGTGGAGTCCAGAGGGAGGTATCCAAGATGCGCGCATACGAACTCATGGTCATCATCGACGCAGATGTCGACGATGCAGGAGTCACCGCAGTGAACACCCGGATCACCGAGTTGGTCACGGCTGACGGCGGCACGGTCGCCACGTCGGACCTGTGGGGGAAGCGTCGTTACGCCTATCCCATCAACCACAAGCTCGAAGGCATCTACGTGGTTCACGAGATCGTGACTCCAGCGTCGAATCTCGACGAGACCGATCGCTTCCTCCGACTCGCAGACGACGTCGTCCGCCACAAGCTCATCCGTCTTCCCGACCATGAAGCCACTCGCCGTGGCCTGGTCGGCGACGCTGCGGCCGTCTGAGGCCGAGGAGGAATCACATCATGGCAAATGGAAACAACGTCAACGTCGTGGGAAACTGCACCCGCGAGCCAGAGCTGCGCTTCACGCCCAGTGGTCAGGCAGTCGCAACGTTCGGTTTGGCGGTCAATCGCCGCTGGCAGAACCGTCAGACACAGGAATGGGAAGAAGCCGTTTCGTATTTCGATGTCGTCTGCTGGGGTCAGCTCGGCGAGAACGTGAGCGAATCGGTCACCAAGGGCACTCGTCTTGTGGTCTCAGGCCGACTCGATCAACGCAACTGGGAAACCACCGAGGGCGAAAAGCGCTCGAAGATCGAGATCAATGCCGAAGAAGTCGGCCCATCCCTTCGCTGGGCGACCGCCCAGATCGCGAAGAACGAACGCCGCAGTGACGGCGCAGCTGGCGGCACCGCTGGTGGCGGAGGGTTCGGTGGCGGTTCATCGTCACCCACCCCGGCCCCGGCCGAGCCACCTGCTGGATATGACTACGACGAGGAGCCGTTCTGATGAAACCCAAGCGTTCAATGAAGCCGCGTGACAACGGTCGCCGGATGAAGAAGAAGACCAGCGTTCTGGTCACCGAGCGCGTCGAGTACATCGACTGGAAGGATGTGAACCTGCTTCGCCGGTTCATGTCAGATCGAGCCAAGATCCGCGCTCGTCGCGTCTCCGGCAACGACACTCAGCAGCAGCGACAAATCGCCGGGGCCATCAAGATTGCCCGCGAAATGGCGCTTCTGCCGTATACCAGCCGGGTGACCACCCAGCGCGGCGGCGGCGGTCGAGGCCGTGACGGCGAGGGTGACGGCCGACGACGCAATCGCGACGACGCATCACCCGAGGTCACCGAAGAATTCGGTGCCCTCGACGAAGGCGGCGTCGATGAGGGTGTCGAGAACGGCACCGACGAGATGGAGACGGCGGAGGTCGAAGCATGATCGCCGTCAAAGTCGTACTGAGGTCAGACGTGTCCGGGGTCGGCACTCGCGGAGACATCGTCGAGGTCGCTCCGGGCTATGCCCGCAACTTCCTCATTCCGCGTGGTCTTGGGTTCGTGGCGACGCAGGGCTCCGAGGCGCAGGCTTCGGTCATGCGGAAGAACCGTGCCCTCAAGGACGCCAAGGATCGTGAGTCCGCTCAGGAGATTGCGCAGCGGCTGGTGCCGTTGCAGATCGGCGTGTCGGCCCGAGCCGGCGAGGGTGGCAAGTTGTTCGGGTCGGTCACCGCCGCCGACGTTGCCGCCGCGGTTGCATCGCAGGCCAACGTGACGCTCGATCGCAAGTCCATTCACATGGACGACGCGATCAAGACCATTGGTGAACATCAGGTTCAGGTCCACTTGCACACTGAAGTCCAGTTCCCCCTGACCGTCGTCGTTTCCGGCTCGTAGCGGTTTCCCCGCCCGGTCAGGGCGTCAAGGGCGCTCTCTTGAACACCACACTTGGCCGCGGAGTGGGCTGCTTCGACGCGATCGTGCGCCCACAAGCGGTTGGGCGTTGTCCACAACCTGTCCACAGCTGAATCCCCGGAAGAATCAGGGGTTGTCCTCTCGTTGCCCACAGGCGAGATGAAGGAGGATGGAGAGCAATGGCCGAACCAATGCGAGTAATCACCGGCGGAGCATCGCTCCGCACCCCGCCCCACAACCTCGACGCCGAGGAATCACTGCTCGGCGCCATGATGCTGAAGTCTCAGGCGATTTCTGACTCGATCCAGTCGGTCAGTACAGGGGACTTCTACAAGCCTGCGCACAGCCACATCTTCGACGCGATCAGCTCGCTGTACGGAGGTGGCGAGCCGGTCGATCCGGTGACGGTGGGTGAGGAACTGAGTCGTGCGGGCCTGCTCGACGCGATTGGTGGTGCTGCGGTGCTGGTCTCGATCCAAGCGCGAACGCCGGCGGTTTCCAACGCAGTCCACTATGCCAAGATCGTCGAAGAGAACTCCTTGCTCCGACGGTTGATCACCACGGCCGGGGAGATCGCGGAGCTCGGATATCACCGGCCCGACGATGTCGCGAAGACCGTGGATCAGGCCGAATCCATGATTTTCGACCTCGGCCAGCACCGATTCTCCGATTCGCTCTCCTTAGTCCGGGATCTGCTCGACGAGAGCCTTGACCGTCTCGAAATGCTCTACGAGCGCAAGGATTCGATCACAGGGACGCCCTCGGGATATCACGATCTGGACGAGTTGCTCTCGGGCTTCCAGCCCAACGCGCTCATCGTCGTGGGAGCTCGACCCGCGATGGGAAAGACAGCGTTCGCTCTTGGTGCCGCCATGAACGCAGCGCGAAAGTCGACGAAGCCAGTGATGTACTTCTCGCTCGAGATGGGAAATCTCGAACTGACGCAGCGTCTGCTCGCCGCCCAGGGTCGTATTGATGCAACGCATCTTCGGAACGGAAGCCTGACCGAATCCGATTGGGACAAGGTCAACAAGGCCATGGGCGACCTGGCCGAGGCGCCGCTGTGGATCGACGACAATCCCAACACATCTGTGATGGAGATCCGCGCCAAGGCGCGCCGACTGAAAAGCCGCTCGGGTGATCTGGGCCTCATCGTTGTCGACTACCTCCAGCTGATGAGTGGGCGGAGCAATGCCGAGAGTCGCCAGGTCGAGATCAGCGAGATGTCCCGTGGACTGAAGATTCTCGCTCGCGAACTGGAGACCCCCGTGGTCGCTCTGTCGCAGCTCTCTCGTGGGCTCGAACTCCGCGCTGACAAGCGGCCGATGTTGAGCGATCTTCGTGAGTCAGGTGCGATCGAGCAGGACGCGGACGTGGTGATGTTCTTGTATCGCGACGAGATCTACAACAACGACAGTCCCGACAAGAACACGTGCGAGGTCATCGTCGCCAAGCACCGTAACGGCCCGACCGGCTCGTGCCGTCTGGCGTTTCTGGACTACTGCACCAAGTTCGCGAACATGGCGAAAACTGGTTGAGCTGTCGGGAGAGCGAAAACTGGTTGAGCTGTCGGGAGAGCGAAAACGCTGAGTGGAGAGCCGAAGCTCTCCACTCAACAAGGCTTTCCAGGATTTCGCTCGTCAGTTGGCGCCGACGAAGTGTGATCCGGATCTCTGCTGCCGCCGCACCATCGAGAACCGAATGGTGGGGCCGGTTTCGCTCTCACTCCCCACCGGTCTCAAGCGACCAATTTGTCCGGTGGATCAACGTTCCCCTATGTCTTGTGACGCCAAGAAACCATGTTTGAGCATCAGGGTCAACCCCTCCGCTCCACATTGGGCACAACGACCCATCCGAAGTGATGCCGTCGGCCCGTTTGCTCTGGGCTGTTTGGCCCACCAGGTTCGAAAAGTCACGAAATCGATGGTTCGCTGACGTCCAAGGGCAGTCGGGCTCGGGCAGAATCTTCAAGTGAGCAGTCGCTGGAGTGAGAACGATGTGCCGCGGGGAGCGGACTACGACAGCCGATTCGACCGCTTGGCGGCCTCGGGTGCTGACGTCCATGGTGAGGCTAATTTCGTCATCAGATATCGCCCGGCCACGGTGCTCGACGCGGGCTGCGGGACGGGCCGTGTCGCCATCGAACTCGCCCGACGAGGGGTCTCGGTCGCAGGGATCGATCTCGACCTTCCGATGTTGTTGGCTGCCCAGAAGAAGGCACCGAACCTTGAATGGCTCCAGGGCGACCTTGACGGTTTCCGACTCACTGACACCCAGGGAGCACTCCGGAGTTTTGATGTCGTGGTTGCTGCCGGAAACGTGATGATTTTCGTGGCCGCAGGCACCGAAGGCGAAGTCGTCGAATCGATGGCCCGACACGTTGGACCCGGCGGCCACCTCATCACCGGGTTCCAATTGCTCCGAGATCGCTACTCGCTCGACGAGTACGAGGAACACTGCGCGCTGGCTGGACTCGGCCGAACGGGTCGCTTCTCCAGCTGGGCGGGTGATGCCTGGGCACCTGACAGCGGCTATCTCGTGTCGGTTCACCAGGCCCCGGGCGGTATCCCGAATACCGGTGCCGCCGAGCGGCCAGACCAGCTGATCAGCCCCAGCGATCCCGAAGCCAACTGACCATCACCGCGTTGGCGGACTGACGATGACCCTGGAGATAGTGCGGTGCACCATCGAGCCGGTGGTACGTCAGGTCTGTGGCGCCCGAATCTGATGCCATCGCATCTGCTTGGCTCAAGCGAATCTCGGTGTCAGCCGTCGGGTGAAGGATCAGCGTCGGGATGCTGATCGCCGGCAACGTGTCGGCCATCCGGGCACGCGATGACAGTCCCGACCATGTCGACAGCCACGCGCGAGCCGTCGCCGTGCGAGCAAGTCCTCCGTAACCGTAGTTGCCCGTCAGGGGATCGCCCTGGGTGAGGATTGAACCCAGCGGACGATCATCGGGTTCGATCGATGGGTCGAGATATGCCGGATCGGCGAGCGTTCGCCAGACCGTCATGGTCGATCCGAAAACCGCACGCCTTCGGGTGGCGCTCCACTCCGCTGAACCGGAGTTCATCTCGCCGAGTCTCGTTCGAGCGTCGCGGGCCGCAGCGATTGACGCCCCAGCAGTGGCGTCAATGCGCGCGACTCGGGCTCGTTGCGCAGCACGGTAGCGCTCGAGCCACGACTGGTCGTAGGTCGACGGTTGTGGCCACGGACGCCACCCGTTGTCGGGGTGGAACATGTCGAGTGAGTCGTCGACAGAGAATGGGTCCATCTCGTCGATGACCGACGGGTCGATCAGGTTCATCAGCACCACGCCTTGGCCAGGGTGCGCGGCGGTGATGATGAAGCCGTCTGCCGAGATGGCACCATCGGCGAGCGCCAGAGCCATCAACGACCCACCACCGCAGTTGCCCAGGGCAACCAGTGCATCGCAACCTCGCCGCCGCATCTCGTCGACCGCGGTGGCGACGTCGACGACACATGCTTCGTGGACACAATCGGTGTCGCTGTTGACCGAGCGCGTGGCGATCC
>JBBRSC010000188.1:0-6717 GCA_038245795.1 Acidimicrobiales bacterium
GAATCACCTCGGGGCGACGCGCTCAACCCTACGGATCGGGCGTCGACGACGCGCTCGCTGTCGCCGATCGACATCCTGGGCGATTTCTCGTGGCCGCCATGGTGGTCGATACCGATCGACCGACCCGCAATGCCGTCACCGTTCGACGTCTCGCCGAACATCGCCGTCTCGCCATGGTCCGCATCGCGCCGCTGTTCACCCAGGTACCCATCAACGCGGCGGTCCACTACCCGATCTACGCGGTTTGCGAGGAGCTGGGGATTCCCGTCGGGATCAACATCGGCGTCCCCGGGCCCAAGGTGCGTTCGAATGTGCAGCATCCCGAGCTCCTCGAGGATGTACTCATCGACTTTCCCAAGCTCGTTGTCATCGGCGCACACATGGGACATCCCTACGAGGAACTCCTCATGAACCTCATGCGCAAGTGGGACACGCTGTACATCTCGACGACCGCGTACGCCCCGAAGTATCTCGATCCCGCCCTCCTGCGATTCATGACCACGTCGACCTATCGTGGGCGGGTGCTCTGGGGTTCCGATGATCCGTGGTTCCCCATGGCCCGGTCCCTCAGCGAAGCACGAGCGCTGGGCCTCGACGCGGAGGCCTTGGCGCTCTTTCTCGGGGGCACCGCCCGACGACTCCTCGATCGAACCGGAACTCCATGACCGACGCCACCAGCCCCGCCGATACGTCCGATGACAGTCCTGCTGGAGACAGTCCTGCTGGAGACACTCCCGCTGGGGAACCGACCTTCGTCACCACGACGACCCGTGACATGGACGCCACCCGCGGCCAGTTCGCAGCGTGGCTCAACAGTGTGCTGCCAACGGGGGCGGACGCCGACGTACACGAACTCAAGGCACCGACCGCCAACGGAATGTCCAGCGAATCGTTGCTCGTCGAGGCGAGTTGGAACGACGGCGGGGAGCGCACCACCGCCTCCTTGGTGGTCCGCGTGGCGCCACCGCTCACTGCGGTGCCGGTGTTTCCCAGCTACGACTTCGACATGCAGTTCGGGCTCCTCTCGCTGGTCGCGTCTCACAGCACCGTGCCAGTCCCGAACGTCCGCTGGCTCGAGACCGATCCGTCAGCGCTCGGATCCCCGTTCTTCGTGATGGATCGGGTCGACGGTCGGGTGCCGCCCGACAACATGCCCTACAACATGGGGAGCTGGGTGACCGAGGCCTCCGCAGCGGAACGCAACGAATTGCAGCGTTCGACCGTCGCTGCCATCGCCGGTATCCACGGCATCGACCCGGCCACAGCAGTGGGCGTCCTCGGTCCAATGCCGACCGAGCCGTTGCGTGATCACGTTGCCGGCCAACGCACCTACTACGAATGGATGCGGATCAATGATCTCGACGACGAGATCGTCGTACCGTTGATCGAGCGTTCGCTGACCTGGCTGGAAGAGCACTGGCCCGCGGATGAGGGCCCCGGCGTCATCTCGTGGGGCGACTCGCGCATCGGCAACATCCTGTACGACGGATTCACCCCAGCAGCGGTGCTCGACTGGGAGATGGCAGCCTTTGCTCCCCGAGAAGTCGACCTGGCGTGGAGCATCTTCCTGCATCGGTTCTTCGAGGACATCGCCACCACCTTCGAGCTGGACGGCCTGCCCGACTTCTTTCGCCGCGCCGACATCGAGGCGACCTACGCCGAGATGACGGGCCATGTGCCGCAAAACATGGATTGGCACCTCATCTATGCCGCAGTGCGCCACGCCAACGTGATGTCGCGGGTGAAGATTCGCGCCATCCACTTCGGCGAAGCGGAGATGCCTGATGATCTCGACGACCTGATCATGCATCGCGCTGCACTCGAGTCGATGCTCGACGGTACCTATTGGCCCAAGTGACGTATTGGACCGAGTGACCCGGCCGCCGGACGCAACTGCGCGTGAAAAGGCACCCCCCCGGTACCTATTCACGCGCGGTTCGTTGAAGGCGGCGCGCCCGTGGATCGTGGTCGGGTTCGTCGGTGCATGCATCGCCGTCGCCGCCGGCTCCTACGACCGTCCGGGCCCCGGCCGATCGCTGCTCGGCGAACGGTTCACGTTCGGTGATGCATCCGGCGTCGTTCGAGATGCTGGCCTCGGGGTGGCGAGCGTGATCTGCATGGCCGGCATTGGCGTGTTGAGCCTGGCATGGGTACGACTCGCGGCCGCCTGGCGAGCTACCGACGACCGCCCGACCCCCGGACATACCCTCGGAATCATCGGCGTCTGGGCGCTGCCCTTCGCTCTCGGACCAGCGCTGTTCTCGGCCGACATCTTCTCCTATGCCGCGCAGGGCCAGATCGTCGCCGCCGGGCTCGACCCCTACCGCTCAACGGCTGCTGACCTCCCTGCGACATCACCGGTCATCGATCTCGTGGCGCCGATCTGGAGAGACACGCCGTCACCGTACGGACCGCTGTGGTCACGACTCTCTGGATGGGCTGCACACGTGGGTGGCGACGACCCATTCCGGACCGTGACCATGCTCCGCCTGTTGGCCCTGGCGTCGGTGATCGTGATCGCCTGGGCCGCGGTCACTCTTGCGCAGGATTCCCGGCGGCCTGCGTTCGTGGTCCTGATCACGGTTGGCAATCCCCTCGTGCTGATGCACCTGATCTCGGGTGGCCACAACGAAGCACCGATGCTGGCGGTGCTACTCGTCGCCTTCGTCCTGGCACGCCGATCGGCCTGGGTGCCGGCGCTGATGCTGGCAGGGGTCGCGACCGCCATCAAGGCCCCGGCGGCAGTGGGAGCAGTCGCACTGGGTTGGGCCATGTTCGCGAAGGCCGATTCGCCGCCATCCTGGCGTCAGCGTGGCTTGGGACTGGCGACTGCCGGTGCCATCGGCGGCGGGACCCTCGCGCTCGTCACCTGGATCACAGGCCTCGGATGGGGATGGATCTCCACGCTCACCACCCCCGGCCCGAGCCGCGCCATCACCGCGCCCGTGCGCGGGCTCGGCTTCGCCGTGGCGCAACTCACCGGCCCATTCGGACACCTGACCACCCGCGCTGAGGTGGTCGCAGTCACCGGCCCGATCGGGGTCGCGCTCACCGTCGGGGCGGTGGGGGCGGTGCTCTGGTGGCGACGCGACTCAACGGTGATCGAACTCACGGGATGGCTGGCCCTCGCGGCGGTGCTCTTCGGGCCGTCGCTTTACCCGTGGTACCTCATTGCCCCGGTGGTCTGCGTCGGGCTGACTCCGAGTGATCGCCGCGATACCTATGACGCCTGGCGATGGCGCATGATCGCTGTGGTGTCGATCTCGCTCAGCGCGGCGCAGCTTCCTTCGGGCGCCAGCGTGATCTATCTCCTCGGTGCCGTCGGCCCATGGGCGTCCGCCCTACTCTGGGGGACGCTCGTGGGGTACGGCGTCGCAACGCACCCCGAACGCCGCGAGCTCTCGAAGCACGCGACGATATGACCGACATGGCAGACATCACGACCCCCTTGATCCCGCCACGGGTGTCCCGTTGGGCGTGGGCATTGGTGCCGCTGTCGACCGCGCTGGTGTTGGCCGGGTACTGGACCCGCACCTACCGCCAGCGAATCGACTTCAACATCTACTACGAAGCCGTCCGCTTCGGTCGGACCCATTCCATCTACGACTACTACAACGCAGAGTTCCCGAAACTGGGATTCACCTATCCTCCGTTTGCGGCGCTGGTGATCCGGCCCCTCACCCTGCTCGACCAGCCCATCGCCGAGCACCTGTGGCTGATCCTGGGGCTGGCGCTGTCAGCGGTGTTCCTGTGCATCATCGTGCCCCGGTTGGACTGGCCACCGTCGTGGCGGCCGATCGGCGTGCCGCTATCGATCGCAGCTGGCATGTGGACCATCCCCGTGACGCTCACCGCCAGCATCGGCCAGATCAATGCCATCATCGCCGTGGCCATTGCGGTCGACGCCGTGCTCCTGAAACGCCGCGCTCGCTGGACAGGGCTCGGCATCGGTTTCGCAGCCGCCATGAAGCTGACCCCCGGCATCCTGATTCCGTTCCTGATTCTCGCCGGTCGACGGCGCGAGGCAGCGATTGCGACCGGTTCGTTCGGTGCCTTCACCCTCCTCGGAGTGATCGTGCATCCCCAGGACTCGTGGCGGTTCTGGAGCAAGGAGCTGTGGGCCACCGATCGCGTGGGCCCGTTCGGCAGCGCGCTCAACAACTCAGTACGCCGCATCGTGACGTTCACCCACTTCTCGGATCGAGTGCAGATGATGATGTGGTTGGCCCTGGTCCTGGTGATTGTGGCGATCGGTACCCGGCGTGCCCTCGCCGCCTACCGCCACGGCCAGATCATGATGGCCATCACGCTGATGATGCTCGTGTCCTACATCGTGTCGCCCATCACCTGGGCGCACCATCTCTACTTCCTCATCCCCGCGGCCATTGCGTGGCTCATCACGGCCCCGCGGCTCATCGCCATCATCACGGCCGTTCCGCTGGCCTGGCCACTGATCGATCCCATGCGATCCGCCATGGGACCTCCGCGTCTGATCTCGATGGTCCTGTTGTTGCTCCTCCTCCCCACCGGTCGACGGCACCCCGAACCCAACGATCCAGATCCGGGCAACGATGACGCTCCTGAACAGCGTCATGATCAGGTGGGCCTGGACGCGTCGATGAGCTCCCGATGACCGACACCGCAACCCGGCGGAGCTGGGTCTGGCTGCTCGTCCCGATGTCCACGGCGTTGCTCTGCGCGGAATTCTGGAACCGCAACTACACACGACGCATCGATTTCCACATCTACTACGAGGCGTTGCAGTTCGGCGACCACAACTCGCTGTACAACTACCTGTTTCCGTACTTCCCGTTGGGCTTCACCTATCCGCCGTTCGCAGCCGTGGTGATGCGCCCGCTCAGCCAACTCGACCGGCTGGTCGCAGAGAAATTGTGGCTGGTGACCGCCGCGGTGTTGTCGGCAGCGTTCCTTTGTCTCATCATTCCGTTGCTCGATTGGAAGCCCACATGGCGACGTCTCGGCATCCCGCTGACGGTGGCGGCGAGCCTGTGGTTCGTGCCCATCACCCTCACGGTCAGCATCGGCCAGATCAACGCCTTCATCGCCGTGGCCATCGCCATCGACGTGGTGCTGCTCCATCGTCATTCGCGTTGGACAGGCCTCGGCATCGGTTTCGCCGCCGCCATGAAGCTGACGCCCGGCATCCTGATTCCGTTCCTGATTCTCGCCGGCCGACGCCGCGAAGCAGCGCTCTCCGCCGGTTCATTCGTGGCGTTCTCGGCCGTCGGGGCGCTGGTTCGGCCCCACGATTCGTGGCGTTTCTGGACCACCGAACTGTGGGCCACCGACCGGGTCGGCCCCTACGACAGCACCATGAACAACTCGATACGACGAGCCGTGACGTGGACCGGCGCATCCGATCGCGTGCAGTTCGTGCTGTGGGCACTCCTGGCCGTCTGCTTCGTGGGCCTGGGGTTGCGACGTGCCCTCGCGGCGCATCGCAACGGCAACACCCTGATCGCCGTGACCCTCATGATGTTGGCGTCATATGTTGTCTCGCCGATCACCTGGGCGCACCATCTCTACTTCGTGATCCCGGCCGTCTTGGCATGGCTCATGACGACGCCCCGATGGGTGGCAGCCGTCACGGCATTGCCGTTCTTGTGGGCCGTGATCGACCCGATCCAGATCGGACTCGGTGAGCTGGCGCCCATCCCCCGGATGATCGTCCTCGTGATCCTGTTGGTGTTCCTCCCGACGTCGAAGCGCTACGCCATTCCTGGAGAACCGACCGACGCGCCAGTCGGTGCAGTGCCGCGTGATGATCAGTTCGCCGACGTCGAGCTACGACCGGGTCAGCCGGCGTCCGCAACCATGGGCTGAGTCAGCACGACTGCCCGCCCGGTGAGGGTCGACTCGGCGAGCCGCCGGAACCCCTCGTCGACCGACTCGAGTTCGAACGTCTCCGCATCGACGCGCACCTTGCCAGCGGCCGCCAGGGTCATGACCCCGGTCAGATCGGAGCGATCCGACCCCTGCATCACCGAGAACTGCGCGTCGTGGGCCATCGCGGAGAACCACGGCCGCGCCAATGTGCCCTGTTCGGAGCCGACGACCACCATGCGACCGCCGGGCCGGAGTGCCCGGACGCCACGGGCGATGGTGGCGTCGATGCCGACGATGTCGATGACCCCATCGGCAGAGGCCCGGGCGAGATCCATCACATCGGCCACGACCTCGTCGGCGCCAAGGGCACGACTGCGATCGCGACGGCCCTCGTCGGGTTCCACGACGACGATTCGTACCGGGCTGGACGCTCGGAGGATCTGGATGGCGAACGCCCCGAGGCCCCCGGCACCGATGATCGCCACGGTCGCACCACCGAGGCCCTCGGCGCCGAGCGAACGGGAGCGTCCAAGCGCGTCGAGGACCTGCACCACCGCGTGATGCGATGTGGCGCCAGCGTCGGTCAACGGACCAGCGAGGTGGGGATCCATGGACCCGAGCCCCACCAGTGCCCGCGCTGACTCCACTGCCACAAAGTCAGCGAGACCGCCGTCGCGTCCGTAGCCGCGACCTGCGCCGCCGGTGGTGCAGGCGCTCTCCCAGCCCACGGCACACGGCCCGCACTCACCGCACGCCATGGGTGACATCACCGCTACCGCGTCGCCGATCGCCCAACCCGTGACATCGGGGCCCACCGATTCAATCCATCCGGCGGTCTCGTGACCGAGCGTGAACGGCATCGACCATCCC
>JBBRSC010000189.1:0-6692 GCA_038245795.1 Acidimicrobiales bacterium
GGCTGCGTCATCTTCGGTCCCGCCTGATACTCCTCACCCGTTCGCGGTTGGGCCGACGACGGGCGCAAACACGAAGAGCATGGCGGCCTCGCACGTCAGCTGACCGTCAACGGTGGCCCGACCGGTGCCGCGGCCGCCTCGACTGCCGATGAAATCGAGTTGAACATCGAGCCGCATCGTCGTGCCGGGCACGACCTGACGTCGGAAACGGGCCCGGTCGACGCCGCCGAAGAGCGGCAGCCGTCCGACATGGCGCTCGTCAGCAAGCACGGCACACGCGGCGGCTTGAGCCAACGCTTCCAATTGCAACACACCGGGCAGCGTGGGGCGACCCGGGAAATGACCGGCGAAAAACGGGGCACCCTCGTTGATGTCCCATTCGGCGACCACCCGCTGCCCGGGCTCGAGTTCCAGCAGTCGCGTCACGAACAGGAACGGGTCGCGATGGGCGAGCAGATCGGTCGGCAACGGAAGCCCCGCGCCGGATGGGCTCACGACCGCAGGGCCGTCAGCAGATTCGTCGGGGTGTCCTTGGGGCTGACCTTCGGCCAGGCGCTCGCGACCTTGCCCTTCTCGTCGATGAGAAACGCCGACCGGATGATGCCCATGTAGGCCTTGCCGTAGAGCTTCTTCTCCCCCCACACGCCGAACTTCTCGGCCACGGCATGCTCTGGGTCCGACAGCAACGTGAATCCGAGACTGTACTTGGCGTCGAACTTGGCGAGTTTCGGCGGGAGATCCGGGCTGATGCCGATGATCACCGTGTCGCCGATGTCCGGTGCGATGTCGCGGAGACCGCACGACTGTGTGGTGCATCCGGGCGTGTCGGCCTTCGGATAGAAGTACACCAGCACCTTGCGACCCTTGAAATCGCCGAGCTTGACGGGCTTGTCCGACTGATTCCGGAGCGTGAAGGCCGGCGCTGCCGACCCGACCGTCGGGACACCGCTCGGGGACTCAGAGGAAGTTGCCATGGCCGGAATCTATTCCACGGCGGGACGGGGCCGCGAGGCGACACCGTTCGGTGCGGGGCGATTCAGCCGAAAAAGGGAAACACCGGGCCCGACGGGCCCGGTGTTTCCGAGTGATTCATCGACCCATCCGGATCGATCAGGTCACTTGGGAGCTGGCTTCTCACCCTTGGCGATCGCCTTGAGCGTGGCGCCGGCTGTGATCTTGACCTTGTGGCCAGCCGCGATCTTGATCTCGGCACCAGTCTGGGGATTGCGGGCCGTACGCGCAGACGTCTTCGCCTGCTCGAACTTGATCCAGCCTGGGATGGTCAAGGCTTCCTTGTCCTTGGATACGACCTGTGCCACCACCTCGAAGAAGGTGTTGACTACGGCTTCGACATCCTTCTTCTGGACCTCGGTACGGCGGGCGATTGTCTCGACCAGTTCTGACTTGTTCATGTGGGCCTCCTCGGCGGAACTACAGGGGTGTAACTTTAGCCGTTCTTGGCGAAAAAGTCCTGATTTCTGGGGTTTTTCTCGACGGCGTTTCCGACAGCCCTTTTTCGTGCCGCACGATCCGCTCAGTCGAGCGCCGAACGGTACTCCGCGATCAGCTCGCCGACCGCGTCAGGCGAGCCAGTCTCGAGCATCCGTCGCACCACTACCGAGCCGATGACGACACCGTCTGCGACCTCACACACCTCGGCCGCCTGAGCGGGTGAGCTGATCCCCACGCCGACCAAGACCGGAAGATCAGTGATCGCCTTGAGCCGACGCGCGATCTCGGTAGCACTCGAGGCGAGCGTGGCGCGCTCTCCGGTGATGCCGAGCAATCCAACGGCGTACACGAAGCCCTGGCTGCGGGCGACGATGCGTCCGAGTCGTTCGTCGGGCGCGGTCGGGGCCGCCAACAGGACTGTCTCGACCCCGGCGGTGCCGGCTGCTTCGCTCCACGGGTCAACTTCTTCGAGGGGGATGTCGGGCACGATGGCCGCCGTCACCCCCACAGCGATGCAGCGATCGGCGAACCGCTGCCAGCCATACCGATAGACCAGGTTGGCGTAGGTCATGACCGCAATCGGCACGCCCGCATCGAGTGTCGCGATCTCGTCGAGGATGGTGGTCGTATTGGCGCCACCAGACAGCGAACGATCGTTGGCTTCTTGGATCACCGGTCCGTCCATGACGGGATCGGAGAAAGGAATACCGACCTCGATGGCGTCGGCGCCAGCTGCCGCCGCCGAGCGCACCATGGGCGCCCAGTGCTCGAGTCCCCCAGTCAGATACGTCACCAGTGACTTGCCCCCGTCGGCCCGACGTGCCCGGAGCACCGGTTCCAGTTGCGGGCCGCTCATCCAAGGATCTCCATCATCTGACCGACGTCCTTATCGCCGCGGCCACTCAGGTTGACCAACACCGTCTGGCCTCGCAACGACTCTCGTTCTCGTGCCACCCATGCCAGCGCATGGGCTGGCTCGAGGGCCGGGATGATGCCCTCAGTCTTCGACAACTGCGTGAACGCCGCAATCACCTCGCCGTCGGTGACGTTGGGGTACTCGGCCCGACCTGTCGTGCAGAGATGCGCGTGTTCTGGGCCGATCCCCGGGTAGTCGAGCCCGGCGGAGATCGAGTGGGCTTCCGCTACCTGGCCGTACTCGTCCTGCATCAGAAACGACTTCATGCCGTGGACGATCCCGGGAACACCGTGGCCCGCGGCCGCTCCCCCGGCCGGCTCCACTCCCACCAGACGGGCCTCGCCTTCAGCGAATCCACTGAAGATTCCTGCGGCGTTGGATCCGCCGCCAACGCACGCCACGACCACATCAGGATCTCCTCCGAGCAGTTCCGCGCATTGAGCTGACGCTTCGATGCCGATCACCCGATGGAACTCGCGCACCATCCACGGGTACGGGTGGGGACCCATCACCGAACCGAGGCAGTAGTAGCTGTTCTCGACCGTGGCGACCCAGTCGCGCATGGCCTCGTTGACGGCGTCCTTCAACGTCTGCGAACCGGAGCTGGCTGGCCGTACCTCAGCGCCGAGGAGGCGCATCCGAAAAACGTTGAGCTCCTGGCGGGCCATGTCGACATCGCCCATGTAGACGCAGCACTCCATGCCCAGCAGCGCGGCCGCGGTGGCGGTCGCCACCCCGTGTTGCCCGGCGCCCGTCTCCGCGACGAGACGCGTCTTGCCCATCCGCTGCGCCAGGAGCGCCTGGCCGAGCACGTTGTTGATCTTGTGGCTGCCGGTGTGGTTGAGGTCTTCGCGTTTGAGGAGGACGCGCACGCCACCGAGCTCCGCTGACAACCGATGACACTCGGTGATCGGCGAGGGGCGGCCGGCATAATCGCGCAGCAGGTTCGACAGATTGGTGCGGTACACAGGATCGGCCCAAGCCGACCGGAAGGCCCGATCGAGTTCCTGACACGCAGGGACGAGCGTCTCGGGAATGAACATTCCTCCGAAGTCCCCGAAGCGCCCGTTCATTGGGTCACCCATCACCATTGGCTCAGCCACTTCGGCTCCTCATCGACGCGAACCGACAGTATCGGCCACGGTGAACCAAGCAGCCCAACCAGTTTGCCTGGCAGATTCGTCCGGCCGTTTGCGTGGCGGCGCTCCCGGAGTGTCAGGGAATGGGAACCAGGTTGGCGTAGGCCCGCGCCTTGTCGATCCCCACTTGGCGCTCACTGGTGCCAAGCGAACCGACGAGTTCGTAGTCGTCGCGGTACTCGGGCTTGACCTCGCCCTGTTCGTCGATCAGCCACACCATGGCGAGGCGACGGGGAACCTTGACCCGTTCCGGCCGCTCCGTGGTCCGGAAAACGATGTCCCACAGCGGGATCGTCACGTTCTGATTCGACATCGGGTGACCGAAATGATGATGGAAGTGGTGCTTCCGCAGCCACGCCTCCCAGTCGTTGTTCGGACCCCGGAGATGCGCCTGCGCGTGATGCCACTCATAGAAGAAGTACCCGGCGATCCAACCGAGACCGAATGCCGCGCCGACAACCGTTGCGGCGTCACGGGAGAGTGTTCCATCGAGCAGCAAACGAACGCCGGCCGCCCAGCCGACGCCAGTCAGGACGACCCCGATCCACGCCAGTGTGATCATCGGATCGAAGCCCCATGTGGCCCGGACGTGGTGATCGAGATGTTCCCGCGAGGCGAAGTTCTTGCCCTTCAGTTCGTGGAAGGCGAAGCGGTGCAGGACGTATTCGAAGAAGAACCACACGAAGGCCCCGACGGCGAGGCCCGGGAGACCGAGAAGGGCGAATCGCAACAACATGTGATCATCATACACGAAGTGTGAAGAGTATTCACGCTTATTCTCAGATCATTGTTGCGGGGGTTACGGCGTATCCGCCCAATCCGGCTCGATGAGTTCGTCGTAGCGAGAAGAACCCACCTCTGTCGATGGTTCCGACCCCTCGGTGTCGTGATCGTCCGTGACCTCGTTGTCGGCCGAATGAGCGGCCCGGATGAACGAGCGCACCAGACGCGCGTCCTTCACCCCCGCCGACCGCTCGACACCGGTCGACACATCCACACCCCAGGGGCGGACCGTTCGTACCGCCTCACGCACGTTGTCCGGAGTGAGCCCACCCGCCAGAATCAGGCGCGGACCGTCAGGAATGGATTCGGTCATCGTCCAATCGAAGACCTGTCCGGAGCCGGGCGAGACACCGTCGATCAGCAATGCGTCGGCGTGATAGTCGTTGAACCTGGCGATCGAGGGCGACCCCACTGCGAAGGCGACGATCAGCACGCCGATCGACTCGCGTAGACGCGTTGCGTCTGCAGGTGTCTCGTGGCCATGGAGTTGTGCGCCCTGCAGCCCCGCCGCGACGACTGTCTCGACGACACGGTCCGCCGACTCGTCGCGGAACACCCCGACCGTGAGAATCTCGGGTGGCAGCTGGCGGGTGATCTCACGGACGTGGGCGGCCGTGACCTGTCGAGGTGACGGCGCAAACACGAATCCCAGCGCATCGGCGCCCATGGCGACCGCCGCCAGTGCGTCGGTCGCCGTTGTGATCCCGCAGATCTTCACCCACATGGGGCAGAGATTATCTGTCGCGACTCCCCCAGCGGTGACCATGAGCTCACCGGCCGATCATCAGATGTTCACTGCGTCGGGAACGTCGTGGTGCGACCACGCGGGACCGCCAACTCGGCCACGGCACGTCGAGGGTCACCCGAGGTCACGACGTGTTCGCCGACCAGCACCGCGTCGTATCCGGCGGCCGCCAGGGTCTCGGCCTGAGCGCGGCTACTGACGCCCGACTCCGCCACGCGGACCGCTCCCTCAGGGATGGCGTCGACCACCCGGACCGCGCGTTCAGTATCCACCGAGAAGGTGACGAGATCGCGTTGATTCACGCCGATGAGGTCAGCGTCAGTTGCCCCGAGCGCACGCTCGATCTCTGACTCGTCATGGGTCTCCACCAACACATCGAGACCGATCGACATCGCCAGGGCGAAGAACTCATGGAGCTCGTCGTCGTCGAGCGCTGCCACGATCAGGAGGACGGCGTCGGCACCCATGATCCTCGCGTCGCACACGTCGTTCGGGCCGAGCGTGAAGTCCTTACGGAGCACCGGAATCGTCACCGCCGCTCGGGCCCGCTGAAGATCATCGGTCGATCCACCGAAATGTGGCTCGTCAGTGAGAACCGAGAGCGCCGCCGCACCACCAGACTCGTAGGCCGCAGCCACCTGTGCTGGATCGAGCCCGTCGTTCAACAATCCCTTGGACGGTGATCGCCGTTTGATTTCGCTGATCACCGCGATGGTGTCGCCGGCGCACAACGCAGACCGGAAGCCGCGCGTCCTCGGCTGGTCGGCCGCGTCGGCGATCAGCTGGGACAGCGGACGATCATCCGCTGCAACCCGCTCACGATGATGACGAATGATGGCATCGAGGTAGGTGGCCACGCCGACATCATGGCCGACCCGGGCGTTGGTCCGATGTCTCGTATTGTGCGGCCTTCGACATTGCAAGGATCGGCGTCGCGATGAACGACACCAAGGACAGCGCTCCGACCACCACCGCGGCCGTCAGGAGCACTTGGATGTCAGAGATCATCCACGCGAATCCGACGCCCGCCGACAGCAGCGCCAGCGCAATGGGAATCATCAGGATTCCGCGATGAGGAGTGGTTCTGGGGTCCCCGACATCTGATTCGTAGCGCCAGTCGTCGTCATCATCGGTGTCGTCATCGTCATAGGGAACGAACACGACGTCGTCGGGGCGTCGAACAAAATTGGTGGCCTCGCCCAACCCGAGCGTGCGGTCGTACTCCGTACGACGCTGCGGATCGGAGAGCACGTGCCACGCAGCATTGATCTGTCGCATCTGGTCGTCGGAGTCGAGACGGTCGGGTTCGTCCAGCGACGCGCTCAGGTCGGGATGGTAGCGACGCGCCAGCATCTTGAACGCGGCTCGCAGCTCGGGATCCGTTGCGTCCGGTTCGACGCCCATCGTCTCGTAGTGCGACACGACTCAACACTACGACCGAGAAGTGATGGCCGGCCACGATCGACCGCAAGCGTTCGGCGTGCAGGCAGACTGGAGCCCATGAGCAGCGAAACCACCGTCGTGGTCGTCGAGGACGATCCCAACATCGCTGATCTGCTCGACATGTACCTTCGTCAAGCCGTATACCTGGTCCTGTCGTGTGCCGACGGCGAGCGAGGGCTGGAACTCATTGCCCAACATGATCCCCGGGTTGTCA
>JBBRSC010000190.1:0-6689 GCA_038245795.1 Acidimicrobiales bacterium
AATCCGGGCGGCTATGGGACCGGTAGGCTTCGAGCGCGTCGCGTTGCCAGGGGCGGAGGCGGATCGAAGTGGCCATGGAACGACCAATTCTGCCACGTCGGAGTTGCGTAAGAATCTGGATGACCGCAACGTGGGGCCAACGCATCGGCGATACGGTCGCCCTCTTGCTCCGCCTCGCCCTCCGGTCCGCCCGATCCAACTGGCGGCGATTCGTCCTGACCACCATCGCCATTGTCGTGGGTACCTCCTTCGTAGTGGGATCGTTCGTCCTCACCGACAGCCTCTCGAAGTCGATCAATTCTCTGATCGATCGAGCAACAGGGAACACGGACCTCGTCATCGGGTCCGCCGACTCCGGCGGTCGGGGGGGCGGTGGTGGCGGCTTCGGCGGCAGCGGACGGACGTCGGTCGATGCAACCCTGACCGATCAGATCCGCGCCGTGCCGGGAGTCGACGCCGCAGATCCGACGATCATCGGAATCGCCCAGGTGCTCGACAAGGCTGGCCAGGCAGACGCCTTCGACGTCAGTGGCCTGACCAACTGGCCTGATCATCCAGACATGTTCGCTCTGCGACTGGTGTCCGGGCGGGCGCCGACTGGACCCGACGACATCGTCATCGACCGGGCGAGCGCCAAGAAGCGATCACTCGACATCGGATCGACAGTTCGACTTGGGACCAAGCGCGGAATCGTCAGCGCCACTATCTCTGGGTTCGCGGAACGAGGGGCTGGGGATCTCGGCGCTGCCGGACAGATCGTTGCGGTCTCCACCCCGCGAGCAGTCGAACTCGTCGGCACCGATGGTCGCGTCACGGCCATCAGCGTGCGCCTCTCCCCCGGCGCCGACATCACCGCTGTGCAAACCCAGATCGCCACGTTGGGCGGCGATCTGGTCAAGGTCCAACAATCCGATGTGCTCCTGGCCGATGCCCGCCAACGCATCAACGATCGCCTCGCCAACTTCACCAACGTCATGTTGGGCTTCGCGGCCCTGACGCTGTTCGTCTCGGGATTCCTGATCTGGAACACCTTCTCGATGGTGATTGCGCAGCGTCGACGGGAGTTCGCGCTCCTGCGCGCCGTCGGTGCCCGATCAGGTCAGATCATCCGATCCGTCATTGCCGAGGCCGTGATCGTCGGGGCGGTCGCGTCCGGGTTCGGCATCGCCATCGGCGTGTTGTTGGCCATCGGGTTGCGCAAACTTCTGACCGCGCTCACCTTCGAACTCCCTGGGAACGAGCTGGTGATCGCCCCTCGCACGATTCTCGTTGCCGTCTTCGTCGGCGTGATCGTGACGGTGATCTCGGTCATCGTCCCGGCGTGGCGCACCACGCGAATTGCACCGACCGAAGCGCTCCGAACCAGTGCCGTGCCGCCGCAACGCACCGGGCGCATCAGCGCCATCATCGGACTGTTGCTCGTCGCGTTCGGTGTGGCGTGGGGGTGGATCGCGCTTGTCGACTCGACGGCATTGTCCGATGATCGGGCGACCCGGCTGGCGCTGGCGGCCGGGGTCATGTTCGTCGGCGTGGTGATTCTCAGCCGATTCGGGGTGGGGTTCGTGGTCGCGGCCATCGGCTACCCGTTCCGACGACTCGGCATCGCCACGGCGCTCGGTCGGCAGAACACCTCGCGAGATCCGCGCCGTACGGCGTCAACAGCGACCGCTCTGGCCATCGGCATTGCATTGGTTGCCACCTCGTTGATCCTCGGTGAATCCGTCAAGTCCGCCTTCGGTGGATCCCTTCGTGCGTCGATCACCGCCGACATGGTGATCAGTTCGGGCGGCATCGTCCCCTTCGACGACGACACCATCGCCAGAATCGCCGCAACACCTGGCGTGACCAGCGTTGCGGCGCTTCGAACCGGTCGGGTCAATATGATCCGCGAGGGTGCAGATGCGGTCGTTCCGCCCTCGTCCGGGAACGGCGGATCCACCGACAACGGCAACGGTCCCGGCAACAGGGTCCGTATGGGGTTCACGGTCATGGATCCAGGGATCGTCGACTCACCTTCGGGGTCGACATCCATCGATCCCGACCTGACGTCGGGGTCGCTCCCGACCGACGCATCCGGTGTTGCGGTATCTGTGACCTTCCGGGATGAACAGAAGCTCACGATCGGTTCCCCGGTTCGTCTGCGTAGCAACGGCGTCGACCGGGTCGTCACGGTGACCGGAGTCTTTGCTCGCGACGAGATCGTCGACGACGCACTTCTCCGACCCGCAGCGATCGAGGGATTCGGCGGCGTCGAGTTCCAACGCGAGCTGATCATGGTGCGCGGATCCTCAACGCCCGCGGTGCTCACGGCCTTGGCCAAGACGACATCGCAGATTCCGAACTCGGCGGTCTTCACTGCCGACGGCTACGTGACCGACCAGACGAGTGCACTCGACATCGTGTTGGGCATCGTGAGTGTCCTGTTGTTGTTCGCCATCGTGGTCGCCGCACTCGGTATCGCAAACACCCTGGCGCTGTCGGTTGTCGAACGCACACGCGAGTTGGGTCTGTTGCGCGTTGTCGGCATGAACCGCTGGACGGTGCGACGAATGATCGTGGTCGAAGGTGTTCTGGTCGCCACGGTCGGCGGGTTGATCGGCCTGACCATCGGTGTCGGTTTCGGCGCAGGCCTCGTCAGCGTGCTCCCCGCCTCCACGGCACAGATGGCCGTGCCCTTCGTTCGATTGGCCCTCCTGCTCGCCCTGTCGTCGATCCTCGGGATCGTCTCGTCGATCCTGCCAGCGCTACGCGCCAGCCGGATCAATGTGCTGCAAGCGGTCAGCGAGGAATAACGGCCGCCGGTCGAACCGTTCAGGCGTTCTTGGGGAGCGAACTGAAGGGCACCGAACGATCATCTCCCGGTTCTTTGGGAAGCCCGAGCACCCGCTCGCCGATAATGTTGCGCTGGATCTGATCGGTGCCTCCATAAATCGGGGGGGCCTGGGCGTAGAGCGCCATACCAGTCACGAACGACAGGAAGGGATTGCCCGTCGCTTCGTCGTTCACGATCTTCTGCTCGGGGGTGTAGGCGTGCAACATTCCTTGAGCCCCGACAATGCGAAGTCCGAGATCGCGCTGGAGCCGCACCATCTCGCTCATGGCGAGTTTGGAGATGTTGGCCATGCCGGGAAGGTCACGTCCGACAACGCGCGCCGCCTTCATCCGTTCGGAGTTGAAGCGACCCACCTCGCCCATGGTGTGCAGACGGGCGAGATCCTGTCGGACCGTCAGATCGTTGATCGCGCCATTCGAGGTGGCGAAGGAGATGAGCGTCTTGGCGGCGGACTCGCGCTTTCGGTTGCGAACTTTCGAACTCGTCGAAGGTGCTGACTCCTTGGATGTCTCGGCGCGGCCACGCGCTAGGTCGCCAACGCGCCGACTGAGATCGCCGGCGATCTGGCCGGGGCTCGCGGACATGCCGCCGGCACCCGATCCACCCGATCCGAGACCGGCCCGTTCGAAGGCCAGGGTCGAGTTGGTGACTGCCCAACCGTTGTTGCGATCGCCGATCATCGACGAATTCGCGACTCGCGCATCGGTCAGGAAGACCTCGTTGAACATGGCGTGACCGGTCATCTCCTTGAGTGGCCGCAGCTCGACCCCCGGCTGGTTCATGTCGATGCCGAAGTACGAGATGCCCGCGTGCTTGGGGGCATCGGGCGCCGTTCGGGCGATGAGCATGCCGAGATCCGCAATCTGGCCGAGCGACGTCCATACCTTCTGGCCGTTCACGATCCACTCGTCGCCGTCCTCCATGGCCTTGGTGGTGAGGCCTGCCAGATCGGACCCGGCGCCCGGTTCGGAAAACAACTGACACCAGGCCCGTTGTCCGGTCACGATGTCTCGCACCATCGTGTCGATCTGCTCCTGGGTGCCGTGCTTGGCGATGGTCGGTGCCGCCAACAGCAGCCCCAGCCCGCCCGGCGCACCGAGCGCTCCGAACGAGGAGATCTCGGATTGGATGCGCACGCCGTCGGCCCTGGAAACCCCGCGGCCGTAGGCGTTCGTGGGGAGTGTCGGCGCAGCCCAACCAGCGGTACCGAGCCGTTCCCACCAAGCGGCGACGCTGAGATCGGGGTCCCAGTTCTCGTCCAGCCAGGTGTGGAGTTCGTCGACGATCTCGTCGGTGGATTGCGTCTCGGGGCGGTCGATGATGGTCATGGGTGTGCCTGACTTTTCGTGGATGGAGATGTGCGAGTGGCTGGAGTCGCGTGAATTGCGGCGGCAGCAAGATCGGCGTCGGCGACGCCGGAGACGACCCGACCGACGACGTCGTCCCATGCATCAGGATCGATCGGTGGGAGATCCAGAGCGCTGGCGAGCAGGGAGCCGAGCGTCAGCATGATGGCGAAACGAGCAATGGCTTCGTCGTCGGGTGTCGCGGTTCCGTCAGGTTCGTCTACCTGTGCGTCGTCGAACGTGTCGGGAGTGAAGGCTCGGTGGATGAGGTGTGCGAACTGTTCCTCACGCTGGCGGACAAGTTTTGACAGCACATCTGCCACGTCAGGGTCACGACGCGCAGCAACGACCGCTTCGACCAACAGAGCCCCATCGATGGAGCGTCGGCGGGGCAGCGCCGATCCCAGCTTCACGAGCTGCTCCCGAATGGCATCGGCGTCTTTCGCATTGGCCAGCGCATCGATCTCCTCCGATGCGTTGGCTCGGATGGCGGCGACGAGCAGCTCAGATTTTGAGCCGTAGTTGGAGTAGACAGCGCCGCTCGACAACGCAGCGCGGCTGGTGATCTCCGCAATGGTCGCTCGTTCGTAGCCTCGTTCTGCGAACACATGGGCGGCTGCGGCGATGAGTCTGCCGCGGGTGTCCTCTGCGCTTCCCCCCGCAATGCGTCCCATCCGTCAGCCGATGTTCAGCGGGAGCGACCGGGGGCCGCGGACCTGGCCGCCCGACCAGGTGACCGAGTCCGGATCGGCCAGCGAGAACTCGGGGAAGGCGGCAAGCCACACCTCGAGCGCTACCCGCAGTTCCATGCGCGCCAGGTGCGATCCGGCGCAGCGATGGATGCCGAGACCGAAGGCTGCATGACGATTGACCTCGCGATCGATCACCACTTGGTCGGCGTCGTCGAACATCTCCGGGTCCCGGTTGGCCGAGGGGAACGGCAACAGCACCCAGTCGTCCTTCTTCATGGGGCAGCCGTTCCACTCCATGTCGTCCTTGACGAGTCGAGCCATGGTGACCGGGGCGTAGGCCCGCAGGAACTCCTCGATGGCGGTGGGGATGAGCGCCGGATCGGCCACGAGTCGGGCGCGGTCCTCGGGATGATCGGCGAGATGCCAGATGGATGCCCCGATGGCGCTCCAGGTGGTGTCGATCCCCGCCAACAACAGCAGCGCAATGGTGCCGATGACGTGATCGGGGTCGAGTGGTTCGCCGTTCATATCTGCCGCCAGGAGGTACGACGTGAGGTCGTCGCGGGGGTGCTCGATGTGATCGTTGATCTGTGTCTCAAGGTAGTTGAAGAGTTCCATGAAACCCTCGAAACGTTCCTCTTCGGGGGCATCGACATGTTCGATCACGTGGGTGACGAACCGGCGGAAGTCATCGGCGTCCTTGTGTGGGAACCCGAGCATCTCCGCAATCACCCGCACCGGGATGTGCTGCGAATACGCCTGCGCTGCGTCGACGGTCTCCTGACCGCGTAGTTCCTCGACGAGCTTCTCGCAGTAGGCGCGGGTAAAGGGCTCGATGAGGGAGACGGCGTGCGGCGTGAATGCTGGCAGCAACAGTCGACGAGCGCCCTGATGGAAGGGCGGGTCGCTCGAGATGGGCGGCGCGATGCCCATCGGTGCCGGCGTGAGCGGTCGTGTGTTGTTGACCAAGATGCTCTGCGAGCTGAACAGGTCGGTGTCGTAGGCGATCTCGGCGATCTCCTGATGGCGGGTCGGCAGCCACACGCCGCCGTATCGCTCGGAGTGTGCCACGGGACAGGTCGATCGGAGCTCGTCCCAGATGGGGTACGGGTTCGCAGCCCACGTGGGGTCGGTATGGTCGAAGTCGGTCGCCCAGTCGGTGACCCGGGTGGACGAGTGTTCGTCGATGGTCATGCGATTGCAGCTCCCGCCTCGTTGGTGATGTTGTCTTCGGTGATGATCACGGCCATCTCAGGGCAATTGGCGGCGGCGAGTCGAGCCTTCGCTTCGAGTTCGGGCGGCACAGTGCCGTCTCCGATCTCCTCGGCGTTGCCGATGTCGTCGGGCTGGAACACCTGCGGCGCCAACGCGTAGCAGCGTCCGTGCCCGACGCACTTGTCTCGATCCACGTGAACGTTCATGGGCCCCCTTCGGCAGATGGGGAAAGAATATAACGAGCGTTCGTTTCTTTGCACCCGGGCATGTGTCACAGGGTCGCCCCTCCGACGACATCGGCCGATCCGCGGCCATACTTCAGCCATGGGCGAAGCAGATTTGTCAGCCGAGGTGATCGAGGCTCACCGGGCTGCGGAAGCGTCCGGCGAGGACGGCTACCTCGACCCAGGGACGGGTTACTGGGTGTTCACGGCCACCTACCTCGGCGGCCGGCCGTGCTGTGGGAACATCTGTCGGCACTGCCCATGGCAGCGAGGAACGAGCCCATGGCAGCAATGAACCTGCCCATGGCAGCGAGGAACGAGCCCATGGCAGCAATGAACCTGCCCATGGCAGCGAGGAACGAGCCCATGGCAGCAATGA
>JBBRSC010000191.1:0-6660 GCA_038245795.1 Acidimicrobiales bacterium
CCCTTCGGCGGCGCCCCTCAACGACACCTCGCCACCCTGCGTCAATTCAAGATCAACAACAAGAATCGCGCTCCTGCCCCGATCAACCGTGAGGGACTCAGATTTCACACCGTCGACGTCGACGGGAACGATTTCTCGCTCCGGCGAGGGCGGCAAGTCGAGCGTGAATGCGTTCGATGCCGGTGACTGGGGGCCCCACCCCTCAAACGTGGCGACCTCCGGAGTCGAATCTTGTCGACCAGCGGCGGCGAGCGCCACGACAACCACGACGAAACCGACGACCATGCCCAAACCAACGAGAAGAATCGTCCGTCCAGTCGATGACTGCTTCTTCGCCGGGGTCAACGACGGCGCCGGGAGGAACCCTTGGTACGCGTTCGGTGACCCCCCGAATCCAGTCGTCGGATTGGGAGGCGCAACACGAAGCGCCGCCGGCATCGAAGAGAATTGCCCGGATGGTCCGTCGAGCGGGGCAGGGGCCAAGTACTGGTTGTACTCAGCGGCAACCGACTGGTCCGGCCCGCTGCCGACACTGGATTGCCCACAGAAATGGCACACCATCTCGTCCTCGTTGACCAAGAACTTGCAGTTCACACACTGACGCACTCCACCCGATCGGAGGTCGCATTCAGAGTCTTGAGATTTCGGGCACATTCAGGCCGGATCTATTTCCACTAGCCGCGTAGGAGAAATACACTGAAGCGGTGTCGACTTCTTCCGATGACGCTGACGTTCCCCTCTTCGAGATCGAAGATCTTCGCGTCGCGCCAGCGGCCGAGGGCCCATCCGGTGCGGTCGGGCAGGACATCCTCAACGGCCTGTCGCTCACCATCCGAGCGGGGGAGACTCACGCGTTGATGGGGCCAAACGGTTCCGGCAAGTCCACCCTCGCCTCGGCGCTCATGGGCAGCCCCGAGTACCTGGTGACCGATGGCAACGTCCGCTTTCAGGGAGACGACATCTCGTCGTGGGGCCCCGATGATCGGGGCCGGGCCGGTATTTTCCTGGCCTTTCAGTACCCGCAGGAAGTGTCCGGCGTTCCGGTCCGATCGTTTCTCCGCCAGGCCATGTCCGCCCGCAAGGACATCGCCGATCTGTCCAGCCTGGAGGTTCGGCTGGAACTCATGAACTGGATGGAACGCCTCGGCATGGACCCGGCCTGTGCCGACCGGTATCTCAACGACGGATTCTCCGGCGTCGAAAAGAAGCGCCACGAGATCCTCCAGATGGCGATGCTGGAGCCCGAACTCGCCATCCTCGACGAGACCGACTCCGGCCTCGACGTGGATGCGCTCAGCGTGGTCGCCCGAGGCGTGAACGAAATCCGTGCCGCCCGACCCGAGATGGGGACATTGATCGCTACCGGCAACCAACGGTTGCTCGATCATGTCGTGCCCGACGTGGTCCATATCCTCATCGAGGGTCGCATCGTCGACAGCGGCGGATTCGAACTCGTCGAACAACTGGAGCGCGACGGGTTCGCCGCGTGGGAAGGTGCATCGGTATGACGGTTCTCGACACACTCGACGTGACACGCATCAAGGCGGATTTTCCGCTCCTCATGTTGGAGCGCGACCGTCCGTTGATTTTCCTGGACACAGCCGCCACGTCGCAGAAGCCGCGCATCGTGCTGGATGCCATGACCAACTACTACGAGACGATCAACGCGAATGTGGCGCGCGGCGTGTACGGGATCGCCGAGGCGTCGACCAACGCACTCGAAGGTGCTCGCGCCAAGATCGCCCGCTTCATCGGCGCCCCCGATCCGCACGAGATCATCATCACCAAGAACGCCACCGAGAGTCTGAACCTGGTTGCGCAATCCTGGGGTCGGGCAAATCTCCGATCGGGTGATGTCGTGGTGCTGTCACAGATGGAACACCACGCCAACATCGTTCCCTGGCAGATGCTCGCCAACCAGATCGGCGTCGAGATCCGATGGATCCCCTTGACCGACGACGGGCACCTAGACCTCTCCGGGTTGGATGCGCTCCTCGACGGTGCCAAAGTCGTCGCCGTCACGGCGATGTCGAACGTGCTGGGAACCATCAACCCGATCCGCCAGATCGCCGACGCGGCCCACGCCGTCGGCGCCATCGTGAGCGTCGATGCCTGCCAGCTCGTTCCTCATCTCGCGTGTGACGTCACCGAACTCGGCGCCGACTTCCTCTCATTCTCCGGTCACAAAATGTGCGGGCCGACTGGCATCGGCATTCTCTGGGGCCGCCAAGAGTTGCTCGACGCCATGCCACCATTCCTCGGCGGCGGCGGCATGATCGAGCAGGTGACGCTCGAAGGCTTCAGCTGCGCACCCATCCCCCACAAGTTCGAGGCGGGTACCCCCCCGATTGCCGAGGCAATCGGTCTGGGCGTGGCCGTCGACTATCTCTCGGGCCTGGGGATGGACAAGGTCCGTGCCCACGAAATCGCGCTGACCGAATACACCCTCCGGGTCCTCGGCGAACGCTTCGGCGACAAACTCACCATCCACGGCCCGAGCGATCCGACCGAGCGTGGAGGCGTGTTCTCGCTCGACCTCGTCGGCGTCCATCCCCACGACATCAGCCAGGTCCTGGACACCCACGGCGTGTGCGTGCGAGCGGGGCATCATTGCGCCAAGCCGTTGATGAAACTTCTCGGCGTGGGCGCCACTGCGCGAGCATCTGTGTACATCTACAACGACGAAGCCGATGTCGATGCGCTCGCTGATGCGCTCGCCGACGCCGAGTCGTTCTTCGCTTTCTGAGGAACGCCATGTCAGGACTCGAAGATCTCTACCGCGAGATCATTCTGGATCACTACCGATCGCCACGGAATCGTGGCGAACTCGAGACACCCCCGGCTCATCGCGCCGAGGGGTTCAACCCGTTGTGCGGCGACGAAATCGTCGTCTACGTCACGGTGGATGACGAGTCAGCCGGCACCGGTGCCACGATCGTCGACGTCAAGATCGGCGGCCAGGGCTGCTCGATCTCGCAGGCGTCGGCGTCGATGATGTCGGCCGCGGTGAAAGGCAAGACGCTCGCCGAGGTGGCCGACATCACCCGTGCCTTCAAGGCGATGATGTCGATCCACGAAAATGAGCTCGAAGGCGAGACCGGCGTCCCCGCCGAAGATGCGCCCGAGGTCAACTTGGGCGACCTCGAAGCGCTGCGAGGTGTGGTGAAGTTCCCAGTGCGCATCAAGTGCGCCACGTTGTCGTGGAACACATTGGCGCAGGCCGCCGACGAACTCGTCAGCTGAGCCCTCAGGCTATTGGTGGGAGCCCTCAGCCTATTGGTGGGAGCCCTCAGCCTGGCGGTGGCATGGACGCGTCGACCACCCAGACGGATTGGATCTCCGCAGGTCCATCGTCCACGGTCACGCGGACGTCGTACTGGCCGGCATGTTCAACGCCCAACGCCACGCCGACCGTCAACGGAATCAGGACCGGTTCACCCGGGAACACGCGTTGCGCAGTGGCGGGGTCCGACGGGAGGTTCGCTACGAACGGCTCCGCGATGGGGCCCGCTGTCTCGGGGTCGATCACGGTGAGCCGGACCTCGTGTGTCTGATCGAGTTCGAAGTACGGGACCTCGATCACGAGAGCCACGGTGAACTGGACCCCAGCCGGCACATTGGGAACATGGAGCCGGGTGATTCCACCGGAGAGCACCATCAGGAGGTTCTCGCGAACCTGTGCGTGATCGCAGATGAGCAGCGATGTGAGGCGGGCCATCGCCGAATCGTATCGAGCTGACCGACTGGCCCGCGTCAGAGCTGGCGAACCCGCCCGCGTCAGTGCGATTCGGCGAGGCGGTTCATGGCGTTCGCCAACTCGATGTCTCGGTCGGTGATGCCACCGACATCGTGGCTCCACAGCGTCACATCGACGGTGGCGTAGACATTCGACCAGTTGGGATGGTGGTCCATCTTCTCGGCGAGGAGCGCGGCCGACGTCATGAACCCGAACGCCTCGACGAAGGACCCGAAGGTAAAGGTCCGATGGATCTTCTCACCGACTCGTTCCCATCCTGCGGGGACATCCATAACTGTCATGGGATCATCCTCCCAGATCCGTTGTGGATTGGTTGGGGTTCGAGTTGGTGGATCGGAGGCGGCCGATCAGGTCGACGCCAACGATGATGACGCTGATCCACACCATCGCGAAACCGAACCATCGGGCGCTCGACATGGTCTCGCCGAACACGACCACGCCGCACAGAAATTGCATCATCGGGGAGATGTACTGCATGAGCCCCAGCAACGAGAACGGCAGGCGCCGCGCCGCCGCGGCGTACATCACCAACGGAATCGCGGTGATCGGTCCGGCGGCCATCAACATCAACGAGCCTCCCAGACCGGCATCGCCACCGAAGCGGGCCGTACCGAGCAGGTGGAACACCGCCAGACCGACGAGCGCGAACGGCGCGAACACCGCAGTCTCAGCGGCGAGGGACTGCACGGCGGTCAACGAGGTGCCCCGCTTGAGGTAACCGTAGCCAGCGAACGTGAACGCCAGCACGAGCGCAACCCACGGAATGGTTCCAGCTGCGATGGTGACGCCAACAACTGAGAGGGCGCCGAACGCCACCGCAACCCATTGGGCGACCCGCAGCCGCTCGCCCAGGATGACGACGCCCATCGTGACCACGACGAGCGGATTGATGAAGTAGCCGAGGGCCGCCTCAATGACGTGACCGTGGGTGGCGGCCCAGATGTAGATCCCCCAGTTCGACCCGATCAGGAGCGCTGCCGCTGTGGTGCGGACGAGTTCAGGTCGGTTCCTTCGGAGTGGCGCGATCCAGCCCCAGTCCTTCCGAATCGTCAGCGGCACGGACACTGCGACGAGCGCCCAGATCATCCGGTGACACAGAATTTCGATGGGCGAGTCCGCACTGAGAGCGTGGAAGAAAAGCGGGAACAGGCCCCAGCAGAGGTAGGCCCCGAACCCGGCGACCACGCCCGACGACTCAGACGATCGACTCGCCCTGATCGTGGGGCCGCGGACCTCAGGCAAACGAATCGGCGAGTGCGTCGGGCTGCATCACAGGTGATCCGGCGGCGAATTGGGTGTCGATGTCAGCGGTGGTCAACGGGGCTCCAGGAGGGTCGGGCTGCGCGCACTGGCGTCGGTCCCACGGCCTCAATCTACCGGTCTGGTTGATTGCAGCCCTACCCCCAGAGGTGTGCCCCTTGGTCGGGAATTCGGCGGAATCGGGCGCTGTGGTTACCGTCGCGGTCGTGCAATCGGACGATGAGAAGCCCAACGACGGCACGGCCGAGCTGATCGGACGGCCACGAGCTGACCGCGAGCTGGCTGATCGGCTGGTCGCGGCAACCGACCTTCTCGAGGAGATCGTGGCGCAACGGGATCTCCTCGAGTCACTGACACTCGAAGAACGCACGAGATTCCTGACGGCAACCGGGGATGTGTATTGCCCCGATGTGACCCAGCGCCGACTGCGGATCAAGCAGAAGAGTCAGCGCCTCCGACGAGAGAAGGCCGCGCAGAGCCGCGAGGTGTTGTCCGACACGGGGATTCGGGCGCTGCGGACCAAGCCGGTGTTCACGACACCGAATGTGTTCGCCCCGGTCGGCTTCCAGCAGATCGATGTCGAGGAGATCGATGTAGAAATCGACACGGTCGCTCTGGGCACTCCCCCGAACGAGGTAGCTGCAGAGCAGCACTGCTATGTGTGCAAGCGGATGTTCACCCAGGTCCATCACTTTTACGACCAGATGTGCCCGACGTGCGCCGAGCTCAACTACGCAAAGCGCAGTGAGACGGCGGACCTGTCCGGTCGAGTGGCGTTGCTCACCGGCGGTCGAGTGAAGATCGGCTATCAGGCGGGCATCAAGCTGCTCCGAGCTGGCGCTCACCTCATCGTGACCACACGATTCCCGCGGGACGCAGCGGTCCGCTACGCGGCCGAGGCTGACTTCGACGATTGGTCGGATCGGCTGGAGATCTTCGGGTTGGATCTGCGGCACACACCGAGTGTCGAGGCGTTGTGCGCGCACCTGATTGCCACCACGGGGCGGCTCGACTTCATCATCAACAATGCGTGCCAGACCGTGCGCCGACCGCCCGAGTTCTATCGCCACATGATGGAACGAGAGACGGGCGAGCTCGCAACGCTGCCCGATCCGGTGGCCGCGCTGGTTGGCGCGTACGAAGGGCTCCGTGGCCCAGACATGCTGGGTGGTGCGCCCGCTTCGGCGTCGTCGATCTCGGACGGATCCGATTCAGGCGAGCTCGAAACCAGCGCCGGCCCAGTCGACGGATTGCCGATGGGGTTGGTCAAGGCCGCCGAGCTGTCGCAGATCCCGTTACTCGCTGACGATGGAACCCATGGCAGCCATCTCTTTCCCGAGGGTCAGCTGGACCAGGATCTCCAACAGGTCGACCTGCGCGACCGGAACTCGTGGCGGCTACTGCTCGACGAAGTGTCGTCGGTGGAGTTGCTGGAAACGCAGCTCGTGAACGCGGTGGCGCCGTTCGTGTTGAACGCCCGGCTGAAAGCACTGATGCTGTCGACGCCCGATCGAGACAAGCATATCGTCAACGTGTCCGCGGTCGAAGGTCAGTTCTATCGACGCTTCAAGACGACCCGGCATCCCCATACCAACATGGCGAAGGCTGCGTTGAACATGATGACGCGGACATCGGCAGCGGAC
>JBBRSC010000192.1:0-6603 GCA_038245795.1 Acidimicrobiales bacterium
ATCGATCCCAAGTCCCGCACCTTGGTGGCCGACGTGACCATCACCGGTGACCTGCTCCACGACGGGGCGCCCATCGCCCCGTTCTCCGTGGGCGGTTCGGTCGACTCCTACCGCTATGGCGACGACGGCAGCTTCACCATCCACCAGCAGACCGCGGCCGGCGACGCCATCATGACCAACGGCAAGGGATCGGCTCGGGGGAGTTCAAGCTCCACCTCACGAACCTCCCCGGTCACCCGAGCGTGGCCACCGGCTCCGTCCAGCTCGCTCACTGAACGCGGCGCCGAGAGCGGAGATCACCTGGCCGTGGAGGTGGAGCGTCTGACATTCGGGATCACGAACTTCCGGAGCTGCCGGGTCCTTCCCGTGCTCTACGCCGGCAAGCCCACGTTGGAGCTACCCAGTGCGTCACTTGGCGAACTTGTCTCGGTAGGTCTGCCGGACCGTGTCGATGTCATCGTCGAGGAGAGCGGTTGCACCGCACCCTTCGACGATGAGGCGTGCCTGGCGCCGCAGCTCGATCGTCCGGTCTGCGAGCGACGCAGCTTCGAGCGACTCGACGAGCCATGCGATCGAGACCAGGAGGTACTCGCACACCGTCGGTTGTCCAGCGCCTGCACGCCGAGTCTCGTCGAACGCAAGGTGGATGAGCTCGTTGTGAGTCGGTTGCTCCGCCATCACGACAGTGATCGAGCCGCTGGTCCGCACCGGGGAGGGCGGATCGTGGCGAAGGAGCACGGACAGCACCGCCGCGGTGTGAAAGATCGCGTCCTGCGCAGTCGTGGGATCATTGATTCCTGGCGAGAGTGCCCTCACGGCCACGTCGACCAATTGTCGCAGACCATACGAGACGTCCTGCTGCATGGTGCGCGTGTCGCCGATCGACACTGCCGCAAGAATCGCCCGCTTGATCTCATCGCGGTCGCAGTCGCTGATGGATGGCGACATGGAACAGAACCGCGTTCCTTCGATTGCAAACCGGCCCGCATAGGTCTCGACCGTGAGCGTGACGCCATCGGGTGCACAGGCGAGGAGGGCCTCGATGTCGATCTCTTGCACCCAGCCCGATCGATCGAAACGGATCACTGCCGACGAAGCGCTCGCCGTCGTGTCCGGAAGCGAACGGCAATCGACCGTCAGATCGGCGGGCGTCCACGCGCCGCGGATCTGTTCGATCGCTTCCAGACGGATCCGTTGGAGGATCTCGCTGACGTCCATCGAGTGCGCGCTGTGGTTGATGAACGCGACGATCGCAAGGATCGACCCGATGCCGAGCACGACCGCCACCGCCACGGACAGAGTGGGGATGACCGGCTCCCCGCCCGGGTCGAGTGGAGAACGGACCGAGCGCAGCACGACCACGCAATAGGTGAACGTTCCAACGACGAGTGCCATCACTCGCTTGTTGAACGGATCGCGAAACAGGGTGTGGACGACACGTGGCGAGTACTGGCTCGAGGCGAGCTGGATGATCAACAGCGAGACGGAGAACGCGATTCCAGCGAACGAGATGGTGGCCCCGGCGATGACACCGAGAAGCGTTCTGGCACTCTCCACCGTGGAGGTGAATCCGATGGGGAGGTCGGTCATCACCGAATCTATGTTGCGGTCGACGGCAAGGCTGACAAAGCCGAGCATGGCCGCGAGGAACACGGCGATCATCGGGACGAAGAACAGGCTCGATTTGAGCCGTTCGACCAGTGCGCTCAGCCGCAGCTTCATCGTCGGCCCTGCTCGGGATTCGTCATGGGGTGACTCGGTTCAGTTTCGGACCGGGGTCCGCTGGGTGCGGCCTAAGGCCGGAATGGCGGCGGCCTGAGAACTCGTCGGTGTGGATGGGGAACACGTCGCCGTCGAGCGTCGTCAATCGCCGCTCACCAATGGTGAGCCAACGATAGTTCCGGAGTGGGTGACGGCATCAGTCTGGTCCCAGGACCGGAGCGGATCAACGACCTCAGCGGGTGAGATGGTTCCGGCTACCACTGCCGCGATGGCGCCAGCGCACCGGCCAACATTGCCCGGTTTCGGACAACCGGGGTCTCTCTGCGTCAGTCGGCGAGCGCTCCGCCGATGGCCTGGTCAACCAGATACGCACCGTCCGGCCACAGCGGGGCGTAGATGGCTTGGTAGATCCACTCGTGGGAGATCGAGACCTCGACCCCTGCACGTCTCGTGCCAACTCGACCGAGGTCATCTCCGGCGGTGGCGGATCGCTCGATCGCTCGATGCAGACCAATCCCGTCCACAGCCCTGGGACGACGCGACCACAGTTCAGTCGTCACTTCACCGGCCCAGTCGGGGGTGATCTGCTGCTTTCGGCCCCCTGCTCGGTGGTGGTGCTCAAGTAGCGGACCTGCTTGCTTCCATGGTGACGTGACCGCTGCGCCAACTGGGTTTCGGCAGCGACCGATGTGGGTACTGAGGAACTGGGTTCGGCCGCACGTCGGGCCACCGGGTGGCCCGGTGATCACACATCGATGGCTCCGCAATGGGGCCCAGTTCTTCGAGGAGGTCTATCCCTGTGAGCGTCTTGTGGTGGTTGTTGATGGTTGCGATCGTGATCGCGGTCGTCGCGGTGGTGTTGCTCGCGGTACGCCGAGCGCGGCGGACCGGTTCGGTGTTGGCGTCGCGCATGTCTGATCGGGGCCAACGATGAACCTGATGCGCGCCAGAGACCTCATGGGGTTGCCAGTGGTGTCGATCGCTTCGGGCGAGGATGTCGCCGAAGTCCGCGATGTCGTGTACGACGGGGAGGCGCACCGGTTGGTAGGTTTCACCTTGAACAAGCGGGGCATGTTCGCGGGGCGGCTGAAGGCGGTGCTCACTGCCGGGTCGGTGGCCGCGATCGGGCCGGATGCGGTGATGATCGACACCGAGTCGGCGATCGATGACAGCGATGGCCAAGCGTCCGGTCTCGGTGACCTCGGCGCCGCCCGCCAGGTGATCGGCAATCGTGTGCTGTCGGCCGATGGGAGCAACCTCGGGGAGGTCGTGGCGGTGATCTTGTCGACCGGTAGCGAACCTCGCGCGGTGGGTTACGAGCTGCAGCCGCCGGATAGGTCGAACACGTCGTTCGTGCCGATCTCAGCCCAGATCGCGCTGTCCGGCGAGAACCTGGTAGTGCCCGCGGAGGCAACGGCGTTCGTCCGCAACGATCTGGCCGGCTTCGGAGCCGCGGTCGCTTCGTACCGGTCACCCGAACTGGAGAAGAACCAATGACGACCGACACCTTTGTCCACGTGCAGGGCCGCGACGTCGTCGCAGCCGATAGCGCCGAATCGATCGGATCGGTGAAAGGCTTCGTCCTCGACGGTTGCGGTCGAAAGATCGAGGCGATCCACGTCGACGGGCACGGCAAGAAGGCCACCATCCTCGATTGGTCAGCGGTGAAGGCGTTCGGTGCTGATGCCGTGATGGCCGTGACCGGCGCCGACCTGTCGACGATCGACAACGAACATCAGAGGGCCGCCGTACGGGGTGTCGTGACGATGCTCGGCGCCCGCGTCCTGACCGTCGATGGGCGTGAAGTCGGCGCCGTCACCGATGTTGAGTTCGACACCGATTCGGGGATTGTCGTGCGCGTCGTGACCGATCGGGGCCTGATCGAACCTGGTCAACTGCGCTCGCTCGGTTCGTACGCGCTCGTCGTGGACGACGCGACCGCATCGACGGTGCCGTAAGCGACTCGATGTTGCCTGCGGCCAGCGTCGCGGCATGCCGGGCTGGAAGCGGCGCCACTGCAGCGCGACACCGATCGAAAGGATCACAACAGTGACACGTCACGACGACCTGAAAGCCGTCGCCAGCGAGTCCGACCGGTTCGCCACGATCACGATTCCGACGCCGAGCAACCTCGATGACGCGCCAGCACGATTCGAGCTCGAGTGGCGAAACGCTCGACGCCGGCTCTCCGACGTCCGGTCCGCTGACGAGCTCGAACAGCTCGACGAGCGCGCCCAAGGTCTGCACTGCGGCGACGGCCCAGCGCTGGTCATTGTCCACGCTCACCACGGATCGACGTTCGTCGAGTCGCTCGAGGAGCCGGTCGGGGCAACGACCGTTCATGAGGGTCCGTTGCCGTGGTGGGCGACGGCGATCGAGGCGCGACAACGCGTCATCGCTCATGTCGTCGTCGAAGCCGACCGCGCCGCTGCCGACCGCACCGCCTTCGATGGCGGCGGCGTCCTGGCCACCGAGAGCATCGAAGAAGCGACCCTGCACCTCCATCGCGGACATCTCGGTGGATGGTCCCAACACCGATCCCAACAGCGGGCCGAGAACACCTGGGAGGACAACGCCCGCCTCGTCGCCGACGCCATCACCACACTTGCTCACAAGGTCGACGCGCAACTCGTTGCGGTCGCAGGCGACATCCGCGCCCAGATGTTCATCCTCGAATCGCTCCCCACCGACATCGCCGACCTCACAGTCATGATCGATGCCGGTTCACCGGAGGGCATCGCCGACGAGGTCGTCCGCCCGCATTCGACGATCGTCGCCGAGCGGGTGACCGCCGCCGCCGAACTCGTCCACGCCGACCAGAACAACAGCATCGCCTCCGCGGACACAAACACGATCGTCGACGCACTCCGCCAAGGTCGCGCCGCCACCTTGCTCGTCCACGACGACCAAACGTCGCAACCTGCGGCCGATCCGGCTTGGCTCGATGGCGCTCGCCTCGTCGATCGAGCCATTGCCACGGCCCTCGCGACCGACTCCGAGATCCTGTTCGTCCCCCACCTGGCGATGATGCACGACCCGTTGGCAGCGACGTTGCTTGCGATGGTGACTCGAGCTTCCGGTGGCCACCACTTCGAGGTGGGCAGCCCCTTCGAGGTGGGCAGAGCTTCTATCGACTCGTCAAGCAGCGACGCCAGTCGTCGCGATGTCACACCGTCGTGAAGCACGTGTCCGACGAGGCGGCTCGGCCCGATCACGGCGACGACGATGGTCTCCCTCATGACACCCAGGAGGGCGCCGGCGATCTGAAGACCCTTCCCATGAAGGAGGTGGAGAAGCGGCTGGAGTCTTCTGCGGAGGGCCTGAGCCAGGCGGAGGCTGCGAAGCGTTTGGTCCGGTACGGTCCGAACGAGATCGTCGAGAAGCAGGTCAACGCGCTGCGCAAGCTGCTCGGCTACTTCTGGGGTCCGATCCCGTGGATGATCGAGGTCGCTGTCGTGCTGTCGGCCGTGCTCGGCCACTGGCCCGACTTCTTCATCATCTCGGTGCTGCTCCTGACGAACTCGGGGATCGGGTTCTGGGAGGAGCGTCAGGCAGGTCAGGCCATCGCGGCGTTGAAGGCGGAGTTGGCCGTGACAACCCGGGTGAAGCGGGACGGCGAGTGGGTCACGCCGCCTGCGCGTGAGCTGGTGCCGGGCGATGCAATTCGCTTGCGCCTCGGCGACATCGTGCCCGCCGACGCGCGCTTGCTGGACGGCGACCAGGTCTCCGTCGACCAGTCGGCGTTGACGGGTGAATCGCTGCCGACATCGCGGGGCCCGGGCGATGCGGTGTTCTCGGCGTCGATCATCCGTCGGGGTGAGATCGGCGCGCTGGTGTATGCGACGGGTGCCGACACCTACTTCGGGGCGACGGCACAGTTGGTGCAGGAAGCACCGACGGTCAGCCACTTCCAGCGCGCGGTGCTCAAGATCGGCAAGTTCCTGATCATCCTGGCGGTGGCGCTGGTCGCGGTGATCATTGTGGTCTCGGTCGTGCGCGGGGACCCGACGTTCACCACGTTGCAGTTCGCCCTGGTCCTCACTGTCGCCGCGATCCCGGTGGCCATGCCCACGGTGTTGTCGGTGACGATGGCCGTCGGTGCTCGGCTGCTCGCCACGAAGAAGGCCATCGTGAGCCGCCTGGTCGCGATCGAGGAGCTGGCGGGGGTAGACGTGCTCTGCACGGACAAGACGGGCACCTTGACCCAGAACGTGTTGACGTTGGGTGACCCATTCGCTGTCGGCGACGTCACCGCGGATCAGGTGGTGCTCGACGCGGCATTGGCCTCACGCGCCGATGATGCCGACCCGATCGACCTGGCCGTCCTGGGTGGCCTGAACAGCGCGCAGGTCCTTGCGGAGTACCGGGTCACGTCCTTTCAGCCGTTCGACGCGATCCGCAAGTGCACCGAGGCCGCGGTCACCGCTCCGGACGGGACATCGTTCAAGGTGACCAAGGGCGCGCCCCAGGTGATCATGGCTCTGGCGGGGAACGCCGCACAGATCCAGGCCGACGTCGACGCCGCCGTCAACGAGTTCGCGGCTCGGGGCTTCCGGTCGCTCGGCGTGGCCCGCGCCGAGGGCGACGGACCTTGGCAGTTCCGTGGCGTGCTGCCCCTGTTCGACCCGCCCCGAGACGACGCGAAGGAGACCATCGCGACGGCGCGCCGCATGGGGGTTGAAGTGAAGATGGTCACCGGCGACGCCCTGGCCATTGCCCAGGAGACGGCAAAGACGCTTGGGATGGGGACCAACATCCTCGACGCCAGCGGGCTGGGCGACGTCACGCGCGACGAGACGGCGGCGACGGCAGCGTCCATCGAGCGAGCCGACGGGTTCGCCCAGGTGTTTCCCGAGCACAAGTTCCACATCGTCGATGTCC
>JBBRSC010000193.1:0-6563 GCA_038245795.1 Acidimicrobiales bacterium
AGCGCGATCCGCCGCTCCCATCGTCGTGTATTCGCCCGCCACCGAGTCGATTCGCGACGTGGTGGGCGATCGGGGCCGGCTCGCACTCCAGGAGGTCCCAAGCGGGACCGGCGACGCGGTTCGGGCAGCGCTCGAGGCAGTTCCAGACGACGCCACCGAGGTCGTGGTCCTCTCAGGCGACGTGCCGCTGGTCAGTGCGGACCAGCTGCTCGCGGTTGTCGAGCAGCGCCGTCTCGATGACGCCGCAATCGCGCTCGCCTCCGTCTACGCCGCCGATCCCGCGGAGCTGGGGCGCGTCGTCCGCAGCGAGTTCGGCCAAGATGGCGACACCGGGGGGATGTCCAAGTTGTTGGTGCAATCTGGCGAGTTCATGACGATCTCTCCCGAGCAGGGCGCGCAGACCTCGATCTATCTGGCGACATCCCGCGAGGGTGGCCAGATCACCGGTCGGTATTGGGCGAATTCCAAAGTGGCCCGAACCGCTCCGTGGGCGAAGCGGCCCGGCGACGCGCGTCGTCTCTGGGAAGAATCTGAGCGACTCGTCAAGCTCGGACGCCCGGCCTGAGCCGATGAGTCAGCGAACGGGCGGTTCGGTGGACCAGGGGAAATTGATCCACAGATCAGTTCGCATCCAGACGTAGTCGGCCTTCACGACCGACCGCGACTTTTCGTAGACCACCAACGACCGCAGCTCGGCGACCGTCGGACGGAGCAGGTCCAGCACCATCGCCAAGGTCTCGCCGGTGTCGGCAACGTCGTCAACGACCAACACGTTGGTGTTGGCAAGATCCATAAGATTGAGGACCGGGGGGAGCACCACGGGAACCTCGCGTCGTTCGTCGACATCGGTATAGAACTCGACGTTCATGGTGGCCACGTTCTTGAGCGGCAACGCGTAGCCCAGTGCGCCGCCGATGAGCAGGCCGCCCCGAGCGATGCAGAGAATCCAGTCAGGCTCGAAGCCGCTGCCAACCACCTGGTGGGCGAGGTCGCGCACCGCCATGCCGAATCGGTCGTAGTTGAGGACTTCCCGTTCGCCTGTTTCGACCGCTTCCACGTCATGACCTCCAGAGTTCGGACAACTTACGCGCGACGAGGCGACGGGTTCGATTCGGGTCAGTCGCCGCCGGTACCACCGGTCGTTCCAGCGGTGGGCGAGGCCAAGGTTCCGTCATCAGACACGGCGAAGAACCGGCCGCCGCGTGTGCCAACGTACATCCGGCCCTTCCAGACCGCCGGCGTGGATTCGATACACCCGCCGAGGTTCAGGGTCCAGGTTTCGGGTGGATCCTCGGTGGTGTCCGCCAGCGAGTAACCGTGCAGGATCCCGTTGCAGTCGCCCTCGATCAGCATGTCATCGACGACCACGGGTGACTGCCAGACGGGTCCGGGCAGCTTCTTGGTCCAGCGAATGGCGCCAGTGGCACGGTCGATTCCCAGCATTCTTCCGCCGTTGGTCGTGGTGATCACCAGGTCCTTCCAGATCGCTGGCGTCGACCAGATGCCGGCGGGCATGGTGTCCTGATCCTTCACGCTCCAGACGATGGGATCGTCGGGCTTGGTGGGATCCAATTTGATGAGTTGGCCGACCTGCTTCGCGCGGGCGTTGCCGCGTTCGTATTCGACACCTGCATACAGAAAGCCATCGGCGTCGATCACGATCGACGCATCCTGATCGTCGCCCGTCCAGAAACGGAACGTCCGGGTGGGCGTGCCGCCCGTGCGCACGGGCGACAAGTCCCATCCCTGGACCAGCCCACCCGAATTCGAGAAGTACACCGTGTCCTTCCAGACCGCCACCGAGTTCTCGATCGACATCTCCGTGTCGCGGTTTCCAGCGAGATCCTTGATGGCCTGATCGTCCCAACTCGGCGTGTGGAAGACCAGCTTGGGGTCGACGGTCACCCTGCCGTCAGCGCCGTAGCCACGGTTCAGCTTCACGATGTGGAACTGGCTGTTCTCGCCACCCTCGAGGAGATAGTCATCAAGGATCAGGACCGAGCCATCCCAATCGTTGTTCCACAGCGTGGGGGACACCGCGGTCGCCGAGAGTTTCCAGAGCTCCTTGGCGGCACCGGGCTGATCGATCGAGAGCACGTGATAAAAGTTGTCCCGGCTGCCCGTGTAGACCAGCGGATACCCGTCGGGGTCGATGGTGACCGAACCCTTGATGATGTCGCCGGTCGGGAACGGCGGGAGGATGTCCTCTCCCGTCTCGGCATCCATGAAGTGCACGGCGCGGTCGTAGGCGCCGAACACGACCCAAGTCCGGCCGTCCCGTTCGAACACTGCCGGCTGCCCGGTCCAACCGGACCCGCACCACTCCTTCGTCTCGCCTTTGGCGGTGGAGGGCGAACACATCCCGCCGGTCTTCGGGTAGAACCAGTCGACCTTCGGCGCCGCCGGAACGGGACCAAGTCCGTAGTAGCTGCGGGTGGGGTTGCCGCGGAAGGTGAGCAGGCCGTTGACCTTGTCGCCGTAGGGCATGCCGACGCGAGCCGGATCACTGAACACGCTCTCGTCGCCGGGCACCGGTGATGCTGGTGACGAGGCGGTCCCGCTGGGTGCGGAGTCGGCGGCAGCGAATTTGGTGGTGGCGTCTCCGCTGACATTCGCCCACGCGATGAGCGCCACGATGGCCAGCACTACGCCGACGCCGATCCGACGCCGCAAAAAGACCTGTCGCTGCTGAGCCTGCTGCTGGGCCAGCCGACGATTCGCCGCGGGCTGGCCCGAACCCGCTGCTGCCATCACGCCATGCTACGCCTCGGTGAGGACCACGACAGTGCACGACATCCGTGCAGACGAGGTCGGCGTATTCCAAGCCTGCGGTTGTGAACCCAACTGCATCCATATCCGTGCTGCCCATCGGAACGGCAACGGCGGTCGCGCCGAGTCGTCGGTCGGTCTCGACGCCATTGATGGCACGCCCGTCCTCGATATCAAGCCGCACATGGTGGAGTTCGGACCGCGAGGTGAGGTTTTGGTGGAGGTGACCGGATTCGAACCGACGACATCTGCCTTGCAAAGGCAGCGCTCTAGCCAACTGAGCTACACCCCCGGGTGTGGACCTGTCACTCTACCGGGACCGACTCGGGCGTCGGCCAGTTCGAGGTCGCCGATCACCGATACTCTCAGAGAACTTTGACCGGTGGTGGCGCCGTGGTGGTCACGGCAGGTTTCTTGGCTGACTTCTTGATGGTCGTCGCTGGCTTCGAGGGCGCTGGCGGAGCGGTCGGGGCTGGTTCTGTGACGACGGGATCGGTCACAGGAGGCGCCTCGTCGACGATGGCGGTGGGATCAATCGTGTCAGCCGGGTCGGTCCGCTCGACAGCAAACGGGGCGTTCGGGTCGCTGGACGGAACCGAGGCGTCGCGGATGGTCGTCACGCCCTGCACGTCGACGGGGTCGGTTGGTTCGGTCGTCTGCTCGGACAGGACAAAAATCGAGCCCAACACCATCAGCCCCAACCCACCGACCATGAAGCCAACTCCGGCCCGCCGGCGCCAACGCCGGGTGCGACGGCTTCGTCGAAACGAATCCCGGCTCGGAGGGGTGGCCGACACGAGCGGTCGGGTGGTGTCGGGCGCAGCCGGTTCGGCGAGTTCCTCCGCCAGCCCGGCTCGGATGCGAACCTCGGCGGTGTCGGTGTTCCGGAACCCATCGGTGTCTGGGGTGTCGTCGTTCATTGTCGAAGGGCTCCTTCGGCCACCAGCTTCTCGAGCACGAGTTCGGGCTCATCGGCGATGAGCCGGTCCAACCAGTATGAACTCTCGAACAGCGCGATCAGCGCACCATCGGATCGATCGAAGACATCGACGCCCCGCATCGAACGCAAACGATCTCGGCTGGCCTCATCGGTGCGCCTCGCTACGGAGTATGACGAAGAGTTCAGCTCGACTGGTGCGCCGAACTCGTTCTCCAGGCGATACTGCACAACTTCGAACTGCATCGGACCAACCGCCCCAAGCACGGGCGCCTGATCGCCGAGGTCTCGATCGCGCAACACCTGCACGACTCCCTCTTCGTCGAGCTGGGCGATGCCCTTTCGGAACTGTTTGAAACGGCTGGTGTCCTTGGAGCGGGCGATCGCGAAGAACTCGGGTGCGAACGTGGGTATTGCGGGGAAGGTCACCGGGTCCGAGGCGTACAACGAATCTCCGACCCGTACGTCGGTGGCGTTGACCAGGCCCACAACATCGCCGGGGAATGCCTCGTCGATGGTCTCACGGTCCTGGCCGAAGACCTGATGGGCGTACTTGGTGGCAAAGGGCTTCCCGGTACGGGCGTGGGTGACCACCATGCCGCGTTCGAAACGACCCGAGCAGATCCGCATGAAGGCGATCCGATCCCGATGCGATGGGTCCATGTTGGCTTGCACCTTGAAGACGAAACCGGCAAGTGGGGCATCGAGGGGTCGCATTGCACCGTAGGCGTCAGCACGCGCGCTGGGCGACGGCACAATGTCCACGATGGCATCAAGGAGTTTGCCGACACCGAAGTTGGTCATGGCGGAACCGACGAAGGTCGGCGTCTGCTCGCCACCGAGGAACAGTTCCTCGTCGTAGGTCTGCCCAGTCGCTTCGAAGAGATCGATCTCGTCACGCGCCGCTGCCCACGACGGGCCCTCTTCGGCCGCGGCTCGCTCGGGATCGATGTCCTCCTCGGGGGCCATGGTGGCGCCACGCGCAGTGCGGGAGAACCGGGTGTAGCTGCCATCGCGGGCATCGATGACGCCTCGGAAGTCGCCCGCAATGCCGACCGGCCACGTGACGGGTGCCGGTTGGAGGCCGATCTTCTTTTCGATCTCATCGAGCAGCTCGATCCCGTCGAGGCCGGGTCGATCCCACTTGTTGAGAAAGGTCAGGAGCGGGAGTCCTCGTGCCCGACACACCTCGAACAACTTCAGCGTCTGTGGCTCGATGCCCTTCGCCGAGTCGAGCACCATCACCGCGGCATCGGCGGCGGTGAGCACCCGGTAGGTGTCTTCGGAGAAGTCCTTGTGGCCCGGTGTGTCGAGCAGGTTGATGACACAATTTCGGTACGGGAACTGCAGCACCGTCGAGGTGATCGAGATGCCGCGTTGTTGTTCCAGCGCCATCCAATCCGAGGTTGCCGATCGTCGATCTGATCGAGCCTTGACCGACCCGGCTTCCTTCGCGAGGGCGCCGCCGTAGAGCAGGAACTTTTCGGTCAGCGTGGTCTTGCCGGCGTCGGGATGGCTGATGATGGCAAACGTGCGACGGCGCGATGCTTCGAGAATCGGATCGGTCGACATCGCGTTCTCAGCTGCCGATCGACGTCACGGCGGCGTCGATGAGGCCCTTGGATCGCGGATCGCCGGCAATACCCAGCTGCATCGTGTTCGTGGCGTACCCGAACGACAGCTCGTGTTCCGGAACTGCGAAGCCGACCGATCCGCCGGCTCCGTAGTGACCAAAGGCGCCTTCGAAGCCCAAGGGACTGAACATCGAGTCCCTCATGAATCCCAAGCCGAAGGGGATGGGAATGATGAGTACTGCGTCGCCGCCGTCGGTCTGCACAGCTCGAGCCCGTTCGACGCTCTCGGCGGTCAGCGTCCGGAGGCCGTTGGTCTCGGCGACCATGGACGAGTAAACGGTGGCGAGTCCCTTGGCGGTGCACATCCCGTTGGCGGAGCCGATTTCGGCGCGCCACATCGCCGGGTCGTTCCAGATGCCCGGGTCCGCGAAGGCACCGGCAGGAGCGGACAGCGCTTTGCCAGCCAGGTTCCCGGGACCGAGCAGGCGATCCAGCATGTCGATGAGACCGCCGGGCGGACTGTCCGTCCCGTCACCGTCCGTCCCGAAGGTCGGCGCGGCGGCGGGAATCAACTTCGAGACGCGAGCGTGGTCAGCGTCGGCGAGTCCGATGTGGAAGTCGGCACCGAGCGGGCCAGCGACCTCCTCGGCGAAGAAGGTTCCCAGGCTCCGACCCGACACCCGCCGGACGATCTCACCCACCAACCACCCGTAGGTCACAGCGTGATAGCCGTGCTTGGTGCCCGGCTCCCAGACGGGTGCCGACGCGGCCAGCGCGCTGACCACCGGGTCCCACTCCAATGCCTCGGCGTAGCTCATGGGGCCGTCGACATCGATGAGTCCGGACTTGTGGCACAGCAGCCACGACACCGGCACGTCACCTTTGTCGTGGGCCGCGAACTCGGGCCAGTATCGGGAAACGGGCGCATCGAGATCGAGTTCGCCGCGTTGGGCCAGGAGGTGTGCGCACAGGGCGGTGGCCCCCTTCGTTGCGGAAAAGACCACCTGCAGTGTGTCGGCGGAGTACGCCGAACCGTCCGCCGCGGTCCCGCCAACAAGATCCACGACACACTCGCCAGCCACGAAGATCGCGCAGCCAGCGCCGATATCGCCGTGCTCGTCGAAGTTGGCCTGAAAGGCTGCGGCCACCGGCTCGAAGCCAGGTGACACATGGCCGTGGATCTGATGATGCGCACCCTCAGCCATGTCCCCTCCGTCGTCTGGGCGAATGATCGCCGGGCTCACAGGCTAGGGCAGGTCAGTTCTTGTTGATGACGTCGAAGG
>JBBRSC010000194.1:0-6523 GCA_038245795.1 Acidimicrobiales bacterium
GGTCGTGGGAGCAACCCTCAGGACGCGGTCCTGGGGATGCTGTCAGCGATCGAACGACTCGGAGCGCGCGGCCCCATACATCGGCTGGTGGTCGTCGGCCCCCAGCCTGACATCGAGCGTTCCAAACTCGTTCTCGCGCTGGGCTGTGCCATCGCTCGCAATTTCGATCAGCCGGTGGCGTTGATCGACGGCGACCTCGAGCACGCCCAGCTGACCAAATTGATCGGCGCAATGGATGAACCTGGCCTGGCCGAGTGCCTCACCGGAGAGCTCCGTGTCGACCAGACGTTGCTCCGGCTCGAGAACGGCCACACACCCGCGCTGCTCAGCGGAATGGTGCCGCCGTCGGGAATGATCAGGGTGCTCCCGGCTGGGCTGAATCGTGGTGGATCGTTGCTTCGGATGCGGTCCAATCTCCATCAGGTGCTCGGCGCCCTCTCGGGGCGATACGTCGTCGTCGTGGATGGCCCCCAGATCCCGGGATCAGTTCCCAGCACGCAGTTGCTCTCGATGGCTGATGCCACGATCGTGGTCGTGACCGAAGGAACGACATCACTTCGCGACGCGAGGTTCACGGGCGACGCGCTGCGTTCGTTCACCAACAATCCGGTCGGTGCCATTGTGCTGACCAAACCTCGCTGAATCCGGCTCATGTCTTTGGATGAGGTCGCCCGGGTCATTCGACCCACCACCTCATGGGTTCATCGGATCGTTGGCGCCCGTTCGGTGACTGTTGTCACGAAAGGGGTTGAAGTTTGTTCACGCGCTGTGGTTAGCTTGGCACGTCTGGGGCGCAGTTTTCTGTGCGAGACGAGGATCCGACGTCTATCGGGCACCTCGGTTTCGGCTGGAAAATCACCCCTGGCGAACCATTCTTCTGGGGGCGACTTTTGATGCTGGGTTTCACTGCTGCGGAATCAACACGAAGAGAACGGCCGCCATCGGTGGTCCGTCAGGACATTCCCGTCGTCATCGCCGAGGAACCGCCGGTCGTCATCCCGACCCTCGGCCCGCCGCAACGTCGCGCTACCCAGGATCAGCGTCGGGCCATTGGGGTGTTGTCGGTCGCGGCCACCGTTGCGCTCGATGCGGCAGCGGTCCTCTTGTGGCTGCGGATCGTGGTTCATCCTGGTGTCCAGGGTCGTGGTCCAAAGTTCTTTGCGCTCGTCTATGTCCTGACCTGCATGGTCCTGCTCGCGCCGACCTACCGGCGCGGTCGTCTGGTGACCCGTCCTGCGGAGGTGCTGGTGCAGGTGTCCGCTCGCCTGGCGATCGCTCCGGTCATCACCGCCATCCTCACGTTGGCGTCCAATACTCCGTTGCTGGCATTTCTCGACATGCGGGCGTATGCCACGCTCGTCGGCTGCACCATCGCCTCGGTGATGCTCGGACGCCTGGTCATGTTCAAGATCGTCCACGTCGCTCGCTCCCGGGGCTTCGACCTGGAGGACACGCTCATCGTCGGCGCGGGGCCTGTCGGAGTCGATATTGCCCGGGCGCTGGAGGACAACGCAGAGTTCGGTCTCGCTCCCTACGGCTTTCTCGATCGCTTCGACGAGGACTTCCCGTACCCGACCGTCGGCCGACCCGAGGACCTGATGGAGGTGCTGGAACGCACTCACATCCGGCACGTGCTCCTCGCCTTCGGTGCCGCCTCCGAGGCTGAACTCGTCGGCTACGTGCGAGCATGCGCGTACCTCCCCGTGCAGTTCTACGCCGTGCCCCGGTTCTTCGAACTCGGCGCAATGAGCAACACGGTGGCCCGCGAGGTGGACGGCTTTGCGCTCGTCCCGCTTCGTCGACCGGGTCACGGCCATTCGATGTGGCCCGCGAAGCGGGCGTTTGATCTCTGCGTCTCGAGCCTGATGATCCTCTTGACCGCACCCGTGTTGTTGGCGTGTGCGCTGGCGGTGAAGCTGTCGAGCAGGGGCCCGGTCTTCTTCAAGCAGATCCGCGTCGGGCTCGACGGATTGCCGTTCGAGATCTACAAGTTCCGTTCGATGCGGGTCAACGACGATCACAGCACCCAGTGGTCGGTCGACGAGGACCAGCGGGTCACCAGAGTCGGGAAGTTCCTCCGCAAGTCCCACTTGGACGAGTTGCCGCAGTTGATCAATGTGCTGAAGGGCGAGATGTCGATCGTGGGACCTCGTCCGGAACGGCCGTACTTCGTCGAGCAGTTCAATCGTGAGATCGACGGCTATTCCCATCGCCATCGGGTGCCTGTCGGAATCACAGGTTGGGCGCAGGTCAACGGCTTCTGGGGGAACACCTCCATTGAGGCCCGGGTACGGCTCGACAACCGCTACATCGAGAACTGGTCGCTCTGGCGCGACCTCGTCATCGCCATGCGGACCATCCCGACCCTCTTGGGCAAGCGGCGTTGAGCGCTGCGTTCAGTACAACGGAATCGTCTCAGCCAACGGCACTGGTCACCATCGTCATCCCAGCCCTCAATGAGGAGCGATCGATCTCGTCGTGCCTCGACAGTATTTTGGCCCAGACGCATACCTCGCTCGAGGTGCTGGTGCTCGACGGTGGATCCACCGATCGAACCGGCGACGTTGTTCGCGAGTACATCTCGCGGGACCCGAGGGTCCGATTGATCAACAATCCTGGTCGCACCCAACCTGCCGCGATGAACCTTGGACTCGCGGCATCCAGCGGCACCTATCTCGTTCGGATCGACGCCCACGCGACGGTCGCCCCCACCTACATCGCGTCGGCTGTTCGTCATCTGTCGACCGGTGAATGGGGTGGGGTCGGGGGGCGCAAAGACGCCGTTGGCTTCACGCCGACCGGGCGAGCGATTGCGGCAGTACTCGGATCACGGTTCGGTGTGGGCAACAGCACGTATCACTACGCGACGAGCGCTCAGACAGTCGAACACATCCCGTTCGGGTGTTACGTCACCGCTGCGGCCCGTGAACTCGGCGGCTGGAGCGAGCATTTTCCGGTCAACGAGGATTTCGAATTCGACCTGCGGATGAGAAACAGCGGTCGCCCGCTGCTGCTTGATCCGTCCATGGTGATTGCCTGGGAAGGCAGACCAACGGTCAGACTCCTGGCCCGCCAGTACCGTCGCTACGGGCGTGCGAAGTCCAAGGTCGTCCTCGGGCACCCCTCAGCCACCTCACCCCGTCATCTCGCAGCACCCGCAGTGGTGGCCATGCTGGCGCTGGCAACCCTGATCGCTCCGTGGCGTCCGAAATGGTCGCTCGCCCTGGTGGCGCCCTACCTCGGGCTCCTCACCATCGGGTCAGTCGCGGTGGCCTCGAAATTGACGACCAACGAGGAACGGCGAGTGGTCCCCGCCGCCCTCGCGGCCATGCATCTGCCATGGGGTCTGGGATTCTGGGAAGGCATCGCGGGCGCTGATGTCGTGCAGAGGTCCCGCTGACTGGCCCATGGCTGGCCAACCGCTCGCGTCGTGGCCGACTCGGGGGACTACCGTGGAGTCACCGATCGCGGGTAGTTCAATTGGCAGAACGCTGGACTTTGGATCCGGAGGTTGCAGGTTCGATCCCTGCCCCGCGAGCTGGCATCCTCGGGAGCAACATTGAGTACAGCAGTTGGCAGAGACGACGTCGTTCGACCGTTGGCAGCCATGGTGCTCGCCGCTGGCGAGGGATCACGGATGAAATCCGAACGACCCAAGCCCCTCCATGTGCTCTGTGGTCGCCCGATGCTGATGTATGTCCTCGACTCGCTCCGCTTGGCGGCACCTGATCGGGCAGTCATCGTGGTGGGGCACAAGGCTGAACGGGTGACCAAGAAGATCGGCGATACCGAGACGGGCCTCGATCTCGAGTTCGTTGAGCAACGGATTCAGCGCGGCACAGGCGATGCGGTCATGGTCGGCCTGGTTGCCGTTCCCGAGGACTTTGACGACGGGGACGTCATTGTGCTGCCCGGAGACGCGCCGCTTCTGCGGGACGAGACCATCGCGGCGCTGGTAGATCAGCATCGCCGGTCAGATGCCGCGGCCACGCTGCTCACCGCCCGTCTTGATGATCCGACCGGCTACGGGCGAGTGGTCCGCGGCAAGGACGGGCGGGTGGTCCGCATTGTCGAACACAGCGACGCAACTCCCGACGAGCTGGAGATCGATGAGGTCAACACCTCGATCTATTGCTTCCGACGCTCGTTGCTGGCGCCGGCGCTCCGACGGTTGGAGCCCGATAACGCGCAGGGCGAGTACTACCTCACCGACGTGGTGTCGGTGCTCTCGAACGCCGGCTACGGCGTCGAGTCAATGGTGGCGCAGGATCCGCTCGAAACGTCGGGCGTCAATGATCGCCTCCAATTGGCGGCGGCCGAAGCGGAACTGAGGCATCGGACCAACGACCATTGGCTGCGGTCTGGTGTCACGATGCTCGATCCTGTCAATACCTTCGTAGACACGACCGTCACGATCGGTCGTGACGTCACCCTGTTTCCGGGCACGCTGCTCCAGGGCGACACCTGGATCGGTGACGGGTCAGAGATTGGCCCGAATACGCGTCTGATTGACTGTGCCGTCGGTTCGGGCTGCATCGTCGAGGATTCGACGGCCCGGCAGGCGACGATCGGTGATCGCTGCCACGTCGGGCCGTACGCCGCGTTGACCCCCGGATCGAAACTCACGGACGACGTGGTCACCGGGCCGTTCTACACTTCGACCGACGTCTAGGGAGAGTCATGGAACTGATCACTCGTAAGCGACTGCATCTCGTGGCTGGTCGAGTCAATCGCCCGCTTGCCGAGGAGGTCGCCCGTCGCCTTACGGTCCAACTCGGAGAGATCAACATCGCCGAGTTCAGCAACGGCGAGATTCACTGCCGATACGGCGAATCGATTCGAGGGGCCGACGTCTTCATCTTCCAGGGCCACTGCTCCAGCCCCGAAATCTCGATCAACGACGCCATCATGGAGCAGCTGATCATGGTGGATGCCGCTCACCGGGCCTCGGCGAAGCGCATCACGGTCGTGGCACCCTTTTTCGGTTACGGCCGCCAGGATCGCAAAGCCGAAGGTCGCGAGCCGATCACCGCCAAGTTGGTGGCGAACCTCTTCGCCAGTGCTGGCGCCAAACGACTGGTGTCAGTAGACCTGCACTCCGGCCAGATCCAAGGATTCTTCGATGGGCCGGTGGACCATCTGACGGCCATGCCGGTGCTCGTCGACTGGATGCAGAAGAACCTCGGCGACGACTTGGTCGTGGTGTCACCGGATGCTGGTCGAGTGAAGGTTGCCGAGCGGTACGCCAATCAGCTGCATGCCGACATCGCCATTGTTCACAAGCGCAGAGTGAAGGGTCAGAAGAACGCCGTTGAGGCCAAGGACGTGGTCGGCGATGTCGACGGACGGACCTGTGTCCTGATCGACGACATGATCGACACCGCCGGAACCATCGTCGCGGCCGCGGAACAGCTGGTCGAGAAGGGGGCGTCCAGTGTGTACGCCGCCTGCACCCACGGGGTGTTCTCGGGCCCAGCGATCGACCGGCTGAAGAACTCGGTGCTCCAGAAGATCGTGATCACGGACACGCTGCCGTTGCCGCCCGAGAAGCAGATCGACAAGATCGAGGTGCTCAGCGCCGCGGGGATCATCGCCGATGCCATCGACGCCGTCTTCGAGGACACCTCGGTGTCGGAGATATTCGGCGGCCAGAACCAGCACTGATCTGTGATCAGAACCGGTGCCGGCGGGGCTCGGTTGGAGTCGGATGCCCTCTCCTCAGTACAATCCACCTTCGCTGTTGGCGCCCCCTTGCGCGCCCGGCTCGTCCGTCGGAGGATTCCATGAACGTCGTACCCCTGAGTGCTGTCACCGGCCGTGACCTCGGCACGTCCAATTCCCGTCGCCTCCGGTTGGAAGACCGCATTCCTGCGACCGTGTACGGCATGGGTTCCGATCCCTCGACGCTCACGGTGGAGCGTGCCGAACTCCGCCGGGCGCTGTCCACCCCGGCCGGGGTGAACGCACTGATCGAGCTCAAGTTCGACGGGACTGCCCAGTACACGCTGGTGAAGGAGATCCAACGCCACCCGGTGCGGCGTGATCCGATCCACATCGACTTCCTCCGGATCGATCCAGAGACGCCGATGGAACTCACCATTCCGATCATCATGACGGGTGAAGCCAAGAACGTGACCTCGAACGGCGGCATGGTCGAGCAGCAGGTCCAGCAGCTCAAGGTGTCGGTGCGCCCCGATGCGATTCCGAACGAGTTCTACGTGGATATTTCCGGGCTCGAGATCGACAGTTCGATCACCGTCGCCGATCTGATTCTTCCTGACGGTTGTACCACCGACACCGACACGGCGACTCCGATCGTCGTCGGCCTGCTCACACGCGCCGCCATGGTTGCGACCCGCACCGAAGACGGCGAGGCAGCACCGGCCGACGCTGCTGCCGCCGACGCCTGACCGCCTCGGAATCGGTCGTGATCGGCCGTCGCGCGAGCGTCCCCGAACGGCGGGGAACTCCGTCAGACCTGCTGGTCGTCGGACTGGGAAACCCCGGCCGCGAGTACGTCGGA
>JBBRSC010000195.1:0-6499 GCA_038245795.1 Acidimicrobiales bacterium
ATCCGTACCGGAGGAAATGGAACGTGCTGGGGCGACAATGGCAGCGGCCAGCTCGGGACCGGCAATACCTCAGCCGGCATCACACCTCGCAGTGTGAGCGGTCTGGCCGGAGCCACCCAGATCACCGCCGGCGATGCGCACACCTGTGCGGTTCTCACCACCGGCGTGGTGCAATGCTGGGGTGCGAATATCAACGGTCAGCTCGGCGACGGAACCCTTGGTGCTGCCAGCGTGCCAAGGATCGTGGCTGGCTTGACCGCTACCTCGGTGCGGGCCGGTGGAGGCTTTACGTGTGCCCGGACGACGTCCTCCACGGTGGCGTGCTGGGGCGAGAACATCTACGGCCAGCTCGGCAACGGAGCGATCCTCCCGCCGCCGCCAGTGTCCGGCGATCCGCCGCCGACTCCCATCAACGAGACCTCCCCCGTTGCGGTGCTGAACGTCTCCGGTGCCACCTCGATTGGTGTCGGAAGCGACCATGCGTGCGCCGTCGTGGCAGGCGGAGTCGTCAAGTGCTGGGGTCGGAACTCGTCCAGTCAGCTGGGCGATGCCACCGCTGTCACTCGATCGACTGCCGCTGCAGTGAGCTCGCTCACGGGTGCACTGTCGGTCGCCGGTGGCGACGGCCACACGTGCGCTGCTCGGCCGGCAGGCCAGGCGTCGTGCTGGGGTGACAACCTGTCAGGCCAACTCGGCAATGGCGGCTTGATCTCCTCCAATATTCCGGTGTCGGTCGCGGGGATCTGACCGAGTGGGCTCGCTGTCAGCGGGCCCGCCGAAGCAGGAACAGCATCAGGCCGAGCGGGCCTGCCCACCACGTCAACAGCAATGACAGGCGTGCTGGACGGCCCGCCGCCACGCTCTCCTGCCAGATCCATCGACCAACGAACAAGTCGAACGCCAGGTAGTGAGTCCACCCGGCAAGGAAGGCCTTCGGGCTACCGAGGCCGCGTCGGAGTGACTCTGGGTCCATGAAGTTGATGCGTTCATCGGCGTCGACCGCGCCCGACACCAACAACGCCGTGTAGCTCACACCCAACCCAACGAAGATCGGCGCCGCGATCTTCATCAGCCAGGCCGTGACCTTGGACCGCGGCGCCACGATCATTGCGATCCACAACGGTGCGGTTGACGCATTGAGCACCTGGAAGACCCGCTGCTCGACCGTCGACATCGGCTGATTGCCATCCGACGCTGAAGCCGGTACCGAACCAGAAAGAAGATCCGCTGAGTCGCTCATGGCTTCCACGTTTCGGCGGCCATACCGCCCATGCGCTGGAGCGACGCCGACGTGGGCGTGACCTCGACAAACACCAGGTTCGGATCGTCGGGCCCCGAGAAGAACTGGTGCATGTCATACGGCATCATGTTGGCGTCCCACAGCCGATGGCGATCCTCGGCGGACGTGAACAACTCGACGGTCCCTCGCACGAATACCTGCGCCTCGGCACCCACCGGCCAGTGGAATGCCACCTGCGGGTTGGCCGCCAGGTTCCGGAACTTTCGGCTGGAGTGGTGTGTTGCCAGCCAGATGTGACCGTCGACGAACGCTGGCGCAATGAACGCCACGTGCGGCCGACCGTCGGAACCAGCGGTGGCCATGAAGGTGCCCCAACCTGACGCCTTCGCAGTCGTCTCGACCTGGGACCATTCCATGGTTGTGCTCCTTGGCTCAGTGCTTGAGGACGAAGGGGGTCGCCACCACGGTGGCCGCGAGCATCGTGCCCCGCGAATCGATATGGAGCTGATCGCCGATGATGACATCGGGACTGACGAAACCCAGCGCGATGCCGTGGCCGAGCACGGGGCTGAAGTTACCTGACGATGTCTCACCGATTACCTGACCGTCGCGAACGATCGGTTGGTGCGAACGGGGAGGCTTCCGACCTTCGACCGACAATCCCACCAGGACCGGATCGACACCGGCGTCGCGCTGAGCAATGAGTGCCGCTCGTCCGACGAACTCGCCCTTGGTCCAGCTGACCACCCAGCCGAGCCCGGCGTTCAGCGGGGTGATTCCTGCGCCGAGTTCCTGACCATGGAGCGGTAACGCCGCCTCGAGCCGAAGCGTGTCTCGAGCGCCCAGACCGGCCGGTTCGATCCCCATTCCGGTGATGGCGCGCCACATGTCCGCAGCCCGTTCCACCGGGACCGCGAGCTCGATGCCGTCTTCGCCGGTGTATCCCGTGCCGGCTGCCAGACACTCGGTGCCGTCGAAGTCGAATCGCATCACTCGGAATCGACCGACCGCCGCGGCCTCGGGAAGAAGTGGTGCGAGCATCGTGCGAGCCGTCGGGCCCTGAATGGCGAGAATCGCTCGGCTGGCAGTGACGTCAGCGGCATCGTCAACACCCAACGCGGCGCGAACCCGTTCGGTGTTCGAAGCGTTCGGCATGACATCGAAGCGATCCTCATCGACCCACCAGACGATGATGTCGTCGAGCACCGAGCCGTCCTCGCCCAGGAGATGCGTGTACTGACAGCGGCCGGGTGCAATCTTGGCCAGGTCGTTCGTCAGTGCTGATTGCAGCGAGTCGTAGGCGCCAGGACCCGTGACCCGGACCGTGCCGAGATGGCTGACGTCGAACACGACCGCCGACGTTCGACACGCCATGTGCTCGGCCACCGTTCCGGCGGGATACGACAGTGGCATCTCCCAACCGCCGAAGGGAACGAGCTTCGCTCCCAGCTCTCGATGGACTGCGTCGAGCGGTGAGAGCCGATCAGCCATTGGGGAGATCAGAACGCGACATCGGAGCCGACAACGCGATGGTGCGTCCCGACGCCGAGCCCATTGCCATCTTCGCCATCGGTTCCCGACGACCCGACGACCGCGTCGATGGTGGCCGGGCGCAGTTCATGGATGGTGGCGTCGAGCTCGCTCTTGACCATGCCGAGCGGCAGGACTGCCAGTACTCCTTGGCCCTGCTTCAACGCGTCGATGAGTTCATCGCCGGTGTGGACGAGCACGGAGCGTCGGCCATTGATCACGATATTGGCCGTTGCGACGTCGCCACCGAGTTGCTCACGCACGAAGGTGAACACCTGTCGAACCTGTTCCAGTTTGATGCCGGAATCGAGCAAGCTCTTGACGACCTTGAGTTCCAGCAGGTCGGCGTAGGAATAGAGGCGACGGCTGCCGCTTCCGGCAGCGTCGAGCAGGGTCGGTCGGATCAGGTCGGTCCGCGCCCAGTAGTCGAGCTGACGGTAGGTGATCCCGACGATCTCAGCCGTGCGGCGCCCGCTGTAGCCCTCGCTGGGTGAGAGTGCTTCGGTCGCATCGCTCTGTGAAGTCGGGGTCATTTTCGTCCTGTCGTGATCGTCTGGGGCTGAAACACCAGAGGTTGGAACTTACGGGGGTCACAACCAGGTAACTCCACCCGTGAAGTTTGCGCAATGGTAGCCACTACATCGCTCTTCGCGCGGACCCACGCGCGGAGAGCGCGTGGGTATCGCCGGGCGCGAACTGATCGCAGAGGGTGTTCGGCGTCCCGCTCACGAAGCGAAGTCGTCCGGGGACACGTTGTCGATGAAGTTGCGGAACTCCTCGACGACTTCCTCGGGGTTCACTGACGCGTCATCCGCTTCGATGTCGACCTCGTCGACGAAGCCGACTTCGTCGACGAGCGTTCGCCGCGCGTAGATCGGGCAACCGGCGCGAGCCGCCAGGGCGACGGCGTCGGACGGACGGGAACTGACGAGATGCGCACTGTCGGGGCCTTGAAGATTCAACTCCGCAAAGAACGTCGTCCCGACCAGCTCAGTAATGACCACCGACGTCAACTCGACACCGAGCGATCCCAGGATGTCGCACATCAGGTCATGGGTCAGCGGACGAGGCGTCTCGACTCCCTCGAGCGCGAACGCTATGGCTGTTGCCTCCGGACCGCCGATGAAGATCGACAGGCTCCGACGTTCGCCCTCGACTTCGCGGAGCAACACGACCGGGGTGTTCGAGGGCAGCTCCACCCGCACCCCGACCAGTTCGACTTCCACGAGATCTTGTCCGGCCACGGGTCCACCCTAGTGCTGACAGCACCATCCAGAGGAAGAGCAGATCTCCTCAGCGAGGGCTGAGGTGCGAGTGCAGCGCCTGGTGCAGCAGAGAACGTCGTAAGGCCTCGCCCATTGCGGTGAGCCGACCCAGTTCCGCCATCGCATCCGCTCTCGCTTGGGGATTGCGCTGCCGAAGCAGCGGGATCAACAGCTGCTCGAACAACGTCGCCTCCCGCTCGGCAGCCAATTTGAAACCACGTAGATGACGGGGCTCGATGCCCCGGTCGAGGAAGCCCTTCGCCGATTGAACGACGTCCAGCGCCGCGGAGTTGTACGTGGTCTCACCGCCGAGGATCGACGCCGCGAGGAGGCCGAAGGTCGCGAGCTGTTCCACGAGCTCAAGCGACACCTCGGCGGCGTCAGCAAGTTCCGCGGCCGTGAAACGGGAGTCGTCGAATTGGGGAACGATGTCGGCGATCATCTCAGCCGGCCGATCGGGAACCGCCCGTGGCCGTCGCTGCTCGGGGAGCACGTCACCAAGGGGTGACTCCTGGAGCGCCGCCAACCAGGCTCCGGGATCGGTGTCTCCAGCGGCCACGCTCGTCTCGGACGCTGCATCCGTCTCTGCGAGAGCCGTCGATGTCACGCTCGTCGTGACCGGGTCGGTCGTGACCGGGTCGGTTGTGACCGGGTTGCTCGGGTCGAGATCGATCACATCAATCACGATCTCCTCGATCGACACGTCCTCGATCATCACGTCCTCGATCATCACGTCCTCGATCATCACCACAGCAACAGTCACGCCGTCGGCCGTCTCGGCCGATCCCCGCTGCGAGCTGATGGTGGTCTCGGACGCCCCGACCGTTGAGGATTCGAAAAGCGACGGCTGACCGCCGGTCTCGACATTCGGGCGCGCTACCGGAGGGGCTTCGTGGAGCGGCACCCCACCCGACGCCAGGAGCTTCGCCTTGATGACCTTCAACGGCAGGAAATGATCTCGCTGCATGGTGAGGACCCAGTGCAGGATCTCGATATCGCTGAGCGAGAACTTCCGGTAGCCCGACGGGGTCCGTTCCGGATTGATCAGACCCTGACTCTCGAGAAATCGAATCTTCGAGATCGTCACATCGGGAAAGGTCTCCTTGAGCAGCGACAGGACCTCGCCAATGGCCAGGTATTCAGCCTCACTCGTCGTCATGGACACCACCGACCACCACAAACTTGAACTTGCCGACCTGAAGTTGATCGGCCTCGCGAAGCTCCGCCGCCTCGACCCTCGAGCCATTGACGTAGGTGCCATTCAGCGAGCCCACATCAACAACGCTGTAGCCGGCGGCCGTCCGCCGCACTTCAGCGTGACGGCGCGAGACCGTGACATCGTCGAGGAAAATCTCCGACTCCGGATGTCGGCCAATCTTGATCACCGTCGAGGTGAGCGCGAAACGAGACCCGGCATTTGATCCCCGCACGACCACCAGAATCGGCGGGTCCGAGGGATCGTCCACACCGAGCGACGGCACCGACTCGGTGTGTACCTCGGGCGCAGGCTCTGCCAGCACGGTTCCGCACACAGAACAGAAATTGGCCTCGACCTCGTTGTGGTGCCCGCAGCCCGGACAGGGAAGTTCTTCCATCAAGGCGCCAGTCGCTCCGTGAAGCCGTTCAGTCCGACAGCAAGGCTTTGTAGCCGTCAGCATCGAGCAACGAATCGACCTGGGCGTTCGAGTCCAGGCGCAGCACACAGATCCAACCCTCACCGTATGGGTCACGGTTCAGCAGGTCAGGCTGATCCTCGAGCGCAGTGTTGATCTCCACAATCTCTCCGGCGAGCGGTGAATAGATCTCGGACACCGACTTGGTCGACTCGACCTCGCCGACCGACGCGCCCGCTTCGAACCGTGCGCCGACCTCGGGAAGCTGCAGGTACACGACATCACCGAGGTTGTCCTGAGCGAAGTCGGTGATTCCCACCCGAATGGATTCCCCTTCGATCCGCGCCCACTCGTGATCTGATGAGTAGCGAAGGTCGTCTGGAACGTTCATCGGCGCCACGCTAGTTGGTCACCGCGCCATCTGACGGACCCGGCGGGCGTACTCCTGAGCGAGGGACCGCGCTTCCGCAGCCGTGTCTCCCTCGGCCCAGATATGCGTCATTGGTTCCTCGGGATCGGGCAACATCAGCGCCCAGCCTCGATCGTGATGGATCTTCACGCCGTCGATCAGCTCGACATCGCGACCCTTGTTCTGCTCCACGAGCGATCGCATGACCAACCCCTTGGATTCCCAGGGCGTCACAACCTGCTCGTGCACGATGTGGATGGGCGGCACTGCCGCCACCAGATCCGAGAGCTTGGCGCCGCGTCCGGCCAACAGATCCAATGCCTTGACGAACGCGGCTGCTCCGTCGATGGCCGGGAGGAAGCCGGGCAGAATGAATCCGCCGTTGAGATCCGCCGCGAACCCGACGCCGGGTTCTTCGGCCGCCTCTGCCAGCGCGACCGGG
>JBBRSC010000196.1:0-6409 GCA_038245795.1 Acidimicrobiales bacterium
CGGATGGTGAGCGACAGGCCGTTGAGGATGTCCTGCTGGGCTGCACCGGATGGGCCCTCGGCCGCTGGCGCGACGCGAAGATCTTCGATCTCGAAGAGGGGAACGTCAGCGTCATCGGAAGAAGTCGACACCGCTTCAGTGTATTTCTCCTACGCGGCTAGTGGAAATAGCAGATGTCACACGGCCGGCGGTCACTCGGGTGCCGTGACCGAGCCAGATCCAATGGCTGCCGGGGCGTCATCGGGGCCTGTCGGGACGGCGTCGCGTGGCGCCTTGTCGGTGCCGCCGAACGAGAACCCGTTGCCCGAGGTGAGCGCGCGGGTCAACGCCGCGGTGAGGGCGTCGAAGGGCGAGCCGCCCCCGCCGGTGACGAGGACTTCCGGCATGATCTTGATGTCGCCACGGCTCAACGCTTCCACGACGTTCACGACCGCTGTTGCGACCTCGCCCAATGCGTTGCGTTGCGCTTCGAACCCGGCCGCCTGAGCCAGCCCGACCGCCTGGGTGGCGTCGGCGCGAGCAAGGCCGACCATCCGATCAGTGTTGGCCTGCGCTTCGCCCTGCGCCCGCATGGCGTCAGCGGTCGCCACGCCGACGTTGCGCTCCTTGGTCGCCTGCGCCTCGCCCATGGCTCTCAGCGCGTCGGCCTGCGCCAGCGCAATCGCCCGTTGGCGTTCGGCGTCGGCATTTCCCAACGCCACCATGGCCCCGGCCTCGCCGCCCGCCTCGGCTTTGCGTACGTCGGCCTGATTGGTCTTGATCGTGATGCCCACCTGGGACTGCGCCAGGCTTGCCTGCATGTCGGCGGTGCCCCGTGCCTTCTCCAACTCCACACGGGCGACCTGCGCTCGCTGTTGCTCCTCGTAGGTGACGCGTTCCTGATTGGCGATTTCCCGGGTGGTGAGCACCGCCACGAGTTCCTCGGGGAACGTGACGTCCTGGATGTAGACGCCCTTCGTTTCCACCTGATACGCCGCCAAGTATTCGGTGATGGCGGCCAGCGCCGCCGCCTGCACCTGATGGCGGGTCTCGATGAACTTGATGGCTTCGAGCTGCTGCAGGGTATTTCGGAAATGGTTGCCGACCGCCGACTGCAGGACCTCGTTGACCAGGTTCAACATGGTGCCGACCATGGAGATCACCTTGGGTGCCCGGGTGTCGGGCACATGAATCTGCACCTGCAGGTCGATCTTGAAGACGAACCCCTCGCGGCTCTTGCCGGCGATGTGGGAGAGATGGGCATCGAGGTTGTGGGCCTGGCTGGTGGCCTCGGCCCAGTTCAGCGTGATGATCGACGTTGGAACGATCTCTGCCGCGTAGCAGCGCGGGTTGATGGGGAACTTGCCGGTGCGGAGTGGCTCACGCCAGATGCCCCGATGTCCCGGCGCAACGATGGATCCGAACTTGAATTCCTCGCCAGAGGTATCGACGGTCGGCAGACCCACGAAGCTCTTGATGACGGCGACCTGGCCCTGGTTCACGACCAGCATCGGCACCATCTCGACGCGAACGAGGAATGGGTTCAACAGGTAGGCGCCGTAGAGCAACGGATCGTGCTGGAGTCCGATCTTGCCGCCGTTGTCGATGAACGCCTGGAAGTCCTGATAGTTGTTGTGGATCAGGTTCTTGTTGCCGAGCAGACCCTCGACCGTCTCCGCGTCGGACGCGCCCGCGAGTTCGAGTGCCCGGATGTCCTCGTAGCCTCCGAGGCGGCTGGCGATGTCTCCCTTGGGCAATGGTTCGCCTTCGAGCGCCGTGATGATGCCGATGAAATCGGTGTCGCCCTGAGGCGCAATGATCGTCACCTGGAGTTGTTCTGCATTCAGCCCAAAGCTTTCGGGACCGAGCTGGCCTCGCTTGCCGAGGAGCTGCATGTCCGGCGATGACGGCAACCCATAGACCTGTGTCGGGGTGAGGACGACGAAGCCTGCCGGGTGCAAGGGAAGCAGGGTCCCTGGCGGCAACACGGGCCGTTGGACACCCTTCTCGCCGTTGTTGATGATGAACCCACGAACGTCACTGAAGCTGCCGAGTGATGCGTTGAACGCCGCGGACTTGGCGCCGACCGGCAGGGCATGGCCGACCTGTGCAATGACGACGCCGATCTCACCGGCCGGAACCTGCACCCACGGGTGCTTCGACACCGAGAAGACCGGCCACAACTTGAAACGGAGTCCCGGCATCAGTAGGTCGGCCTGATAGCCCGCCTCACCATCGAAGCCGATGATGTTGTCGTCGCTGAGCTTCTTGAGGCCGAACTTCTTGGTGACCAGGCCGACCTCGGTCGGCCCGATCGAATTGATCGAGCGGAGCAGGACGAAGAGCACGATCGCCGCGGCGATCAAGCCGAGCACGATCAGCACGGTGTCGGAGGAGTCAGTGGTGTTCACGGCTCCATTGGACACTGTTCAGACTCAGATGTCCCGCCTTTGGAAGGGGAGGGGTCCCCTCGACACTTTTGGCACTCCGAGTGTCAACGGTTCTCGGAGTCACGCGTGATCGCGGAGATCCTCTTTCCACATTCGGAAACGAGCGTGGCTGACCCCGGACGGTCCGATACCGATACCGCTACCGTCGGGAGTCAGGCGGAAGGTGAAACAGCGGTCGAGGTCCGTGGGGTCGAGCGCGACATAGCGGGCGTCGCCCTTGGCTGGTCCAGCTCGCCACAACAGCCACGGACCGATCTTGCGTTTGTAGTTTGCCGTCGGAGCGTTCTCGAGATCCGCCCCCGCTGTGAGCAAGGCATCGGGTGCCTGGATCCACGCACTCGCCGGGATGTTCCGATCGCGAGTCGGGGTGTCAGGAAGTTGGGCGGTGTGGACCGGGGTGTGATCAATCGGTCGATCGTCAGCGGGGAGGGCCGGCGGACCCGCGGTGTCGTTCACGCCGATACCGTAGAGCCGGTGCCGTTCACATTCCTGCCGCACCAGGTCCCCGTGCTTCCGCTGTTGGGTCGTTCGAGAACCGGTGGACGTGCACCGCTGCCCTGGGATGGCGTGGCGCTGGTCGTCGGCTCGATGGCTCCCGACTTCTTCTATGTGACGAATGGGTGGGGGTACAGCCCCTGGGGCAACCCCCTCTGGTTCGACGGCCATCGCGGGTCTCACCTTCCGATTGTCGTGATCATGACCCTGGTTGTCTCGTGGGTCATCCGTCGGATCGTGCTGGCGGTCGTGCCGTTGTTGGCTCCGGACGGAGGACCGCTCGACATCAACGGCTACTGGTTCAGCTCCCGACGACGCCCCCTGATCCGGTGGACGGTGCTGTCGGCCACGGTCGGAGTGGTCAGTCACCTCGTGCTGGACGCCTTCACTCACTCCGATGGATTCGTCGTTCGCAACGTCGGATGGATGCAGACCTCGTGGCTCTCGGTGGGATCGCACAACGTCACGACCTCGGCGATTCTTCAATACGGGGGCAGCGTCGTCGGCGGGTGCCTGGCGCTGCTGATGATGCGACACCTGGCAGCGGCGGGGTATCTCCGACGAGATCAAGTCGTCCGATCAGTTCCAACGCTTCGGCCGGCCGGGCGAGGAGTTGTGTGGGGTTCGGTCGTTGTTGGGGTGATCGCCGGTGCTCTGTACGCGAACTCGCGTGCGGGCATCCACCAATTCGGAGACACGACGTTCGTCTCTGGCACTTCTGTGGTGGTGTTCGGATTCTGTTGGGTCGCCGGTCCGATCATCGCCGGTGCTTGTGCGGTGGCCAGATGGTTCGTGGACCAGCCAGCAGATCTCACCGAAGAAACGCTGGCTTTCCCCTGAGCGGAACGCTGTTCCGTTTCTCTGAGAATCGAGGTACCATCTCGCCAGGCGACCTGGGAGGGTGACTCATGCGGCGTATTGCTGTCTTGGCTCTATTGGCAATCGTGGCGGCGGGCTGTAGCGGCGCGACACCGTCCGGCGTGGCGAGTCGCACGGGAACGGGAAATCGGAACTTGACCATTTCGGTCACCGGCGCATCCACCTACGCAGTCGCCGCGCCCGTCACCTCCGGCGCAGTTCGGGTCCGGTACACCGGCTCGAACACCGTCGATCTGATCTCCGGCGCCGGTACCTACTCCGATGGGGTCAACTCCGGCACCTTCGCCATGAACCTCGCAGCCACCGGTATGGCATTCAACGGCGCCATCACGGTGGTACCGACCGCGACCCCCGGCTTCTCTGTGGACTTCAACTTCGCCACGATTTCAGTGGACGGTGACGGTGACTTCACAGCTACCTCGACCTCGGGCGGCGTGACGCTGCAGTTCTCCATCACGACGTACAACGTGCCGGGACTCGAAGCGAACTACGACTCGCTGTCAGCCCTGGAATCGGATTTCTGCGCCAAGGCGCAGCAGAGCTTGGCGGGACTCAATCCCGTACAGGTACCGCTGGCCTCGATTGCCAATGTGAACCACACATCCCGCACCGCCTTCGGTGGATCCAAGGCGGTCCTCGCTCCGCTGACCACCCAAACCTGGGGCGACGCCGACGAGATCGACAGCGCTGCGGGGAACAACCTGGCGATCACCGGTGACCTGTCCTGCAAGACTCGCAGCGCCGATCATCTCGCCACCACCGGCGTGACCACGGGCGGCGCCGATGCCCAGTGCTCGACGCTGAACGCCTCGGCGCTCGCCTCTGCAACTGCGCTGTTGACCCCCGCCGAGGCCTCGGCCTACGCCGGATCGGGTCACCTGATCTCGCTGGGCCCCGACAAGGTCGATGCCAGCGGCATCGAGTGGCTGACCCCGATCAACAGCGTCCAGTACGGCACCGGTCCTGGTGGATCGACGGTGGTGACCGCACACGCGCTGCTCGTGCTGTGGAACGACCCGACGTACGCGCTCTTCCCGGACACCATCCGTGGGGTGCACTACTGCACGATCAAGAGCCCGGCATGGTTCTACTGGTACCTCACCAAGGGTGCCTTCACCATCTGAACCGTCCACGCTCTCCGGAACGTGAAGCACATCGGAGTATCCGGAATCGACCGGGGTTGGACTACCAGCCCCGGTCGATCCAGTTCTGTAGCTCCGGTCGCTCGGCACCGATGGTGGTGTCCAAGCCATGGCCGGGCATCACGATCGTGTCGGCATCGAGGGGCGAGAACAGCAGCGTGTCGACCGACCCGATGATGGTCTGGAAATCGCCGCCCTCGAGAGACGTGTTGCCGACGCCCCCAGGAAACAGTGTGTCTCCGCTGAAGAGGAGTGGCTTGCCAGCGATCTTGAAACACATCGAGCCCGGAGTGTGACCGGGCGTGAGAATGGTGGTGATTCGAAGATCGCCGATCTCGATGACCGTGTCGTGTTCAATGAGCTCGTCATAGCTGTCGAGCATGGCGGCGTCTCCGGCAGTGACGCCGACGGAATATCCGGCATCGCGCATCTGTGGAATGGCCTGGATGTGATCCCAGTGACCATGGGTTTCGAGGATTCGTCTCACCCCGAGAGCCTGCGCCAACTCGAGGAGTTGCTCGTGTTCGTTGGCGGCGTCGAACAACACTGCATCGCCCGTATGGCGGCAACGCAACACGAAGACGTTGTTCGCGACGGGCCCGACCACGACCTTGTGGATCTCGAGGTCAGTATCGGAATGGTGCAGGGTCGTGCTCAGATCGATTGCCATGCACCCAGTCTGTCGGGTCAGCGGCGATCGGGCGCAGCACCGGCGGCCAGTCGAGCTCTCGCTCGCTGGACGCCGTCGTGGTGCTTCACCCTGCGGTGAGCCGTCGTGATGTTCCCCAACATGTTGTCGACGGTACGGACCAGCGACTTCAGTTGAAAGAGCCGAGCGGACCTTTCACGTAGGCCAAATGGCCCACCGATTCACGTGGAGATCACGTCGAATCCGAGAGAGAGCGCGACGGGGATCTGCGCGGGATCGAAGGTGGCGTAGGTGAGGGGCCGTGGCAGCCGATCGGCGGCTGCCAGGTGCAGCGCGTCGACGGTGCGGACAGGCTGCGTCCGGCCCAACTCGGCCGCTCGATCCAGACATCGTTGATCGATGGGCACCACCGCGATCCGTGACCAGTCGTCGCGAATGGCCCCACGCAACTCGTCGGTTCGTGTCGGGTCATCGCCGAGGCGGTCGACCAACATCATGGCCTCGGTCAACGCCAGCGCCGACGCGCACCAGTTGTGGTCGGCATCCATGGCGTCGAGGATCACGGATTGAAAGGGGCCCTCCAGATAGCGCGCCAGCAACGCTGTGGTGTCGAGGGCAAGTGTCATCGTCCGCGGACCTCGCGCAGCACCTGATCGAGTCGGGTCCCGGTCCACGTGGGCATCGACATCGATGGTTCGGGCCGATCGTCGCGTCGTGGTGCGATCACCAATCCCCGTGCAATCAATTCGTCGAGCGTGACGTCGGCCGTGGTCGACTCGATGGGGCCGAGTTGCGCAACCGGCTCGCCGCCGACG
>JBBRSC010000197.1:0-6378 GCA_038245795.1 Acidimicrobiales bacterium
ACCACTGCATCGCAGACTCGTTCGACGTCACCGTCGGCTACGACCGCTTCGATCCTGATTGGACTGTTCTCTCATCCGCAGTTCTTCGGGTACACCCAGGGACAAGGTCTGGGACCCGACGGGCTCCTCCAGGTGACTCCCGGATTGTTCTTCGGCGGCGGCCTCAACCTGCTCAGGTATCAGCTCGTCGCCAACGGTGCCGCTGTCCTCTACTCGTTCATCGCCAGCTTCGCCATCATGAAGATTCTCGATGCCCTCATCGGCGTTCGTGTGTCCGCTGATGATGAGCAAGAAGGCCTCGATCTCACCCAACACGCTGAGACCGCCTACCACTCAGCAGAACGCGGCCTCGGCCGCGGCATCTGAGCGTCATCATCGACTTGCCCATCAAAAGCCTCCTCGACAACATCCTCCTCCTCAACACAGGACGCGCATGAAACTCATCACAGCCATCGTGAAGCCCTTCAAGCTCGACGACGTCAAGGCCGCGTTGAAAGGCGTCGGCGTCGAGGGCCTCACCGTGTCCGAGGTCCAGGGGTTCGGACGCCAGGGGGGTCACACCGAGACCTACCGGGGCTCCGAATATGCCATCGACTTCATCCCCAAGATCAGGATCGAAGCGGTCGTAGCCGACGGTGACGTCGAACGAGTCTGCGATGCAGTGGTCGAGGGAGCGCGCACCGGCAAGATCGGTGATGGGAAAGTCTGGGTGACCGAGGTGACCCGAATGGTCCGAATTCGCACGGGCGAGCGCGACGCCGACGCAATCTGACGTGGGCATCGATCGCCTTCGGGAACGCTTGGGCGACGATCACAACCGCTCCGGACCGGCGGCGTGTCAGCGCCGCGCAGAACGAGTCGACATGGCGCTCCGCGAACTTTCCGAAGACACCTTCCGAGAGCAGTCGGATTGGGCCTTGATCGCGCTCGGCGGCTACGGGCGGGCCAGCCTGGCTCCCCACAGCGACATCGATGTCATGTTGGCGTCGCGCCGGCCCATCGAACCCGATCTGGTTCGTCCGCTGTGGTATCCGCTGTGGGACGCGGGAGCGAAACTTGGTCATTCGGTGAGGACCATCAAGGAGTTCGGGGACATCGTCGGCCGCGATCTGGCGACAGCCACTGCCGGTCTGTCAGCTCGTCACATCGCGGGCGATCCGACGATCACGAGCGACATTCGCCGACAGGCCGAATTGAACTGGATCAGCGATCGACATCGATGGATGGATGACCTCGGCGAGTCGGTGGCCGACCGGCACCGCTCTGTTCCCGATGTTGCCTGGGCGTTGGAGCCCGATCTGAAAGAGGGGCGCGGAGGGCTGCGTGATCTCCACGCCATTGCCTGGGGACTCGACTGGTTCCGTCTCACCGGCAACACCCCTCCGACCCTCGACCGGGAGGCTCTTGCGTCGATGGAGGATCAGCTGACATCGATCCGGGTGGCGCTCCACCGGGTTCGTGGCCGCAGCGATCTGTTGGTCTTCCAAGACCAGGATGCGATCGCGGAGGAATTGGGCGAGATGTCCGTTGACGCCCTCCTCACCAAGATCAGTCGAATCGGGAGAGCCGTCGGACGGGCCAGCGATGATTTCTGGGGTGATGTTTCCCGAACACCACCGGCGAGACGACCAGAACCCGATGCGGTGTCGGTGCTCGCAGCAGCCACCAGCGCCGCCCGTCTCGGACGTCGATTCGATCGTGACGCGCTGGCGATGATGTCCACCGTTGCCGTTCCCGACGCTCCCTGGACCACGGCGCTCCGTGAGTCGTTCGTAGATTTCCTCGCCGTAGGGCCGGGCCTTGCGACGATGGTTGACGTGCTCGACGGCGCAGGCTTCTGGTCGATGCTGATACCCGAATGGGTCAACGTGGCATCGCGTCCGCAGCGCAACGCCTACCACCGATTCACCGTCGATCGTCATCTCATCGAGACGGTGATTCACGGTGCCGCGCTCGCCGGAGCCACCGACCGGCCCGATCTCCTGCTGCTGGCCTGTCTTGTTCATGATCTTGGCAAGGTTGGTTCAGGAGACCACACGGCAATCGGCATGGATCTTGCCGGCACCTTCGGAACTCGAATTGGGTTGAACACCACCGACATCGCCAACCTGAGGCTGCTGGTGGAACACCATCTCCTCCTGGCCGATGTTGCCACTCGTCGCGATCTCGACGATCCCGTCATCATCATTACCGTGGCTGAGAAGCTGACGACTGAATCCAACGTTGAACTTCTGCGATGCCTCACCATTGCCGATTCGGCCGCCACCGGCCCCGCCGCGTGGAGCGCTTGGAAGGCATGGCTCGTCGACACGCTCGTGGAGCGGACCCTCGACGTGATCCGCGGCGGGACCGCCACCCGACCCGATCGCGGTGCGAGCCCGGAACTCCTCGATCTCCAGTCGGAGGTCAGCGTCGATGGGATCGCCAGATGGATCATCGAGGAGCGGTCCATCACCATCGTTGCCCCCGATCGACCTGGGTTGTTCGCGCGGCTCGCGGGAACCCTCTCGCTCTCGGGCGCCATTGTCTTGGAGGTCGCTGCGACGACCGACCAATCGCTGGCGACCGACCGGTTCGTTCTTGATTGGGATGTCGGCGGGCCCCAATGGGATCGACTCACCGCCAACCTCGAACTCGCCCTCACGTCTCGCTTGGCGTTGACTGCCCGCTTGGCCGAACGGGCCCGGAGCTATCGAGCGACGACGATGCACCCCTCGTTGTTTCCCCCCGATGTTCGCATCTTCAACACCGACAGCGATCTCCACACCGTTATCGAAGCCAGCGGTCCAGACAGCATCGGCTTGCTCTCGCGCTTGGCTCGAGCCCTGGCAGAACTCGACCTCGACATCCATCAGGCCAGGGTGACCACGATGGGCGACGACGTCGTCGACTCGTTTTATGTGCAGCACCGTGGCGGCCAGGTCATCGACTCAGATCTCCACGAGGAGATCCGTCGAGCGCTCCTCCATGCACTTGCACCGCCCGCCTGACGCATCGCGATAAGCATCACTTGAAGCGGAGGTACGCCTCCAAGCGAGCCGTATCGGCGGAGTCCCATCCGTCGGGCGAAGCTACTTGTGCCCACCCGGCCACGAAGTCGAGTCGATAATCGTGTCCGTACCCGTGAGGTGCCCCGAACCCGGCCATGACTCCCTGTTGATCACGTCGATCACGCTGTCAGGCGGACGGCCGAGCGCTGAGGTCACACCTGTCCGACAAAGATCGTTTCCTGATCAGATCGCCGTCGGATGACCTTCCTCCCCCGCCGGCAGGTTCCCGTCGACGATCAAGGATCAGACTTCCTGGCGAGAAACATGTGGGCAGCGACAGCGAACGGGCTCCTGCCGAAGCAGGAGCCCGTCTGTCCATGTTGTTGTCGCTCGTTGCCCAGAGGTGAGCAGGATCGAGCTGGTTCTCCCGTTGCTCGGCGCCAACCCCCCTCTCAGTACGAGTCAGGAACTGATCAGTACGTCAGGTCACGCTTGAAGATGTCACCAGCGCCGTTGGTGTCGCCACCGACGAGGTTGGTGGCGTACGAGGTGAACGACGCCTTGGTGCCGTCACCCGAAATGGCCGGCTCGCCGCTGAGGGCGTTGCCGAGAGCGGCAGCTGTGAACGTCGCCGTGCCAGCGGAGGCAGTGAAGACGTCCGCCGTGGCATTGGTGTCGCCAGCCACAAGGTTCGTGGCGTACGACTGGAACGCCACCTTCGTGCCGTCAGCGCTAATGGACGGCTGACCGCTGAGGTCATTGCCAAGGGTCGTAGTTGCCGGCGTGGCCACGCCGCCAACTGACGCCACGACCACGTCCGCCGTGGCATTGGTGTCACCGGCAAAGAGGTTGGTGGCATAGGTCTGGAACGCAACCTTGGTGCCATCGGCGTTCAGTGACGGGGCGTCGCTGAGATCATTCGGCTGCGTTGAGGTGGCCCTCACGACGGTTCCGGCTGGGAGCGCCGCAACTACGACATCGGCGGTGGCGTTGGTGTCACCCGCAACAAGGTTCGTGGCGTACGTCTGGAATGCGACCTTCGTGCCATCACCACTGATCGAGGGTGACGCGCTGTAGTCGTTCGGAAGTGCCGTGGTGGCACGAGCGATGGACGCTCCGGCGACGGTGGCCACAACAATGTCTGCGGTCGCATTGCTGTCGCCTGCCACCAGGTTGGTCGCGTATGTCTGATACGCAACCTTGGCTCCTGTTGCGGACATCGACGGGAAGCCGCTGAAGTCATTGCCCTGCGTCACGCCGAAACCCGACACCTTGATGGTGACATTGGTGGTGAGGTTGGTCACGAAGACATCGGAGGTGGCATTGGTGTCGCCGACGACGAGGTTGGTGGCGGCCGACTCGAACGCAACAGCTGATCCATCCGCGGCGATGGAAGGATGCAGGGAGCCACCGTTGCCCGTGATGCTGACACCCTTGACGGCGCCGGTCTGTGTGTCTTTCACGAACACGTCAGCCACACCGTTGGTGTCGCCAGCGACCAGGTTCGTGGCATCGGACGTGAAGGCGATGTAGCGGCCGTCGGTGGTGATCGATGAGTCGAAGCTGTCAGCGGTCGCTTGCACTGAAGTTGCTGTGGTGGAAGCCAACGTGACGCTGGGGGGGACATACGGGCCGGGCATGGGGGCGCACGCTGCGGCGACCGCGGCGAGCAAGGGGGCGGCGAGTGCCGCTCGCTTCTGGTGGGTGTTCATGGGTTTCCAAACGCTCCTGGATATGGGGACCTCATGAGCCTCCCCCAACCTCTGCGCTGCGTCTGTAGATCGGGCCCGAGATTCATCGCCAGTTCGCTTCCTGCCCGACACAGGTCCGCATTGGACGTTCGCGGGTCATCCGACGTTCACTCGATGATCGCCTGGAGCATCTCCGACGAGACGTGCTCAGCTCGGAGAAACGGGAGGTCCCGCGGGAACGAAATCGATCCGCGGCGCGTCCCCGTACAGTCGATCGAGCCGGTAGAAATCGCGTTCGGTATCCAGGAACACATGGACGACCAGGTCGCCGTAGTCGATGAGAACCCAACGATGGGCGTCACGTCCTTCGGAGGCCAGGGGTCGACGGTCGCTCCCCAACCAGAGCTGTTCCTCGATCTCGTCCGCGATTGCCCGAACCTGGCGCGTATTGCGACCGCTCACGATCAGGAAGACATCACAGATCGCCAAGATGTCACCGACATCCACCACCAGGATGTCGGTTCCCCCCTTGGCATCTGCAGCGCGCGCCGCTGCGAGGGCCAGCTCAGCGGTGTCCGACATGGTCATCGGGCCACATCCGCTCCGAGGACGACGGTGATGTCGTAGGCATCTGCCGATGAAGCCGAGCCCACTGCGGTCACCCCGTACTTGGCAGCGATGGACTCGGCAACGGCTTGAGCGGTCGCAGAGTTGTACTGGACATCAGTCGTGGCGATGGTGGGATCCTTCCAATTGCCGAACACCGTGATCTCGGCACCCAGATCGATGATCCCGGGTGCAGCCTTGGTTGCTGCGCCGAGGTCGGCAGTGCCGTTGAAGATTCGCACCCTCGGACGCTGACCGGGAAAGGCCGATGTCGGATAGGGCACGACCGAACTCAAGAGCGCCTTCATGGCGGCCGCGTCGGGTTGGTAGACCCGTGCCCCACTGGTGCCAGGAATGGGGATGGCCTGGGTCGGTAGCGTCTGGAAGCCGACGGTTCCCGCCGACAGTTCCGAGAAAAGCGTGCCCGCATCGAGAGGTTGGCCGCCGACAGCGGAGGGAACATCGGCGGGCTTCGGCGCACCAGCGGGATTGGCCGCAATCGCTTTCATCCATGCGTCGGTCACCGTCTGAAGGCGGGTCACTCGGTTGATCCCCGGCTCGCCTTCGCTGACGAAGGACAGATACGCGCTCACATCCTCGGGCTTGAGCGTGAGCGACCCCTGGCCGAACACGATCTGCGTGTCGGTCGGGCTGATGCGCTTGACGAGAGTGTCGGGATTGTCGATGGTCAGCGATCCGAGTGGCGTGAACCACGTGGTGAGCAGTGCTGAGTCGGCCGTGATGGTATTCGAGATTGCACAGCCGAGGATTTTTTCGATCTCCGTGACGGCGGCAGCGAGTCCGTTCTGCGCCGCGTAGGTGGAGAGTTCGAGCTTGGCGTCCTGGATGAGCGTGACGCCGGGAATGAACATCACCACCCCGCCTTTGGATCCGCCGGGCACGACCAACATCGCGTCGGTCAATCTTCCCTTGTCATCGACTCCCGCGACGAGATAGGTGGCGTTCGCCTTCACCTGCGCTTCATAGCCCGGCTTGGTCGGATCGGTCTCAGCTCCAATCGAGGCCCCACCCTTGATGTCGAGACTCGTCGAGTAGGCCTTCCACACGAGCGACGCCAGCCCGGCCATGAA
>JBBRSC010000198.1:0-6346 GCA_038245795.1 Acidimicrobiales bacterium
AGGTTGCCAGGATCGGCCGCACTCCGTCGCCGTCTCAGTACGGATTCGACGAGTCCTGCTCCTCGCTTCGACGACACGGGTTTGTGCACACGAGATCGGCTCTACACCGGAGCGTGAAGTACGAGGGCGTTCGGGCCGGGGGCTCAATCCGCTGACGGGTCGAGGAGGTGTGCGGCGATCGCGGCTGTTGCTTCCGGTCGGTGGCCGAGATCGCCGACGTACCCGGCGGTTGTCTTCGCCGACGCGTGGCCGACGTGTCGGGCGACATCTTCGAGTTGTAGGCCGGCGCCGTAGAGCGCGGTGACCACAGACCGCCGCCCAGTGTGCGTCCCCACCCCGACCGGGTCGACGTCGGCGAGCGCGCACACATCTCTGACGGCTTTGTACAGCGCTTGAGACAGCACGAGCCGGCCGCTGGCGGTGGTGAAGACCATGTCGAGGGCGGTGCCCCGATAGATCGTCGTCTCCCACCCGGCTCCTGCCTCGCGCCGCTCGACGGCTTGCACGTTCTGACGATGTGTCAACAGCCTCACCACCGTCGGGGGAAGGTGGTGGACACCGGCGGTTGACAACGTCTTGGGATCGTCGAGGGTTTGGCCGACCCCACCGCCGACGAAGGTCGAGCCGCGTCGCACGATGGCAGTCGCCGCGTCGAGGTCAACGTCGGACCACGCGAGTCCCAACACCTCGCTCGATCGGTTGCCCATGAGAAACAACAAGGCCACGGCGGCACCGAGGCGGTGGCCCTCGGCAGCCTCGACGAGCCGCCTGCATTCCGCCGCCGTCAAGGTTCGCTTCGGTTTGCGGGTGGAGGTCACCGCCGACCTTGGCGCCTTGACCCGGGTGACGGGGTTGGCCGGGAGGTGGCCGAGGACCACGCCCTCCTCCAGCACCTGGCGGAGTCGGGCGCGGACGTTGCGGATGGTGTCGGGCGCGAATTCGCCCCGCATCTCGGTGAGGAACATGCGGACCTGCTCCACGCCGAGATCGGCGAGCGGCACCGTACCCAGACGATCGCTGATCAGACGACCCTGATTTCTGTACGACGCCATCGTCGACGGGCGGACATCAGCGCAATGCGTGAGCCACCATTCGACCAGGTCCGCCACCCGTGGCGACGGTCCGAGCGCCGAGGTTGGCGGCGCGGCCATCTCCTCGATCTTGGCGTCGCGTCGCGACAACGCTTCTGCTCGGGATGCTCCAACGACGGTGCGCCGGCGTCCTTCGAGGTCGACGAACGTCGCCCGGTAGCGGCCCTTGCTCGCATCGAAGTACACCGAGCCATCGCCATTGGCGGCTTTGCTCGCCACGTTGACAACGACACCATCGTCGTCACGGAGCTGTTTGCCCGTTGGCTTTCTCATTGCGTTGTCACGTCCCGAGCTCGGCGGTTGCTCCCCGTTCCCCGATTCTGACGATTGGGGAGCAACCGGGGGAGCAACGCTCAGGATACATGCAGAGACAAGCCGAGTCGCCGTGACTGGCAAATTCCCGGAATTTGGGGCTTCCTGACCCTTCCTGAGGCATCAGGACAATGCTTTGTGGAGCTGGAGGGAATCGAACCCTCGTCCGCCGAGCGGTTACTGAACGTGATACGACCATTTCCGGACTGCGGCCTTGATGGCTACCGCGCCGCCGGATCAGTGGAGCCGAAGCTCACCACCGAGTCTTTCCTCGAAGTCAGCGTTCTTTCACGCCGTCAGCGGTCTTTCCCTGCGGTCCATCACTGCTTCTGTTGCCGGGCTGCAGTGATCAGGCCCCGTGCGCCATTGCTGGTCACGGTTTCTCTCTACAAACTGACTAGGTCAGGCTGCGAGAGCGAACTGCTTGTTGGCGGTTCTGTTTTTTGCCCCGTTTAACGAGTCTGAGCCACTCGGGTCGCACGCGCAACTTCCGGATCTCGCCGTCGAAACCAGTCAGCCCCGTATGTGCTTGTCCACCATGGTAGCGGGATTGGCCCGGCTACGGTCTCCGCCTGTGCGAACAAGCGTCACCCCCAGCCGGGACCCGACCGACTACTCCTTTGCCCACCACGTTCGCGTCCGTTTCGCCGAGACCGATGCCATGGGCGTTGTGCACCACGCCGCCTACTTGCCCTACCTCGAGGAGGCCCGGGTCGCGTTTCTCCGCCACATCGGCCATCCCTACGAGCTCATCCGCCAAGAGGGCATCGACTTCTCTGTGCTCGAGTGCACCATCAGCTACCTACGGGCGCTCCGCTTCGACGATGTCGCCACGATTCACTTGGCAGTGGCTGCCACGACCCGCGCCACCTTCCAGATCGCTTACCTCGTTGTCCACAACGACGAACATGTCGCCACCGCTGTGACCGTGCACGGCTCGGTCGACCGCGAAGGCCGCGCCGCCCGCACCCCGGAATGGCTCCGTCAGGTGATGGCCGCGCAGGTCAAATGACGCAGCCGGTGTTCGTCACCACTGCTTCATCGCCCGGCCCATCTCCCGTTGCGCCTCCCGACCCGCTTCCTTGGTGGCCAGATCCTGGCGCTTGTCCTGTTTGCGCTTGGCCTTCCCGAGGCCGATCTCGACCTTGGCCTTGCCGTCTTTGAAGTACAGCCGTATCGGCAGAATCGACAGCCGCTCCTGTTGGAGCCGCATGGAGATCTTGTCGAGCTCGCGTCGATGCATCAGGAGCTTTCGGACCCGCAGCGGTTCATGACCGTTGTGGCTCTGGCTGTGCGAGTACGGCGCGATGTGCAGATTGTGGAGAAACAGCTCACCGTTGCGCATCTGACCAAAGGCCTCAGCGATCTGCGCTTTCGACTCCCGCAGCGATTTCACTTCGGAACCCTTCAACATGATCCCCACCTCGAAGGTGTCGTCGATGATGAAGTCGTGGCGCACCGACCGGTTGGATGCGACGGTCGTCGTGCCGTCGTCGATGCGCTTTGCCATGTGGCCACGGTAGCGGTCCCCGGCACCACTTCCTGAGGGCCGAGCTTGGGTGGGCGGACGAGCCGGTTACAGTCGGTCCGTCGGAAGGACACACGAATGGGCACCGCCGTTCCGAAAGATGCACGAGTCTTCGTCGCTGGCCATCGTGGTCTCGTCGGCTCCGCGATCATGCGGCGCCTCGAACGGGATCGCTTCACCAACCTCCTGACCGCCACGCGCCACGAGCTCGATCTGCGTGACCAGTCCGCCGTCAACCGTTGGTTCGAGGTCAACCGCCCCGACGCGGTGTACCTGGTCGCCGGGACCGTCGGCGGCATCCTCGCCAACAGCACCCGACCGGCTGAGTTCATCTATGACAATCTGATGATCCACGCCACCGTGGTCGAGGCGTCGCATCAGACCAACGTCGACAAGCTGCTCTACCTGGGGTCGAGCTGTATATATCCCCGCTTGGCGCACCAGCCGATCAGCGAAGATGAACTCCTCCAGGGCGCGCTGGAGCCCACCAACGAGGCCTACGCCATCGCAAAGATCGCCGGCATCAAACTGTGCGAGGCGTATCGGAAACAGTTCGGCTGCCACTTCATCTCGGCGATGCCCACCAACCTCTACGGCCCAGGCGACAACTTCGATCTCGACGGCGGTCACGTTCTCCCGGCGCTCATGCGGAAGTTCTACGACGCCAAAATGGCCGGCCAGGACACCGTCACCATCTGGGGGACTGGTTCGGCGCAACGCGAGTTCCTCCACGTCGATGATCTTGCCGATGCCTGCCTCTTCCTGATGGACCACTACGACGAGGACGGCCACGTCAATGTCGGCACCGGCGTCGATCTGTCGATCCTCTCGCTGGCCGAGCAGATCCGCGACCTGGTCCACCCCGACGCCACCATCCTCACCGACCCGACCAAGCCCGACGGCACCCCGCGCAAATTGCTCGATGTGTCGAAGCTCGCCCGACTCGGCTGGTCGTCATCGATCGAGCTCGCCGACGGCTTGGCGTCGACATACGCGTGGTTCCTCGAACACCATGCCGACGCTCGCGGCATCGACCACACCGTCAGCGCCTGACGTGGCGTTCGGCGGACCAGAACTCGTCATCGCCGAGAGCGCGTATCAGGCGATGATCGGCGCCGCCTACGACGGCCTGCCCGACGAAGCGTGTGGCCTGCTCGTCGGAACGTTCCAACCGCCGACTGTCCCGCGCTTCGCCACGGCCCGCAACGCCGCGGCGAGCTCGCGGCTCTATACGGTCGACTCGAAGGACCACTTTCGGGCGCTCCGGGATGCCGAGGACGAAGGCCTCGACATCGTCGGGGTGATGCACAGCCACACCCACACCGAGGCCTACCCGTCGCCGACCGACGTGGCGCAGGCGCCGGACCCGGACTGGCACTACATCATCGTGTCGCTGCGACAAGAGTCACCCGTGCTTCGGAGCTATCGAATCATCGATGGGGGAATCTTCGAGGAGCCCGTTGTGGTTGTGGCTGGATGAATTCCCTACCATTGCGGTCGGGATTCAGTCCCTCGCTGCTGTAGACCGGACATCCGGGCTCAACTCCGGCACCGCCACCACTTCCTGATCGGGAACAACATGACCGTCTATTCGAGTGTGCTGGACATGATCGGCAACACACCCATGGTCGATGTGTCCCGTCTGTCGCCCAATCCGAACGTACGGATCCTCGGCAAGATGGAGGGACAGAACCCGGGTGGTTCCGTGAAGGACCGGATCGCCCGCCAGATGATCCTGGAAGCCGAGGCCGACGGGACGCTGCGGCCAGGAGCGACGATCATGGAACCTTCATCGGGCAATACGGGAATCGCATTGGCCATGATCTGCCAGGAGCGCGGCTACAAACTGAAGATCCTCATGCCGACGTCGGTCTCCATCGAACGTCGTCAGATGCTGGAGGTCTTCGGCGCCGAGCTGATCCTCACACCCGGCGAAGAGGGCTCGAACGGCGCGGTGCGACGAGCACTCGTGATGGCGGAGGAGCATCCCGAATGGGTCTTCCTATATCAGTACGGCAACGAGGCGAATCCACGGGCTCACTACATGACGACCGGCCCCGAGATCTGGGCCGATTGCCCCGAGATCACCCACTTCGTGGCCGGGCTCGGCACGTCCGGCACGTTGCTCGGCGTGGGGACCTACCTCAAAGAACAGAACCCCGACATCAAGATCATGGCGGTCGAGCCCCCATCCGGCGAGGTCGTCGAAGGGCTTCGCAGCCTCGAGGACGGGTACATCCCTCCGGTCTTCGACAAATGGGGCGGCTACGAGTTGCTCGATGGCAAACGCATCGTCCGCCCGCTCGAATCGCTGGTGTGGACCCGCAAGCTCGTCAGCCTCGGGATCTTCGCCGGCATCAGCGCCGGGGCTGCCATGGCAGGTGCTGCGAAGCAGGCCACCCGGATGGACAGCGGCTGCATCGTCTTCATCGTCTGCGACTACGGATGGAAGTACCTGTCGACTGGCGCCTACACGGCCGATCTGGACGAGGCCGCCGCCAACGCGGAGAAGATCATCTACTTCTAGGACGCGCGGTTCGGCCATGCCGTCACCTTGAGCCCTTCTGCGCTGGAACCTGGGCCATCCGAACCTGCTCGCTGGGGGAGCGCCGGGTTCCCTGAGCGAGCGACTTCGCGAGTCGGTTGCGTCGGGAGGGGTCGCGCTGCCGCCGAGTGATCTCGTCCGCATCTCTTCACTACCGTGCACAAACCTCGCTCGGACCTTGGCCGATCTGGGCGATGTCGTACCCGGTGGAGCTTGTCGAGCGGGCGCTTGATGACGCCCGGCGCCGTGGCACGTCGCTTCGTTGGATCCGCGACACGGCGGAGCGCCTGCACCGTCCGGGCGCGTCTGGACCACGCATCCTCTTGGGATTGCTCGATGCGCTGCAGCCCGGCGCGGCTCCGCGTGATTCGTGGTTCGAGAAGCTGATCGAGCACATCGTGTCCGATCCTGCGCTGCCCACGATCGAACGCCAGTTTGAGTTGCACGAGAGCTGCGGGAGGCACGTGGACCGGTTCGATCTGGCGATCCGTCGATACGGCTTGGAATTGAGGCCCACAGCCGCGAGTTTCACTTCGGTCGAGTGGCGAGACCCGCGACGAAGACCGTGATCACCGAGTGGCGATGTGCGGATGGGACACCATGTACCTCGGTTGGCAGAGCGCACATCGCCCGGCCCAGACCCTCGAGCGCGTTCGACTCGTGGTGGCTGGTCGAAGTCGCTCGCAGTCAGGTGCGGGTGGCGGCGACGCCGGCGATCATGAGTTCGAGGCCGTGATGGAAGGTGGCATCGAGTTCGGCCGCGGGAAGCGGCGAGTCAGCTTCAGTCATCGCCGAGCCCAACAGGTAGCGAACGAAGCTGCGGAAGGACAGGATGGCATTGCGTTCGTCGAAACCGAGGGTCACCAATCG
>JBBRSC010000199.1:0-6334 GCA_038245795.1 Acidimicrobiales bacterium
GACCTCATCGTCGGCAGCCACGCTCATCGGGTGCTCGGCGGCGGCTACCTGGGCGCCGCCTACGTGGACTACGGCTTGGGCAATTTTCAGTTCTACGCCGGCGGCAAGGGTGGCGACGGAGCAGAGACCGGCGTCCTGACCATCGAGGCCACCGGTCGCAAACTGGACAATGCCGTGTGGCATCCGGGGCGGATCAACGGCTCGAATCTGCCGGTATTGCTGACGGGCGCCGCGGCATCGTCGGCGTCGGCGAAGTGGGACACAAAACGGGGATGCACGAAGTTGACTGCCGAGCCGAGGAGCAGCGGATGACCATCTCGATCGCCGAGGATCTCCTCGAGTTCATCGATGCGTCGCCGTCGCCCTACCACTGCGTGGCCGAGGCAGCGAAGCGGCTCACTCGCGGTGGGTGGACCGAGACCACATGGGACGCCGGGTTCACTGCTGGGTCGCGGGGGTTCGTGCGGGTCGGCGGCGCGCTCATTGGATGGTCCAACGATGAGGCGGCCGTGCAACCGATTGTCATGATCGGGGCCCACACCGACTCGCCGAACCTACGGATCACTCCACGACCGGATCTGTCCGTTGTCGGGGTCCGTCAACTCGGCATCTCACCCTATGGAGGCGTGCTGGCGAACTCCTGGCTGGACCGAGATCTGGGACTGTCGGGACGCGTCGTCGTGCGTTCCGGCGATGGCGTCGATGTTCGACTGATGCGCGACGATCGCCCGCTGCTCCGCGTTCCACAACTGGCGATCCATCTGGATCGGACCATCAGCAGCGAGGGATTGAAACTGGATCCTTCCCGACACCTGACGCCCGTCTGGGGTCTCGGAGCATCGTTACCCGGTGAATTCGCCGCTTGGTTGGCGGGTGCGGTCGGGGTGGAGCCACACGAGGTCGTCGGTTGGGACGTCATGTGTCATGACACCCTTCCCGCCGGCTTTCTCGGCGCAGACGAGGAGCTCATCAGCGCTCCCCGAATCGACAATCAGGCCTCGTGCTTCGGTGCCGTCTCCTCGCTGATCGATGTCGGTAGCCGAGCTGGACGGACACTACTGATCGCGTTGTTCGATCACGAGGAAGTCGGCTCTGCGTCGGCGACCGGCGCAGGTGGCGCGCTGCTTCCGCAGGTTCTCGAGCGCCTGACGTCAGCGTGGGGAGGCGACGCCGCGACCCTGGCGAACGCACTCGGCTCCGGACAGTGCATGAGCGCAGACATGGCCCACGCCACCCACCCGAACTATCCCGAGCGACACGATCCCTCACACCAGATCGCACTCGGTGGTGGTCCGGTCGTCAAGGTCAACGTGAACCAGCGCTACGCGACCGACGGTCCGACGGCCGGTCGGTTCCGTGCCCTCTGCGATGGGGCCGGAATCCCCCATCAGACGTACTCGCACCGCAACGATCTCCAGTGCGGATCCACGATCGGGCCCATCACCGCAGCTCAGCTCGGCATCCCGACGATCGATGTCGGGATGCCACAGCTCTCCATGCATTCGATCCGCGAGCTGATGGCCACGCGCGACGTCGACTACATGGTCGAGACCTTCAGTGGGTGGTTCGAGCACGTCTAGGGCCAGGTGACACTTGACCGCCGCGGCAACTTGACCGACCGGTCAAGGAACCTAGGATGCCTCGATGACCTTGCTTCCCGACATCACGAGCTACGACCCGTGGGCTCCCGACGTCCTCGAGGATCCGTACCCCTTCTTCGCCGCGCTGCGCGAGAAGTCACCTGTTCACCATGTCGAAGAACACGACATCTGGGTCGTCAGCCGCTACGACGATCTCGTCAAGGCCGTCCGCACCACCAGCGTCTTCAGCTCCAATCAGGGCAACAGCTACGAGCGCCGCCCCGTTCCGATGCTCGTTGGGCTCGATCCGCCGGAACACACCCGTGTCCGTCGACTCGTCGCTCGACACTGGACTCCTCGCGCCATAGCGCTCCTTGCGCCACGGGTCGAGCGACTGGTCACCGAGATCCTCGATGCCGCGCTCGCCAAGGGCGACTGCGACTTTCTGGTCGACATCTGTGAGCCACTGCCCATCACGCTGATCGCGGAGGTGATGGGGGTTCCCACATCAGATTGGCCGGCGTTTCGACGATGGTCTGATGCCACGGTGGCCCAGATGGCCGGCCCGCCGACCGATGAGAATGAAGCCCAGATCGCCGAGTTCGCGATGTACTTCCTGGACCTGGTGATCCGACGACAGGCCGAGTTCGATTCTGGTGACGTCGACATCGACGACCCCAACGACATGGTGGGAATCCTGTTCGGCAAGACCCCCGATGGCGATCGGCTGGCACCAGAGGAGATCATCGCCATGTGCGTGCTCCTCGTTGTGGCCGGCAACGAAACCACCACCAATCTCATGGCAAACATGGGCGTCGAGGTGCTGTCGCAACGACCCGATGTCTGGGCAGCGGCCGTAGCGGACCACACTCGGCTTCCCGCGTTGATCGAGGAATCCTTGCGCTGGACATCGCCGGTGCAGGGCCTCTACCGGAACACGCTCGAGGAAACCGAACTCGCCGGAACGGTCATCCCGACCGACTCCAAGGTGTTCCTCTGTTACGCGTCAGCGAACCGCGACACCGATCACTGGCCCGATGCTGACACGTTCCGTCTGGATCGCTATCCGGCCGCGCCGAACGATGCTGACCACGTCGCCTTTGCCTCGGGGGTCCATTTGTGCCTCGGTGCGCATCTTGCCCGACTCGAGGCAGAAGTGATGTTCCGCCAACTCGCAGCCCGGATGGCGACGTTCGATCAGACCGGCGACGTCGTCCGCGGTGGCAATCCGTCGATCCGCGGCATCAAGCATCTTCCCGTGCGCATCACGGCTCGCTGAGGAACCAGCCATCGACACCTCGCCCGCCAGCGCCGGGCCGGTCAACTCCGCACCCGTTCCCATTTCGTTCGCCACCCGCGACGGCGTGACCATTCACGGTGATGCATGGGGTTCGCCGGACGACCCTGCAGTGATCCTCGTCCACGGCGGCGGCCAGACCCGACACTCGTGGGGCGGGACCGCCGAGGCGCTCGTGACCCGCGGCTGGTACGCCGTCGCGATCGATCAACGCGGCCACGGCGAGTCCGATCGATCACCGGCCGCTCAGTACGACGCCGGACACTTCGGTGCCGACCTGGCCGATGTCGTGGCATCGTTCACGAACCCACCGGTGGTCGTCGGTGCCAGCCTCGGCGGTCTGGCGGGGCTTCTCGTCGACGGCGAGTACGGCCCGGGAACCATGGCTGCATTGGTTCTCGTGGATATCACGCCGCGCCAGGAGACAGCGGGCGTCGACCGGATCGTGGGATTCATGTTGGATCGCGCCGAAGCAGGTTTCACAGATCTCGATGAGGTGGCGGACGCGATTGCGGCCTACCAGCCCCATCGGGAACGGCCAACGAACCTCGAGGGGCTGAAGAAGAACCTTCGTCATGATCCTGATGGACGCTGGCGCTGGCACTGGGATCCGCTGCTCTTCAACACGGAGTCGGGGCTGCGCTCAGCTCGTGTTGCGTCGCGATTCGAAGCGGCGGCCAGGGGACTCACGATTCCGACGTTGTTGGTGCGCGGCAAGATGAGCGACCTGGTCAGCGAAGACACCGCGCGGGAATTTCTCGAGCTGGTCCCCCACGCTCAATTCGTCGACGTCTCTGACGCCGGACATATGGTCGCCGGTGATCGAAACGACCGGTTCACCGCGGCAGTTGTCGAGTTTCTGGAAGAACTCCAGCGTTCCGTCGAGTGAGACCCGTGACCACAACGGAGCCAGCAACGTTGCTCAGCAGGCCGCAGAACTTGCGGCGGTGCTGACGGCATCAGACGCGGGAGTTCCCTTGTCAGCTGCCAGTCCGTCGATCACGGCGGGCACGCCGAGCGCCGCCACGACTGACGTGGCGACACATTCCGCGTTCGTGAGGCCTCCTTTGGCGAAGCTGGCTGTCAGGAACTCGATGGCGGTCGGCTCCGACATGCATGGCCGCAGGAGATCGAAGACCACCGTCGGATCTTCGCCAGCGTCGACGAACGCAAAGATCGCCTCACCCGATGACGGGTAGTTGCTGTCGAGTTCCTGCGCGACACACGACGTCTCGTCGGACGTGAACGCCAGGGTTCCCCCAGTCGAGTTGTTGACTCCCTTGGCGAACGATTCGGTGAGCAACGGTGCAAAATCGGCGGTCTTGATGCACTGGGCGAAGACCGCCACCACCTCTCTCCGATCTGACGAACTCAAGGTGTCGAGTTTCGGGTCGCTGGTCGAGAGGATGTCCAGACCCGCATCGGAGATGTTGGAGTCGATGACCGCACTAGAGATGCAGGCGGCGCCGTCGGCGCCCACGAGCGAGTTGCCCAGCGAGTCCTCGACCTTCTGCTTCTTCTCGCCCCGTTTGGTGGCCGACTTCTTGGTGGTCGTGGTGTCGCCGTCGGCTGGTGTGGTGGAGGTAGCGCTGTTGGCGTTCTTCGACGAACTGATGACGGCCTTCTCATCGCTGCCGCAGCCGGCAGCGAACAGGGCGAGCGACATCACGAGCACGCCGGACGACAGAATGCGGGAGGGTTTGGTACGGAGCAACATGGCATTGACGCTAGGGGATCGTTACGCCAGAACGACGCAATGTGCCCAAACTCGGTCAACCGCAGGAAGCTCCGGCGGTCGCCGATGCCGCCTGGAGGGCGAGCGCAGCTGGGGCCTTGTCGTCGCTCTGCGCCGCTGCCGCCAGCGCATCGGCGTACCCCTTGGGGCCGATCTCCTTGATCACAGCGGCAGACACACAATCGGCTTGGGCCTGCGCGGTTCCAGCCGCGACCACGGTGCTCGACAGGAACGCTGTCGCAGTGTCGGCGCTGAGGCACGCTCCGAGCGAGCCGAAGACCAGGGTGGTCGTCGCCGTGTCGCCGTTCTCGAACATCCGGAAGGCGGCGCTGACCGTGTCGAACTGGCCCGAGATGTTGTCGGACATGCATCCGAGCTCTGCGGCGGGTAGCTCGAATCCGGCGCCCATCGACTTTGTGAACCCGCCGATGAATGACGCAACGAATGCGTTCGAAAAATCGGCAACCTTCACACAGGAATCCATCACGTCGTACAGTCCAGCGCGGTTCGGAGCCGACAGGTCGTTGAATTTGAACTTCTTCTGACTCATCTGGGTCAATCCATCGGCGTCGATGGCTGCGGAGGCGACCACCCCGTCGGCAATGCAGGTTGGCGCGTCGCCCACGAACACCAGGGGGTCGATGGCATCGCGGATGGCGTCGCGTTGGCTGGCCCGCGCCGGATCGACTGCAACAACGGTTGATGTGGGTGCGACGGCGGCTGGCGATGCCGTCGAGTCCTTCCCGCACGCCGCCAACGGGATTCCGAGCGTCATGACGACCGTGATCAGACAACCGATCCTGTTGCGACAGCGCTGACTCGATCTGGTTGCTGACATCAGGCGAATGTAGTCGTGACGTGCCGGTGGTCATCACCTGATCGGCCTGAGAGACGCCGTGTTCGCAGTGTCCCTGACGTTCAGATGGTCGGTGATTCGACCCGGAAATTGGTTGGGGCTGCCACGTCGAAGTCAGCGCGATCCGCCGCGTCGAATTCGGCGCGGATCGCCGCAACCAATTCGGGACGGGTCCAGAGGTCGACCGCGGTCATCGCGATCGTGGCGGCGCCGGCAGCAATGGCATCATCGGCCTTCGCGCTTCGAGCCCAGTCGGCAAACTCTGCGGTGTGACAGGCCACACCGATCGGGCAGATCTCGATGACGGGATGTGCGGCGGGGACGACATGGCTGACGTTGCCCATGTCAGTGGACCCAGCCACCTCCCGGGGCACGATCTCGGGCGGGTAGAACGAACGCCCCATGGCTTCGCCGTTGGCTCGATAGGCGGCCGCCAAGGCTCGGTTGTTGATCATGTCGAGGTAACTCCCCCGCCACGCCAACTCGACCTGGCATCCGGCCTGGGTCGCAGCGCCCCGCCAGATCACCTCGACTCGTTCCATCAGCTCGGACAGTCTCGAGGCGGTGCCGGCACGGACGCGGCAGCGGGCCACCGCTCGAGCGGGGATGATGTTGTCGGCGACCCCACCCTCGGTGATGATCACATGGAGTTTCTCGTCGCTGTGCAACGTGGCGCGCATCATCTGGAGAGCGACGTACCCGGACACGATGGCGTCCAGCGCGTTGATCCCGTCCCACGGCGAACTGGACGCATGGGCTTCGCGACCGATCATGACGACATCGATCGAGTCAGCGGCAAGGAAGGGCACATATTCGACCTCGCCCATTTCGGGATGCACCATGATTGCCGCGTCGGCGCCGTCGAA
>JBBRSC010000200.1:0-6293 GCA_038245795.1 Acidimicrobiales bacterium
GACAGCGAGTTGAACGCGATTGTTGCTGCAAGCAGCGAACGATCGTTGGTCCGCGGGGATGTCGTCTTCGAGGAGGGCTCCGAGGCCCACGCCCTCTACGTGGTGAGTTCGGGTCGAATCGCGATCGCCAACAAGAGCTTCGACGGGCGCGAATCCATGGTGGCCTTGATGGAACGCGGCGATCTCTTCGGCGAGATGAGCCTGTTCGATCAGCTCGGCCGCTCCGCCGAAGCACGTGCCCTCGAGCCGTCTGATGTTCTCGAAGTTCCCTACGTGCCGCTCAAGTCTCTCTGGGAGTCGCGCCCGGAACTTCTCTGGAAGGTCATTGCGATGCTGACCCAGCGGTTGCGCGCCATGGACGAAGCGCTCGCCGACTCGTTCTTTCTCGACGTCACCGGTCGCACCGCAAAGCACCTCCTCGAGCTGGCGGGAGATCGAGAGGAATTCGAGATCCCGATCACACAAGAGGAATTGGCCGGTCTCGTCGGAGCGAGCCGAGAGCGCGTCAACAAGGCGATCTCGAGCTTTCTCCGTCTGGGGTGGATCGGTCAGTCCGACCGGACATACACGATCCTCAAGCGGCGGGAACTCGAGATCCGCTCCAAGTAACTCGGCGCCGATCAGCCCCCGGTCAGGAAAAATTCCGCTCGCGCCCACGCATCGGCGGCATCGACTGGCCGATAGTTCTCACGATCGGGGTCCTGGGCCCATCCGTGATCGGCGCCCTCGTAGCGAACCACGTGCGCACCGGTGTGCTCGAGTTCGTCGATCTCGTTCAACGGACACCAGGGATCATTGGTGCCGAAGAGCGCCAGCAGATCGGTGGGGCGCTGGCGGACGACATCAATGGCGTCTCCCTGGCCATCGCCGGCCCAACCATCAGGCACGCGCACCATCCCATAGAACGCCGCGGCGCGGGTGACCCGGGGGGATGCCAGCGCCTTCATCGCGTACATGCCGCCCATGCAGAACCCGAGCACCCCGGCCGAGGTAAAACCGAGCGCATCGATGGCCGCCTCGACGTCGGCAAGCTTGGCAGCATCATTGAAGGCGGCCGCTGCGCCATGTCGTTCGTTCATCGGAAGCGTTTCCTGACCCGGAAACATCTCGATCGCGCAGACCGACCAGCCATGGTCGTCGGCAAGACGCTGGGCGTGGGACTCGAAGAGCGGTCGAAGCCCGAGGATGTCGGGCCAGAGCACGAGACCGCCGACCGGTTGCCGGTCCAAGGGCGAAGCGATGAAGCCAGGCGTACCGGTCCTGAGCGTGATGATGGACATGCGACCAGTCTGGTCCACGTCGACCGGAACAACCGCCTGGGTTCAGTGGTAGCGGTCGAGGATGGACGATTCGGCAATATGCGCCAACGCATCCTTGATGACGTGCGCCCACGCGTCACCCACACCGTCGATGGCCGCCAGATCATCCGGGGTTGCCCGCAGAATCTTGTCGAGCGTCCGGAACTCGTCCACCAATCGATACGCCAGTTCGGTGGGGAGCCGCGGGACACGCGACAGCAGTCGATACCCACGCGCCTGCAGGCTGCCGTTGACATCGGTCGTGCCACCCGACAGGTGCAGGGCCTCGGCGACGAGTTCCGTGTCGAGCAACTGCTCGGTCTCGAGGTCCGACAACGTCGCCATGGCCTGTTCGAGGTTCCACGAAGCATCGGGCTGGAAGTAGTCGAGCACCACTTGGCGACGATCGTCCTCGACGCCGGCCATCAGCTCGTTGAGCTGCAATCGGACCAGGCGACCATCGGTGCCCAGCTCCACCAGGTAGCGCTCGATCTCCTCGGAGATGCGCATCACGACCTCGGTGCGTTGCAGGATCGTCACGACATCACGCACCGTGACGAGATCCTCGATCTCGAGGGCGGTCAGCGACCCGGCAACCTCTTCGAGGCGTACCCGGTATCGCTCCAGGGTCTGCAACGCCTGGTTGCACCGATTGAGAATCGACGGGATCGTGTCGAGCTGATGCTTGGCATCGTGCATGTACATGGTCAGCACCGCCATGTCCTCGGAGACCGAAATCACGGGCACGCCAATGGCGCGCGCCACGCGTTCAGCGGTGCGGTGCCGGGTACCGGTCTCCGTAGTTGGCACATTCGGGTTGGGCACAAGATGGACGTTGGCTCGGGCGATCCGACTGGCGTCGGGCGCCAAGATGATGGCGCCATCGGTTTTGGCGAGCTCGGACAGGCGCTGCGGCGAAAAGGCCGCGTCGAGCAGAAAGCCGCCCGAGCAGATATTGAGGACTTCCGGACCATCACCCACCACGATCAGCGCGCCCATCGACGCTTTGAGAATCCGATCGAGCCCCTCACGCAGCGGCTGACCGGGGGCCACGATTGCCAGCGCTTCGAGGAGCGCCTTGCTACGTCGGGGTGCCATGGGGACAATCTAGCGGCACCTGCTGAATTCTCAGCGCCAGAATGGTCACTCGATCATTCGAGCGATCCGCAGTGCGGAGTCCAGCGTGTCGACGGCGAGGAGTTGGATCGGCGCCGCGGTGTCGAGCACCGATCGGGGCACGATGGCCCGCTGGAATCCCAGACGGGCTGCCTCGACGAGTCGCCGTTCGATGCCGCCAACGGAGCGAAGCTCACCGGCGAGTCCGACTTCGCCGCAACACACCGTGAACTTGTCGAGCGGATTGCCGGCCAGCGACGACGCCAGCGCCATCGCCACCCCGAGATCCGCAGCGGGTTCGGTGATCTTGGCACCACCCACCGCCATGACGTACGTGTCTGCGCCAGTAAACGGCATGCCGACGCGGCGCTGCAGGACCGCCAACATCATGGCAACGCGACCCCCGTCGACCCCGTGGGCCTGACGACGGGGTTGCGGCAACGTCGTCGAGACCACGAGCGCCTGAACCTCGACAAGCATCGGCCGACGACCCTCCATGGTCGGCACGATGACCGACCCGGGCACACCGGGGCGGCGGTCTGCCAAGAACATCTCCGACGGATCATCGACCGAAGCCAGACCACCCTCACCCATGGCCATGATGCCGAGTTCCTGCGTGGAACCGAAGCGATGTTTCGTTGCCCGGAGCAAGCGAAGCTCATGGTCACGTTCACCTTCGAAGGACACGACCGTGTCGACCACGTGCTCCAGGACGCGCGGTCCTGCCAGCGATCCGTCCTTGGTGACGTGCCCCACGAGAATGACCGACATCGATCGGGCCTTCGCCAGGTTCACAAGTCGATTGGTGCAATGCCGAACTTGCGCGACCGAACCCGGGGCAGATGAGAGCGCCGGATCGAACACTGTCTGGATGGAGTCGACCACGAGCACCTCGGGGGCGACGGCATCGATGTGACCGATGAGGTGCGGCAACGATGTCTCCGATGCGAGATACAGCGATGCCCGCAGGGAACCGAGTCGTTCGGCGCGGACTCGTACCTGTTGCGCTGACTCCTCGGCGGTGACGTAGAGAACGTTGCGGCCCACGGCCATGCCCGCCAGGACCTGCAGGAGCAGGGTGGACTTTCCGATGCCGGGCTCACCGCCGAGCAGGGTCACCGAACCGGGGACGAGGCCGCCACCCAGCACGCGATCCAGCTCAGACACACCGGTGGAGACCGGCGCCGAACCCTCGGACGTGACCTCGCCAATCGGTCGCGCCGGAACCGACGGTCGTACCGACGTGACGGCCGAACCGTTGGATCCGCCCAGGTCGACCTCCTCGACGATGGTGTTCCACAGTTCGCACCCGGGGCACTGACCCATCCACTTCGGCGCGTCCTCGCCACACTCCTGACAACGGAACACGGTGCGAACTCTTGACGATGGACCCATGGACGAACCCTATCGAGGGTCTGCGACAGCATCGTCCGGGTCGGCGTCGCCCCGATACGGTCCTTGGTCGGCGTCCGCATCCGCGTCCAGGCACTCGTAGATGTGATGTGATCCCGAGACCACGCGGGCGAGCACGCACCCGATCACCAGCACGGGCGCCATCGACCAACCGAAGAGTTCGACACCCATCACGGTGGCCGCCAGCGGGGCGTTCGCCGCCGCACCGAACAGGGCCACGAACCCGAGGCGAGCGGCGATCAACACGGTCGCATGTGTGGATCCCAACCATTCCGCAACCGTGACTGACAGCGTTGCGCCCATCACGAACGACGGTGTTACTTCGCCGCCCGGGAATCCCGCGCCGAGCGTCAACGCCGTCAACACGAGCTTCAGGAAGAATGACCGCCAGTTCGTGTCACCGTCGACTGCCCGGCCGAGCAGGCCGAGCGACAGGCCGGTCTCGTCCCAGGCGTTGAAAATCACGACCAACGCCGCCACCAGGGCGCCCCCAATCGCCATTCGGATTCCCCGTTGGTCGTGGATCCGTCGAAGTCCGCGATCAACAAGCTCGACGAGTCGCGGAAACACCCAGGCGCCGATGCCGACAGCGATCGCCACGAACCACAACCTCCACCATGCGCCCCCGGACCAACTCATCGGCACCCGTGCATACACCGTGTGTCGAAACCCGAGTCGCTCGACGACGCAATGCGCCACGACGACGGCGACCGCCGAGGCCGCCAGAGCTCGGACCCGAGCGAACACGCGGGTAGGCGCCACTTCGAAGGCGAACACCATTCCCGCCCAGGGCACTCCGAACACAGCCCCGAATCCAGCTGCCAACGACACGATGAGGAGCCGCCGCTGCTCCCACGACGACCATCGCAGTCGCGCGCCGATCCCGCCCGCAACACCACTGGTGATCTGTAGTGCGGTTCCTTCTCGACCGGCCGATCCCCCGAAGAGGTGGGTGGTGAGAGTTCCGAACAACGCCACCGGTGCCATGCGGAGCGGAACGCCCGCCACAGGATGGCGAATCTCGGTCATGGTGCGTCGGGTTCCACCTAGGGTCAGTCCTCCAGCGCGGGCAATCAGCGTTCCCATCACCAACCCTGCCAACGGCAACAGAGCCAGCAACCAGCGGTGCTGCTCCCTCGTGGTCGTGACCCATCTGAGTCCCACCAAGAACACGTAGATCAACGCGCCGCTCACAAGACCGAGCAGGGCGGCGGCCGCCAGCGATCGGAACCAACGCCACCCGATCACGCCCGGGCGCTCATGATCGCAGTCTGCGCAGCGCCAAACCCAGCGCCGCAACCGCGACGAGTGCGCCGCCGCCGATGATCCAACGCCACGCCCCCGAGTTCTCCTGGTCCGCCACCATCGCGACTGCGAGCCGTTGCTCACCACCCTTCGCAACGTCGAGCGACCAACGACGGCCAGTCGCATCGACACCAGCTGCCCCGGCCGACGCCGATGACACCTCCGCCGGGAGATGCACCGTGACCGTGAGGGGAACGGTGGGTTCGCCCCCAAATTCGGCGCGGAGCTCATCAGCGGTTCGACCCAACTTCAAACCGTCGAGCTTCGTTGCCACCTCGTCGTCGCTGAACTGCTCGAGATTTCCCGCCACGCGAATCGAGCCCGTGACCTTCCAGCTCCGGGAGGCGAATCCATCATTGAGCGTCACCCGCCAATCGATGAACATGCCGGCACCGGCCACCTCATCGAGCACGCGCTGAAGATCGCCGGGCGAGCCGAACGGCTTCGACACCCCGATCGACGTCAACACGCCGGACCGATCAGGCGCCTCGACCGTCCATCCGGCCGCCTCGAGGTCGTTGAGTTTCAATTCCGTGGTGGGATCACCCAATCGCTCGACGGCATCATCATCGAGCACCACGCTGACCCGCACCCGACCCGAGCCGTCCTCGGATACCGCAACATCGACCGACCCCTCGACGCGACAGCCGGTGAGTGCCAGGAGGATCAGGGTGAGAACAGCAACGATCCGGCGCACCAGACCACCGTAGGTGGCCCGACACGCCGGATCGTCACGTCAGTTCAATTGTCGGAGACAATCAGTCAGTGGACACCTCGCCCGCACCGCCGGGCGCAGTGCCCGCCAGCTCGGGAAGTTCCTCATCGGGAAGCGCCGGGGGAACGAAACCATCGTGTGATGAGAACACGATGTGCTTCTCACCCGGATTTTCAGGATCGTCCTCGACGTCCACCTCGACCACTTGACCGGCACGGAATTCCTTCCACAGCAGGCGTTCCGAGAGCGGATCCTCGACAAGGCGCTGAATCGCACGACGCAACGGTCGTGCACCCATCGTCGGGTCGTAGCCGCGATCGGCCAAGAAGATCTTGGCGTCCTGCGACACCTCGAGACCCATTCCCTGGCCGACCATCTGGATGGCCACCCGCTTGACCATGAAGTCGACGATCTGCGTGACCTCTGGCTTGGAGAGCTCGGAGAAC
>JBBRSC010000201.1:0-6282 GCA_038245795.1 Acidimicrobiales bacterium
AACTATCGCCTGGTTCGAGCCGAGCTCGAGTTCGATTCGCCCGGCACCATCGAGGCCCATTGTCGCATCGATCTTGGCCCGGTGATCATCGTGCCCTATACGATTCTCCCGCCGCTCGAGGCGGCCGCCGGGGGTTGATCACGATGACGCAATCCGTGATTGGTGCTGCGCTCTCCGAGCACCCCCTCGCAACGCAGGCCACTGGCGAACTGGTGGGACAGATCCTCGAATCTGTGGGAACTGCTCCCGACCTAGCGGTGTTGTTCGTCACCGAACCGCACCTAGGCGCGCTCGAAGACGTGGTCCGCACCGTTCGATCGCTCCTCAACCCACGGGTCCTGATCGGGGCGTCGGCGGTATCGGTCCTCGGTGGCTCACGCGAGGTCGAGGGCGGCGCCGCCATGAGCCTTTGGGCGGCTCGATTCGGCGAGGATCTCGAACCGGTTCGGCTCGAAGCCTTCCGCAATCCCGATGACGAGATCCTGATTGCTGGCGGCGGGGTACTCGGTCGTAACGACGGCACCCTGATCCTGCTCGGCGATCCGTTCAGCTTTCCCGTCGACGAGGTGCTCGGCCATCTCGGCGAGGCCTGCCCCAATGTGGCCATCTTCGGCGGCATGGCATCGGCGGCGCGCCAGCCGGGCGGGAACGTCCTGATTCTCGACGACGAACGATTCCGTGACGGAGCGGTCGGGGTCTGGCTGCCACCGCAGGTGAAGGTGTCGCCGGTCGTGAGCCAGGGCTGTCGCCCGATTGGCCAGCCGTTGACGGTGACCAAGGCGGAACGATCGGTCGTCTACGAGCTCGCCGGTCAACCGGCGCTCGACCGCCTGATGGCGCAACTCGAGGTGTTGTCCACCGATGAGAAACATCTGGTGTCCAAGGGGCTACACGTTGGCATCGTGATCGACGAACACGCCATGGATTTCTCCCGGGGCGATTTCCTGATCCGATCAGTTGTCGGGGCCGATCGACAGGCCGGCGCCGTGGCGTTGGGCGACTCGGTCGAGGTCGGCACCACCATCCAGTTCCAGGTTCGCGATGCCGACACCGCCGACGAGGATCTCATTGCGTTGTTGACCGACAAGCAGGGAGCAGGGGCGCTGGTGTTCACCTGCAATGGCCGCGGCCGCCAACTCTTCGGAACCCCGGACCACGATGCGACCGTGGTGGCCGACGCGATCGGCGGTGGGGGCGTCGCCGGAATGTTCTGCGCCGGGGAGCTCGGCCCCGTCGGTGGTCGCAACTTCCTCCACTCGTTCACCGCGTCGATCGCCATCTTCGACTGAGTGCCGGGAACCCTCGTTCTGGCGGCAAGATCCCCGCGTACCCGCCGAGATGATTCCGTCAGAACCGAAGGGTCGGCTCAGGTCGGCGCCCAGATTCGCAGCCCCTCACTGGTTGCCTAGACTCATGCCGCCCACGTACGCCGGAAAGGCGCTGTTGTAGATGGACCCCGCACTCGAAGCCCTGGGAATCGCGACCGTCCGCGGCCTCGCAATGGACGGCCCAGCGGCCGCCAACTCTGGACATCAGGGCACCGCCATGGCGCTTGCACCATTGGCGCACGTTCTGTGGACCCGCATCATGCGTTATGACGCAGCGGCCCCCGAGTGGCCCGATCGGGACCGTTTCGTTCTGTCGTGTGGTCACGCGTCGATCCTGCAGTACTCGATGCTGCACCTCACCGGCGGGGCCGTGACGCTCGAGGATCTGCGGCAGTTCCGCCAGTGGGGCTCGGCAACGCCTGGACATCCGGAGGTCGGTCACACGCCCGGGATCGAGGTCACCACCGGGCCGCTGGGCCAAGGTTTCGCCAACGCGGTGGGAATGGCGATCGCCGAGGCATCGCTGCGTGACCGCTTCGGGACAAGCGTCTGTGATCATCGGATCTGGGCCATCGCTGGCGACGGCGATCTTTCGGAAGGGGTCAGCCACGAAGCGGCCTCGCTGGCCGGACACCTCGGCCTCGACCGGCTGTGCGTTGTCTATGACGACAACCACGTCTCCATCGATGGCCCCACCGAGTTGGCGCTCTCCGACGACGCCGCCGGTCGATTTCGCGCCTACGGCTGGAACGTGATCGAGGCCGGCGAGGTCGGCGAAGATCTCGACGCCATCGAGGCAGCGTTATTGGCCGCACGGGGTCAGAACGATGCCCCAACCCTGGTGATTCTCCGCACACACATCGGCTTCCCGTCGCCCCAACACACCGACGATCCGGCCGCCCACGGCCTCGCCTTCAAGGCCAACGAGATCGCCGAGACCAAGGCCCTCATGGGCCTTCCCGAGGACCTGTCGTTCTACGTTCCCCACGAGGTGCTCGCTGCCTACTCTGCAGCCGGTGCTGCCGGAGCCACCCAACGGCGAGGTTGGGAAGCTGGACTGGAGAACGCCTTGGGCGACCGCCGCGCCGAATGGGAATCGTCGTTGTCGGCCGTCCCGATGACCGACCTCGCCGCCGCACTGCCGACATATGAGGTCGGCGCCAGCGTGGCCACCCGAGTTGCCGTGGGCGCGGCGCTGAACGCCGCCCTGGATGCGCTTCCTGGCCTTGTTGCCGGGGGCGCTGACCTGACCGGCAACACGGGAACGCAGCTCAAGGGTGTCTCGACGTTGTCCGCCGGGGAGCCTGCCGGGCGCCAGATCCACTTCGGAATTCGTGAGCACGCGATGGCTTCGATCATGAATGGCATGGCCCTCCACGGCGGACTCACTCCCGCCGGTGGAACCTTCCTGGTGTTCAGTGATTACATGCGCCCCGCCGTCCGACTCGCCGCCCTCATGGGGACCAAGGTCCTGTTCGTGTGGTCCCACGACTCGGTTGGTGTCGGCGAGGACGGTCCGACACATCAGCCCGTCGAGCACGTTGCCGCGTTGCGCGCCATCCCCGACCTCCCGGTGGTCCGCCCTGCGGACGCCAACGAAACTGTTACCGCCGTCCGTCTGGCGTTGGAAGGCAACGGCCCCGTAGCGCTGATTGCCTCGCGTCAGAACCTCCCGGTCCTCGCTGGCACATCCGCTGACGGCGTGGCCCGCGGTGGGTACGTCCTCATGGAAGCGTTCGACGCTGACGTGACATTGGTCGCCACCGGCTCCGAGGTGTCGCTGGCGGTCGATGCACCCGCGGTACTGGCAGCAGATGGTGTCGTGGCCCGGGTCGTCTCACTCCCCTGCTGGGAATGGTTCGCCAACGAAAGCGTCGCCGCGCAAGCTGCGGTCCTGGGCACAGCGCCCCGCCTCGGCATCGAGGCCCAAGTCGGGTTCGGTTGGCACCGATGGGTCGATGACGTGGTCTCCATCGAACGTTTCGGCGCGTCCGCCCCCGGTGATGTAGTCATGGCCGAATTCGGGTTCACCGCCGACAACGTCGCAGCGCGCGCCATGGCGCTCCTGCAATCTGCTGCCGACTGATCCCACCGACCTCGCCAACTCCTGCTCCAATTCACCGCCTTCTCCAGAAAGATCCGGACACACCATGGGACGACTCCACGATCTCCACAGCACCTGCGACCAGAGCCCCTGGCTCGACAATCTGAAGCGGGAATGGCTCGCCTCGGGCGAGATCCAGCGATGGGTGGATCGCGGTGTGCGGGGCATCACCTCGAACCCTGCCATCTTCCAGAAGGCCATCGAGTCGGGAGCCGAGTACGACGAGCAGTTCCGACGGCTTGTCGGCGAGGGCACATCGATCGAGGACGCCTATTGGAACCTCGTCGTTGATGACATCTCCGACGCCGTTCGGATCTTGCGGCCGATCTACGACGAGTCCAACGGCATCGATGGCTACGTGTCGGTCGAGGTGGCCCCATCGCTGGCCCGCGACGGCGCTCGGACCGAGATCGCTGCCCGGGTACTCGACGACCGGATTGCCGCACCGAACCTGTTGGTGAAGATCCCCGGTACCGCCGAGTGCGTCGACGCCATCAGGACCATGATCTCCGAGGGCCGCAGTATCAACGTCACGTTGATCTTCACGCTCGATCGGTACGAGGCGGTCATCGAGGCGTACCTCGCGGGATTGGAAGCTGCGAGCGGCGACCTATCGACGATTGCGTCGGTGGCGTCGTTCTTCATCAGTCGGGTCGACACCGAGATCGATCGCCGGCTCGACGCCATCGGCACGCCCGAGGCGCTGGAGCTTCGTGGGACGGCGGCGGTCACCCAGGCGCAGCTCGCCTACGAGATCTTTCTCGATCGATTCTCCGGCCCTCGGTGGGATGCACTGGCGGCTCGGGGTGCCCGGCCCCAGCGACCGCTCTGGGCATCGACATCCACGAAGAATCCTTCATATCCCGACACCCTCTACGTCGATGCGTTGATCGGTTCCAACTCGGTGAACACGATTCCCGATGCAACGCTCGAGGCCTTCGATGATCACGGGACGGTCGCCCGAACCATCGACACCGATATGGAAGGCGCACACGATCGTTGGACGCAGTTGGCGTCGATCGTCGACCTCGATGACGTCGGACGCGTCCTCGAGTCCGAAGGAGTCGGCTCCTTCGAGAAGAGTTTCGACGAACTCCTGGCCGTGCTCGCCGCCAAGGCCGCCACCTTCTCCGTCTGACGCACTTTCCCAAAACCGAACGTGTTCTCGGGTCCGGGGCGGGTGGGTTCTGATGATGAACGGTGTCGGTTCTGATTATGAACTAAGTTGCCTTCCGTGCCGCCGTCTTCGGAGTCTCCCCCCACCGACTGCTCCATTGCGGCTGCGCTCGAGATCATCGGTGACCGCTGGACGATCCTGATCCTGCGGGATGCATTCCGGGGACTTCGCCGATTCGACGACTTTCGCAAGGATCTCGACATCGCGCGCCCTGTGCTGTCCGACCGTCTCCGCAAGCTCGTCGATGCGGGCGTCATGACACGAACGGCCTATCAACAACGGCCCGAACGATTCGAGTACCGACTGACCCGCATGGGTATCGAACTCTCGCCGGCGCTCGTGGCCCTGATGCGGTGGGGCGATACCTGGCTCAGCACCGATGGACCACCGACTGTCCTCGTACACGACGTCTGCGGACACCCGCTCGAACAAGGCTTCTGGTGCCGGACCTGCCAGGAAACCTTCTCCCCGAGCGACATCGCCAGTCGACCCGGACTCCATTCGCACCGCACCGACCCGATCTCTCCCGACACGCCCGATCCCCAGCTTCATGGAGCAACACGTGCACGAGTTACTTGACCTCCCACTCGAGGAACTGATGCGCCGCGCTGCGCAGCGACGCAACGAGACCACGGGCACGAGGTTGACCTTCTCGCCGAAGGTGTTCATTCCGCTCACGATGCTCTGCCAGGACAAGTGCGGCTACTGCACCTTCGCTCAGCCACCCGCACGGGTCGAGTCGCCGTATCTGAGTCCCGATCAGGTGTTGGCCATCGCGCGTCGCGGGGCCCGCGCTGGTTGCCATGAGGCGCTGTTCACACTGGGCGAGAATCCCGAACAGCGCTATCCCGCCGCCCGGGCCTGGTTGGCTGGGCACGGCTACGAATCGACCGTCGACTACCTGGTGGCCATGTGCCAACTCGTCCTCACCGAAACCGGCCTCCTCCCCCACGCCAACGCCGGTGCTCTCAACCGTGAAGAACTGTCGCGCCTTCGGACGGTGTCGCCGTCGCAGGGAATGATGATCGAGTCGCTGAACCCCGATCTCGACTGCCATCGCGGATCACCCGACAAGACCCCCGAGCGTCGCCTCGGCACCCTCGAAACAGCCGGCGAACTCCAGGTGCCCTTTACGACGGGCATCCTCGTCGGGATTGGCGAGTCGCGATCCGATCGTGTCGATGCGCTGATGGCGATCGCCGCGTCGCACATCCGGCACTGCCACGTCCAAGAGGTCATCGTGCAGAACTTTCTGCCGAAGGATGGCACCGCCATGCACCTTGCACCGCCGTGTCCGGCGGACGGCTACCTCGAAGCAATTGCGCTGGCGCGGCTGATCCTGCCGGCAGAGATCTCGCTGCAGGCTCCGCCAAACCTGAGTGACGACTTCGGGGTGCTGATCGACGCCGGTATCGACGACTGGGGTGGGGTGTCCCCGGTGACCCTCGATCACGTCAATCCCGAACGACCGTGGCCCGAATTGGATCGACTGCGCGAAGTGTCCGAAGCCCGGGGTTTCAGCCTGGCGCCGCGGCTGACGGCCCATCCACGCTACGTGCTCGAACCCACCCGCTGGTTCGACCCCGCTGTCGAGTTCGCGGTGATGGACCGATCCGATGCTGACGGGCTCGGCCGCGACGATCCGGGTGCGGTCTTCCCCGAGAAGATCTCGG
>JBBRSC010000202.1:0-6278 GCA_038245795.1 Acidimicrobiales bacterium
ATGTACGGATCCTGGAGGACCGTTTCCTGACGCTCGGCATCGGTCACGAAATACGGGGAGAGGTAGCCCTTGTCGAACTGCATGCCCTCGACGAACTCGAGGTCCATACCGAAGGTATTCGACTCTTCCACCGTGACCACACCGTCTTTGCCGACCTTGTCGATGGCATCAGCAATGACGTCGCCGATCTTCGGATCGGCTGCCGAAATGGCCGCAACCTGGGCGATCTCGGACTTGTCGTCGACGTCCTTGGCGAGGTCGGCAATGGCGCCGACAGCTGCCTCGACGGCCTTTTCGATGCCCCGCTTGAGCCCGATGGGGCTGGCGCCGGCGGCCACGTTGCGAAGGCCTTCCTTGACGAGCGCCTGGGCCAGCACGGTGGCGGTGGTGGTGCCGTCACCAGCGATGTCGTTGGTTTTGGTGGCCACCTCCTTGACGAGCTGTGCGCCCATGTTCTCGAAGGGATCTTCGAGCTCGATCTCCCGAGCAATGGAGACACCGTCATTGGTGATGGTCGGCGCACCGAACTTCTTGTCGAGCACCACATTGCGACCCTTGGGGCCGATGGTGACCTTGACCGCGTCAGCGAGCTTGTTGACGCCCGCCTCGAGGGCGCGCCGGGCGTCCTCGTCGAACTTCAGAATCTTTGCCATGTCAGCTCAGCTCACTTCACGATGGCGAGTACGTCACGCGCCGCCAGGATGAGGAGATCATCACCATCAATGGTGATCTCGGTGCCGCCGTACTTGGAGTAAACGACCTTGTCGCCCACGGCGATGTCCATGGGGACACGCTCGTTGTCATCGCCGATCCGGCCAGGGCCGACTGCCAGAACTTCGCCCTGCTGAGGCTTTTCCTTGGCCGTGTCGGGAATGACCAAACCGCTGGCGGTGGTCTCCTCGGCCTCAGCGGCCTTGACGACGATGCGGTCTTCGAGTGGCTGCAGCTTCATGCAGGTGCCTCCGGTAGGTGCCCGGTATCGGGCGTAAATGAACAGTGAATCGTCGATCGCGTGTGCTGGCACTCGTGACCGACGAGTGCCAAACCTAGCACTCTCGGTCGTCGAGTGCTAAGCGCTCTCTCAGCGAATTACCCGGGCGATATCGACGCCGCCAACATTCGCCATCAGTCGCGGCGCGCCCACCCGATGAGACTGCTCAGTAATGACACGGCGGCCAGCGCCGCGAGCAGGACCGCGCTCACCACGAGCATCGGCGGGAAGAATCCGACAATGTCGGCCTCACCCCGATCATTGATGCAGTTGAGTTCGAACGTCCACGACGTCTCGCCCGGTTGCACGTTGTACTGATCGGAGACCGCGAAGGCGTCGGCGTGCTCTGCATCACACAGCACCGGCGCGGTCCACGTCATCAGACCAGGCGCGACAGCGAGAAGAACCGCGCTGGTGGGCACCGCCGCCAGTGTCCCGAGCAGGAGCACGAGGACTAGTCGCCGGAGCGGCGAGCGACGCTTCTTCTCGGCGATGACGACGGCATCGCGCTGCATCGGCACGGGCCCGACAGATGAATGATCCGCTTGCACGGATGTACTGCCGGGGAACGATCCACTCTCGATCATGCGTCAGCCAGTCGCTGGCCGTCGACGGTGAATTTCACGATTTTCGTTTCGCGATCATTTGTCACTGTCACTGCCAGAATCAGCGGCTGTCCGCTGATCTGGAGTCCGGAGGCGTAGCCCTCCCGGATCGCGGCAACTTGAATGGCCTCGTCGACCACGCCTTCCAGCCGATCCAGTGGCACCTGCGATCGATCGAAGAGCGCCTCGATGGCGATCCCGTTCGTCGGAACCTTTTCTGGCCCGGTGAGATCGCCGTCCGACCAGTTGTAAGAATCCAGCCACGTCGGATCGGCTCCCTGGGCGATGGCAACGACTGACCTCGACATGATGGTGAGGGTCCAGTACTTCTTCTCAGCGGGCAGCACAGCGGTGATGGCATCGAGGGCGTGGCCCGTCATCTCCGACGACAACCCACCGCCGCGCTGTTGCACGACCTGGGTGAAGTCAGCGCGGGTCGTCTGTCCAATGCAGCTGCTCGCCAACACAGGGAGCGCCACGACACTGACGAGTCGTAGGAGACGAGTCACAACCATGACGTCCGATCGGCAGCGATCGCCGAGACCTGAGCGCTTCAGCGAACCGGCATCTCAAGCCAGCGAGAGTCCGGGGACCGCGCCGATGTCCATTGCCGAGGGACCATCGGAGTTCAGTCGGTGATATGCCGCCGCGGCCACCATGGCGGCGTTGTCAGTACACATCGGCCGGCTGGGCAGGAAGCCACGTAGGCCGTCCGTGACACACGCGCCCAACATTGCTTCGCGCAGTTGGCTGTTGGCCGCGACACCACCGGCGAGGCACAGCCCTTTGGCTCCGATGTCTGCTGCTGCTCGTCGCGCCTTGGTCACCAGCACGTCCACGACTGCTTGTTGAAACGACGCTGCGACATCCGCCGTCTCGACATCAGGGTGCTTGCGAACCCAATTGATCACTGACGTCTTCAAGCCGCTGAAACTGAAGTCGTAGCCGTCGTTGAGCATGGCCCGAGGAAATGCGATAGCGGACGGGTCCCCGCTCATCGCCAGCGCGTCGATCGCCGGCCCACCGGGATAGCCGAGTCCGAGGAATCGGGCCACCTTGTCGAAGGCCTCACCCGCCGCGTCATCGAGGGTGGATCCGAGGATGTGATAGTCACCCGGACCGTCCATGCGAATGAGCAATGTGTGTCCACCCGAGACCAGGAGTACCACCAGCGGCATCTCGAGGTCGGGTTCCTCCAAGAAGGCCGCATAGAGATGCGCCTCAAGATGATTGACGGCCACGAACGGCACATCCCATGCCAGGGCCAGCGCCTTTGCCGACGACACGCCGATCAGCAGGGCGCCGATCAAGCCGGGACCGTAGGTCGCTGCCACGGCACCGAGATCGGCCGGCACCACACGCGCCTCGATCATCGATTCGGCGACCACCGGGATGATCAGATCAAGATGCGCCCGACTTGCGATTTCTGGCACGACGCCCCCGTAACGCGCGTGAAGATCGATCTGCGACGACACCACCGAACTCATGACGACCCGCGCACCCGCCACCACCGACGCGGCGGTCTCGTCGCACGATGTCTCGATACCGAGGATGGGAACGTCGGGTGCGATCACGGACCGATCCTACGGGTCGATGGGTCGGCTGGCGGTCCAGCCAGGGCGCTGCCCAGATTCACGTCGGGTCTCGTACTCGTGGTCCGGCCCAGGCCCTCAAGTCGTGTTCGGTATGCCTCGGTGCCCATGTCGTGTGCCCACATGATCAGCGCGTCCTCGCCAATGTGGGAGTAGTAGTTCTTGCGGACGCCGCCAGGTGCAAACCCGAATCGGCGATAGAGCTCCTGCGCGCCGCTGTTCGAGGCACGAACCTCGAGCGTCATCTCGGTCACACCAACATCAATCGCCGCCCTCGCCAGGTCGAGCATCATCGCCTTGCCTATGCCCCTGCGGTGGTGGACCGGGTCGGTCGCGATGTTCGTGAGGTGCGCCTCGGGAAGCGTCCACATGATGCCCCCGTACCCAACCACCACCGGTCCATCGAGAGCCACCACGTAGTAGCGGGAGGTCGGCATCTCCAGCTCGGTCGCGAAGAGTCCCATTGACCACGGTCGATGGTTCGTCTGTTGCTCGATGCGAACCACACCTCGCAGATGTCGGCGGCGCATCGGCGCAATGGTCACCGCGCCGAGTGGGGCGATCCGCACCTGGTCGGAGTCGATCACGGTCGGTCCCTGGTCACCCAGTTGATCTCGGCATCGGGCTTGCGAAGGTAGAGCGGTTCCACGTCCGCGATCTGCTGGAACTGCTCCCGCATGGCACGTGCGTGGGCGAGTTGTACGAGCGACGAGGCACTGGGATGACTCCACCCGGCATCGGCCAATTCCACTTTCGCCATCCCGTCGAACGCTTCGGAGTAGCGGATGGCGCCGTCGCCGACCAGGAGGACATCCTCGCCGCACGCCAAGAGCTCCGACGCCAGGTCATCGGGCGAACCCACCTGTGGGTCACCCAGCCGCTGAATACCACCCGGGACCTGTCGATAGAACGCGTAGTACAACTCGCCGCGTCGCGCATCGATGGCGGCGGCAATGAGACGGTTCGTGAATCGGACCGGGAAGGCCAAGAGATCCAAACTCGGCACGCCGATCATCGGCACCTTCAACGCAAAGGCCAACGACTTCGCCGTGGCGATGCCGACGCGCAATCCGGTGAAGAGTCCCGGGCCGATGTCCACCGCCACGATCGAAATCTCCGACAGATCAACGTGCGCCTGCTCGAGGATGAAGCTGATGGACGGCACCAGACTTTCCGCATGCCGTTTGCCCTTGCACGACTGCGCGAGCGCCACCACGCCTTCGTGTCCAGCAATTGCCGCGCTGACCTGGATCGTTGCGGTCTCGATACCGAGGATCAACATGTCAGTCGTCGCTTTCCAGGACGAGCCACGGAGAGAGCGCGGCCCGGAGCGCCCTCATGCGGGCCGTCCACGTCGGGCCGACAACGCTGAACACGAAGGTCCGATCGTCGTCGCTTTCGCCGAGTTCAATGGAAATCTCGAGATAGTCCTGCGGGAGCACCGGGGAGATCTGATCACCCCATTCGATCAGCGTTACGGCATCATCATCGAGGAGCTCGTTCAGGCCGAGTTCGGCGACCTCTTCGAGCTGAGTGATCCGATAGACGTCGAGATGGAAGAGATCGAGACGTCCGGTATACGACCGCACCAGCGTGAACGTGGGGCTGGTGATCTGAGCATCAATACCGAGCCCACGCCCGACCCCTTGGGTCAACGTGGTCTTGCCGGCGCCAAGATCACCGCACAGGACGATCAGATCGCAGGGGCGGGCCAACTCTGCGAGCGCTGCGCCCAGGGCGGTCGTTGCCTCGGCACAATCAGTCGCCGCACGAATCGTCACCGGACCACCCTACCGAGCCGGTTCACCTTGTCCCCGCAGCTGGCTCGGGATCGGCGGACGCTACGGGGATGAAGCTGAGGATGGCCCCGGAGCGACGAACGGGATCGCCCCGACTGCTCATCTACCCTGGATACGACATGAATCGATCCCAGCTGACCCGTCTCGGCGTCGCCATCGTCGCCGGAGTGCTCGCTTCGCTGCTGACAACCACCTCCACGACCCAGGTCGCCTCAGCGCAAGCAGAAATCGTCCGCGTCGTCGTGCGCGTCGAACCGGAGTCGCCCGCTCCTGGGGATGACGTCTCGGTCAAGGTGCGGGTCCGCGGGTGTCCCCCGGGAGATGCACGGGTCGAGGCCTACTTGTCGACAAGTGACGGAGCCTCGCAAGTGGCGGCGTTGATGGGTCGGGCCCCGCTGATCACGACCATGTTCTTCCAGGCGCACGCCACCATCGCCCTCCCACAGGCCATCGAGGGCTGGTACGGAGTCCGCGTTGTCTGCGGCTCCTTCAAACCGGCTCGAGTCCCGATGCCCAACACGACGTTCGCCGTCGGGGCCAAACCTGACAAGACGTCACGACTCATCGGCACCTCCGTCATCCAAGGTGAGAAGCTGCGCCTCGAGGGCAACGGATGCCCGGGCACACAGGTCGAGTATCAGGTCATCAAGGCCGGACTCGGAGCGGGGGGCTTCACCGCCGACGGCAGCATCGCCACCAACGCCGACGCCACATGGGGAGGAGATATCACCTTTCCTGGGAGCCTGTCGCCCGGGGCAGCTGAGGTGAGGTCGCGCTGCGTAGTCACCAACCGCTACGGCGATATCGTGACGATCAACTACGGGGAACGGAACCCCGTGACGATCCTGAGCGCACCCGCGACGACCGTCGCTCCTACAACTGTGCCGACCGTTGCCCCTACAACTCCACCGACACCGGCTGGCCCGTGACGGGTTCATCGACAACCCTCGGGAGTCGCGGACCGAACCCGCACACGATCTCGTAGGCGATCGTGTCAAGGGCGGTCGCCCACTCGGTGACCGTGATGCACTCGCCGCCCTGCGTGCCAATGAGCACCACTTCGTCGCCAACCGCAATGACGTCATCGCCGCACTCGACCATCATCTGATCCATCGTGATGGACCCGACGATCTTCCGACGCTTTCCGCGGATCAACACCTCGCCACCGACGGCTGACAAACGCCGACTCACGCCATCGGCGTATCCGATCGGAATGGTGGCGACATTGGCAGCTCGTTCGAACGTGTACCGGTGGCCGTACGAGATGGACTCGCCCGCCTCCACCCGCTTG
>JBBRSC010000203.1:0-6276 GCA_038245795.1 Acidimicrobiales bacterium
CGCCGATCATGGCGCCGAGCGCGCCACCGAGGAACACGGACAGAAACGCCACCCACCGGGCCGTGACCGATGGCAACGCAGAGGGCGGATCGACCGGCGACATGGACTCACCGTACTCCCGGCCGTCGGAGCCGCAACCTCCCACAACTTCGCCGCCCGATCCGCTTCGAATGTTCAAGTCCACTGTCCGGGGCGCCGATCTGGTGTGATGGCTCCCTCAGCATTTCGCGATCCGGTTGATGACGATCTCCTGCACCCCGATGCGTTCGAACACATCGGGGTCGTGCCGCCGCGCCGCCTCGGTTCGCTGCTGAGCTCCGAGCGGGTCCGCCGAGGACTGACAATCGAGGAGATCTCGGAGGCGTCTGCTGGGCGGCTGCCCCTGCATCGGCTGTCGTCGATCGAGCGTGGCACGGCGCGCCTCGACGACCATGAACTGGCGTTGGTGATCGATTTATACGGCGTCGCGCCAGCGAGCCTGGTGCCCGAACGCAGCCAGCTCATGATCGATCTCGACGAGGGACTTCTGTGGGTGAACGAGACGTCGAATCGGACCCGCGTCCGCGCGTCGGCCGGCCGCGAGGATGTGCTGTCGCGCTATCTCTCCATGGTGTACTCGATGCGCCACATCGAACCCGGCACCCCGGTCTCGCTGCGCGTTGATGATGTCGACGTCCTCGGCCGTGCGCTCCGAGCGGGCACCGACACGATCATTGCGGACCTGGATTCACTCATGAATCACACCAACGGTCCGGTGTCCTGGCGGCTGCACATGTTGAAGTCGCGGGTCATGGTTCCTGCGGCGGGCGTTCTCGTGGCCTTCTGCGCCGCCGGCGCGTTGCTGTTGGTCCAGGGCAACGCATCCCCGGCCTCGGCCGAGGTCCCGTCACCGGGGACACCAACGTCGATCACCGCTCCCGCAACGCCACCGGCCGCCGCGCCCGTCTCGGTCGGGACCGCTGTCGTCCAGGAACGCAACGCCGACGGAACCCCGGGGCCGGTCCAGCCACGCTGAACCGGTATCGTCTCGGCCGTGAAGCAGCCTGCTCTGACGAGACACTCCGAGAGAAGACACCTAGGACGGGTCATCTTTGCGGGAGTGTTCTGCCTGGCGCTCATGGGATGCGGCGGGTCGAGCACCACGGCGACGACAGCAGGTCCGACCGCGACCTACAAGATCGATTCCTCCAAGTACGTCGACATGACGGGCACAGCAACGGTGTCGATCAACGTGGTCGACAACACCTTCGAGCCGTCGTTCATCAAGGTCTCGGTGGGCACGAAGCTCGTCTTCACGAACAACGGTCGCAACGAACACAACATCACCGCCGTCGAGGAGGGCTCCTTCACGGGGGTCAAACAATCAGACTTCAGCCCCGGCAAGGCCGCCGACATCACCGTGGGCGGTGTTGGTGAATATGGGTTCTTCTGCAGTATCCACGGCACCAAGAAACTCAACGGCCAGTCCGGTGTGATTCAGGTGGTTGGCTGAGTTGTTGGCGGCGGCGTCGCCGGATCGCCGGGTGATGGGGCTCGTAACCGAGCGGCCGGTGCAACGCCCGGTAGTCTCGCCGGATGCTCAAAACCCCTGCCGCCATCGGTGCCGGCCTCCTGTTGCTCCTGCTCCCGAGCTGTGGTGACTCCTCCAAGACCGCCACGCTGGACGTGACGACGACGGTCGCCCCCAAGCCCATCTCGGCAATCCGGGTCCCGGCTGATCAGAAGTCCATCCAAGCGGCTGTTGACGTTGCCAAGGAAGGTGACGTGATCCTCGTGGCCAAGGGCACCTACAAGGAGAGCGTCACGGTGGAGACCAAGAACCTCGTGATCCGTGGCGAGGACCGCAACGATGTCGTCATCGACGGCGAGTTCACCCGCGAGAACGGCATCAAAGTCTTTTCCGATGGGGTTGCTGTCGAGAACCTGACCGTCAAGAACCACACCTCGAATGGCATCTTCTTCACCGGCGACTACGGCAAGGGCGTCACGTTGCGCGGCTACCGTGCCAGCTACATCACTGCCTCCAACAACGGCCTGTATGGCGTGTACGCGTTCTCCGCCGAGGACGGAATGATCGACCACTCCTACGGGTCGGGTCATCCGGACTCGGCGTTCTACGTCGGGCAGTGCAAAGCCTGCAACGCCCTGCTGATCGATGACACCGCCGAGAACAATATGTTGGGGTACTCGGGAACGAACTCGACGGGCGTGACGATCGTGAAGTCCACCTTCAGCCACAATCGGGCTGGCATCGTCCCGAACTCGTTGTATTCCGAGCAGTTCGGCCCCAACAGCGGATCCACCATCGTCGGCAACATCGTCGATGACAACAACAACCCAGCGGCACCGGACAACAAGAGCTTTTCGGTGGCATTCGGTAACGGCATCGTCGTCGGTGGCGGCAGCAAGATCGTGATCGAACGGAACCTGGTCACGAACCACAAGAACGTTGGGGTGATCGTGACCGATCTACCGACGTCGAAAGATCCCGCTGATGGACAGGAGAAGTCGTTCAAGCCCGAAGGGAATCAGGTTCGCGGGAACACCGTGTCCGACAATCAGTTCGATCTCGCCTACCTGACTGCGAACTTTGCGTCGAGCACGTTCGGCAACTGTTTCGAGAAGAACGAGTTCACCACCTCGTTCCCCAAGGGCATCGAAACGAAGATGACCTGTGGCGCTGACCCTTCGACTGATCTCGGCGATCTGGCCGGGATCCTGTCGAGCGTCGTGCCGGGTCCACCCGACATCGACTATCGCAAGGTGGCGGCGCCCCCCCGTCTCGACGGCATGGCTGATCCGCTCACCGCTCCGGCGGTCCCGGCCGCGGCCCCCCCGACCGTCGATCTGGCATCGATCGCCGTTCCAACCAAGAAGTGACCGGGAAAGACCTGACCGAGCAAGAGCTGGCCGGCCGCCTCTGATGCGACGATGGCAGGTCGCAGGGGCACTGATCGCTGGTCCGGCATCGAACGATATCGGCGCGCCGGGTGTGCTGCTGGTTCAGAACCTTCGTCGGAACGGGTCCCTCGACTGGACGCCGCCGGGCGGCGTGATCGAACTCCACCAGGGGGAGTCGATCCTCGACGGGCTGGAGCGTGAGGTGCTCGAAGAAACGGGATTGATCGTGACAAGTTGGTCGGGACTTGCGTACAGCGTGGTGGCCACGGCGCCAGGGCTCGGCTGGGAGATGTCGGTTGAGGTGCACGTTGCCGATGCGGTCGAGGGCGAGTTGACCGTCGGCAACGATCCCGACGGCATCGTCGTCGCTGCCGACTACTTCGGCCACGTTGAGTGCGACGAGCTCACCGCAGCTGGCCACCGTTGGGTGCGAGATCCTCTCCTCGAGTGGCTGGCGCTCGCCTCGGAAACGCCTTCGATGAGCGCCGATCGCCCGGTCTACCGCTATCAGTTGGAGGGATCCACGCCCGGCTCGACGTCGATCCATCGACTCGAATGACTCGGGATGGCGTCGGCCATCCGCCACGGTCGATCCTCCACGTCGACATGGACGCCTTCTTCGTGTCCGTCGAGCTGCTCGATCGGCCCGACCTGCGCGGACGACCGGTTGTTGTCGGCGGCAACGGTCCACGGGGTGTGGTGGCGGCCGCGTCCTATGAAGCACGATTTCACGGGGTGTTTTCGGCGATGGCCTCCGCGACGGCCATGCGATTGTGCCCCGGTGCGGTCTTCCTCGACGGCCGTCATGGTCGCTATTCCGAGGTGAGTCGTCGGGTGATGGCGATTTTCGCGGACGTCACGCCGCTGGTCGAGCCGCTCTCGCTCGACGAGGCATTCCTCGACGTGTCCGGGGTGACCAGATCTATCGGCGAACCACGGGCCATTGCCAGGCTGATCCGACGCCGGGTCCGCGACGAGGAGGGGCTGCTGTGCTCGGTGGGGATCGGCCCGAACAAGTTCATCGCCAAGCTCGCGTCGAAAATGGCGAAACCCGCTCCGTCGCCGACGGGACCGATCCCTGGCGCCGGCATCGTCGAAGTCCAACTCGAGCGGATCGCGGCAGTGCTCGAGCCGCTGCCGATCAGGGCCCTGTGGGGCGTCGGACCGAAGACCGCCGAGAAGTTGTCGCGTTTGGGCATTGTGACGGTCAGCGACGTGGCTCGTACGCCCATTGAGGGACTCCGTTCCGCAGTGGGGAGCAGCGCTGCCGAGCACCTCTGGGCATTGGCCCAGGGGATCGATGATCGACCCGTGGTCGCGGATCTCGACGCCAAGTCCATCTCGAAGGAGGAGACGTTCATCACCGACCGGTTCACCGTCGAGGAACTGGCCCAGGATCTGTCCCGCATGGCCGATGGGGTCGGCGACGAACTCCGGCGAGCCGATCGGGCGGCGAGGACGGTGCAGCTGAAGGTCCGCTTCGCCGATTTCTCGACAGTGACCCGATCGACAACGCTCAGGACGCCGACGGATGACGGACTCGAGTTGCTCCGCTGTGCCGAGGCGATGCTGGCCAAGATCGACTGCTCGGTGGGCATCCGACTGGTTGGTGTCGGTGGCACCAACTTGGTCGACGGCGGGGTCCGCCAGCTTCGGCTCGGAGGGATGGACCCGGCCGCCGGACCCGCCGGGGATGTCCGCCACGAGCTCAATACGGTGGTCGACGACGTGCGCCGAAGATTCGGTCGAACCTCGATCGGTCCGACCCGATCGGTCGGCACACCGCGAGAGGATCGACCCTGGGGTCCCGACTCCACCGATGGACGTGGCAGCCCCGATGTCGATCGATAGCATGGACTCATGTCTCGGCGCGTTGTCGATATCCACACGGTGTGCGAACATGACAGAAGGCCGTACGGACCCACGGACATGACCAAGACAAAGGAGGTGCAGCGTGCCGCTATCTGAGGACGAGGAGAGAATCCTCACCGAGATCGAGTCGCACCTGTATGCCTCGGACCCTGCGCTTGCCAAGCAGGTCCGCTCCACAACGGTGTACACCGCCGGTCTCCGGGGTGTGCGTTGGGGGATCCTCGGGGTGATCGTCGGGCTGGCTGCGCTCCTGGCGCTGTTGCAGGTGAACGTCTTTGCGTCCTTCATTGTTGGGTTCGGGCTGATGCTGTTCTCGGCATGGCACCTCGAACGAAGCGTCCGCAAGCTCGGCCGCACCGGATTGCAGCAGGCCACCCAGAAGGTGCGCTCCTCCAACGTGCGCTCCTACATCTCTGGCGCCACGGATCGTGCCCGGGAGCGGATGCGTCGCGACGACGACGATCTGTCGAACTGAGCCCAGCCCGCTCAGCTGGCGCGGTGGTATCAGTTGGCGCGGTGTCGGATGCCCAGGGCGCGTCGAAGCTGCGCTGCCCGCGACAACTGTGAACTGACCACTCCGGCGATCTGACCGGCGGCTGTCTCGGCCTCGGCTCGTTCCTCGTCGGTGATCCCGTCCGCCGCATGAACGCGCGCGGTCTCGATGGTCGCAATGCTCTGCAACGCGCCCGTCTGCTCGGGGCCGAGGGTCGACCCCACATCATCACGCGACGAGAACTCCTGGGGTGTCTCCCAAGGCTCACGATGCACGCCAGCATCCGCCAGCCAGCCGATCGATGTCTCCCAGGCCAGGGCGACCCGCGCGCCAGCAGTCGTTGCCCCGCGGCGTTTGGCGGCCGCCCGCGCGGCCGTGATCCCCGCCCAGACAGCGAGCGCTGCGAGCAGGGTGATGGCCGCCATCAGTGCGATCACCAACGACCCCAACCACCAGGGAAGCGGATCGTTCTTCGTCGTGGATCGGCGGGCCGGTGTCGACTCGGCGCCGTTGGTTCGCGAGGGTGCCGTTGTCGTGGGAACGGCGGTCGTCGATGAGCCTCCAGGGCCAGCACCCGGGCCGGCGGACAAAGCTGTCGTGGTCGGTGGCGTTGCCTCTGCTGGTGCACCCGGGGCGGCCGCCTGTTGTGGCGCGACGCCCCCATAGGAGACGGCATCGGGGTTCCCCCGACCAGGAGTCGGTTCGAACGTGACCCAACCCAACCGATCGAAGTACAACTCAGGCCACGCATGCGCATGTCGGCCCCGGACCACGTAGGTCGTCGTGCCGTCGCCGGAGGTTCCGGCCGATTCCCCCCACGTGAACCCGACGCCGATCCGTGAAGGAATTCCGAGCTGGCGTGCCAGCAGCGCGAAGGCCGAAGCGAACTGCTGGCAGAAACCTTCTCGACTCGTCAGGAACGCGTCGATCGGAACGGTTGCTGCGGAGTAGTCGACGTTGGTGGAGTAGCGGAAGTCGGAACGGAACACCTTCTGCAGCGCCTGCGCCAG
>JBBRSC010000204.1:0-6227 GCA_038245795.1 Acidimicrobiales bacterium
TGAACTGGTCGATGAAGTCGACTCGGTCGACCTTCGGCAGGAACGATGTCCACGGGAACTCGCCGAGCAGCGCCTCCCCCAATGCCACCGGGGCGTGCTCGGCCATGTTCCGCAGCGCGCGCCCAGCCATCGCGTAGGCGTTCGCCCGCTGATCGTCACGGTCGACCAAGGTGAGGCGAAGGGCCGGCGCGCCTCGCCGCCGCAAGAGGACGTCACCGTCATCGAGATCCCGCACGACGGTCTTGGGCTCACGCAGCAGCTCGGAAAAGGGGTGCTCGGTCACACGCATGCTTCAACTATATCTGAACTACTTCAGTTGTCACGCACGAAACTCCGCTGACGACTCGACCGCGGCCTGACTGCGTTCCCCGTGCCGATCCAAGCCAGCACGCCTCCATCAACCCCAGGCCGAATCATGGAGCCGATGACACTGGGCCAGGCGGCAACACAACCCGCGGCAGACCCGGCAGCCGGTTAACGGGCGAACCATCCGAGACCCCGACCCGAAGACTGGCCTGGCCCCCGGATCACGTCAATCATGACAAGAGGCCGGCTATGTGCGGCTTCGGCACGGAGTGAGTCGCACATTCTGATCGGTCACGCAGTCCGTTGCGGGTCCCGGATCGAAGTGGACGGCGGTCTCGAGGGCCTAACGCAACGCCGAGACCGTGAGCCGCCGAAGCGGAGCGAATTGGCGAGCCTGGCCGATAGCGTTCGGTGTTCAACGCACGACGTCACCTTTCAACCAGCCCATCGGTGCTGCATCTGATCAGCCCGGTATTTCGAGCCCCTTCCAAAACGCGGTGAGCCCGTCGGCCGCGAGGTCTGGAGCCGAGAGCATCCACCAATGCCCCTGATCGGCAAGCGGGTGCACCGTCGAGCCGTTTCGGTCTGCAACAGCGGCGACGAGGTCTGTCGACACGTACTCGTCGGCTGTGGCATCGATGATCAGACTCGGCCGACCTTCGGCGGCTGCGAGGCGGTCACCGAGCTGGGCCATGAACGGCTGCACCGCTGCTCGATAGAGCCCGAGGATGCAGCGACCCATGTCGGGGCCGAGCGCCTCCGCCATCGAGACTGCCACGTCGGTCGGCAGGCCGAGGCCTTGGTAGGCCGCGATTCGCTCGGCGACCGGCATCGAAACCATCGCGTCGATGATCTGCTCGCCGACTTCGGGGGTCTGCCATCCGGCAGCGGCGTCATGCCACCGGTAGTCGGGATGTACGAGTCCAGCCACGTCGACCGCCCACGAACGAATCGACTCGGGATACGCGGCAGCCACACCGAGGACGTGGCTGGCTCCCCAGTCGTGTCCGAGAAGATCAACGTCTCCGTCGAACTCGATGATCTCGCCGTGCAGCCAGTCGACGTACGCGGCGGGTGTCGGGTTCCAGTCAGGATGGCTGGGCACTCCGAATCCGGGAGGCGAGACGGTGACGATGTCGTCGACTCCCCGCTCGGCCAACGCTGCGACGAGCTGACCCCAGATTGCATCGGTCTCAGGGTTTCCGTGAACGAGGACTTTGGTCATGTGGCATCCGATCGTGGTGTTGTGGCGGTGTGCGTCGAGAGGTCGCCCCTGCGCCCACCGTCGTCATTCCTCTGGTCAACTGGGGTGCCGTTCACGGTGTCTTGGAGGTTGGGCTTGGAGTTGCGGATGGGTGGATCATGACCTTGATCTCGGTTGGATCGTTGGCGAGCGCATCGAAGGCCTCGGCGGTCGCGTCGAGTGGACGTTCGCTGGTGATCAGGTCCTGGAACCGTTCGGGCTGTTCCTGGAGGTGGCGCAACGCTGCGTGGAAGTCAGCGGGGCGATAGGCGAAGCTCGCGATCACGCTGACTTCGGCCGTCGTGAGCGTCAGCGGGTTCAGTTCGACAGGTTCATGACACGCGCCAGCGAGAACGAGACGGCTGTGGGGTGGAGCCTCCGCCAAGAGGGCCTGGACGACGGCGGGGCGGCCTACGCACTCGAAAACGGTGGCGACGACGGGATCGTCCTCGAGTAGTGGGGACATCGTGGAGGGTGTGTAGCCGACCTCGGACAGCAGCTCTGACAAGGATGCGCCGGGTTCATACACCTCGTCTGCGCCGAAGCGAAGCGCTGCCGCCCGGCGCTGCGCTGATGGTTCGACGGCGATGATCGGGTGGCGGTCGGCTGCTGACGCGACGGCGATGATCCCGAGCCCGATCGGCCCGGCCCCGACGACCACGATCGGTCCCGACGCAGCACCCAGCAGGAAGGCGTGGACAGCGACCGCCAAGGGTTCGCTCAGAGCGCCCAGCCGCGTGTCGACCCCGTCGGGAAGTCGGAACGTCCGCTCGGCATCGGCAACGGCCAGTTCGGCGAGCCCACCGGTGTGTGTGGGAGACAGACCGATGGTTACGGGCCCGTCGGCTCCGTGGGTGAACGGGATCGGGCTGACCTGGTCGCCGATGCGGAGATCGCTGTCGGTGTCCGGGCCGATCGCGACGACTTCGCCGGCGAACTCGTGGCCCGGCACCAGTGAGATCGGCGGCGATTCCGGGTCGAGTTCGGCCAGACCGCGCAGCATGGTGCGGGCGTGAAGGTCGCTCCCACAGATTCCGGCGACGTGGGGCGCGATCAGCACCTGACCTTGTCCCGGCTCAGGTTCACCGACGTTCTCGACGGTGATCTCGCCGTTACTCATCACCACTGCTCGCATTGGAAGGACTCCTTGACTTCAGTTCGGGTGGCTTGACCAAAACGAGCCATTGACTTGAGACTCAAGTATCACTACTTTGGTTGTGAGAGTCAAGTCTCACAATTGAATTAAGCGCGAGGAGAATCGTGATGGTTGAGGAAACGATGAACGGCGGCGAACTTGGAGCGTGGGCACTCGCCGAAGCCGGGGTGGACGTTGTGTTCGCTCTCCACGGTGGACATCTCGACTCGTTTCTGACCGGCTGTCGCCGGTTCGGGATCGAGCTCATCGATTGTCGACACGAGGCCGCCGCAGTGAACGCGGCCGACGGGTACGCGCGCACGACGGGAAGGATCGGGGTCGCCGCGGTGACGGCGGGACCCGGTCTGTTCAACGCCGTCGCGGGTATCTCCAACGCCTCAGCTGACTCGGTCGGGATCATGGTGATCACGAGTTCACCTCCACTGGGCGAAATCGAGACCGGTGAGATGCAGGGTCGCCTCGATCAACTCGGTGTGGTCAAGCCGATCACGAAATGGGCGCAGCGGGCATATTCCGCGAGCCGCGTGCCCGACCTCGTCGGCCTTGCCATCCGCCATGCCACCGGCGGCGTTCCTGGGCCCGTCGTGCTCGACGTGCCGATCGATGTGGCGTTCACCCCTGTTGCACCCGAGCGCGTCCCGCCCTTCGGTGCACCCGCAACGGCCGATCGACCGGTTCCCGCGTCGTCGGCCATCGACGCGGCGGTGGAGTTGCTCAACGGTGCGCAGCGTCCGGCGTTCATCGTCGGCGATGCCAGCCTCGCCGTCGACATTTCGGGAGCTCTCGAGCGTTTCGTCACCGCGACCGGGATCCCCGGCTACTCGACGACGCTGACCAAAGGGATGTTGCCCGGCAGTCATCCCCTCCACGGCGGTGGGCTCGCTTCGCTGGTCGCGCTCGTCAAGATCGGCGTCGAGCCGCCCGATGTCGTGATTCTGGTCGGTGCGACCGGCGGACTCCTGCTCGGCGGGCGCAACTTCGCAAACATGGTTGCGGGCGCCAAGGTGATCCAACTCCATCTCGATCCCGCCGAGATCGGGCGGCTCGGCCCCGTCGACGTGGGTGTCCTCGGCGATCTCGCCGCCGGGCTCGATGCCCTCGCTGAGCGGGCGGCCGTCCAAGACTGCGGCGAGTGGGCGACTCAAGCGGTCGGAATGAAGCACCTCGGCGACATGCTGTTCGAAGGCGCTGGCATGGAGGACGACGGCATCCACCCGTATCGCGCCGCCAAAGAGATCGCCAGCCAGGTTCCGCCCGGGTCGATCCTCGTGCGCGATGGGGGTGAAGCGCCCGTTTGGTTCGATTGGGCGACGTCGCACCTCGACATCTACCAAAGCCTGGCCCTCGGCTATCAGGGCCATCTCGGGATCGGGCAGGGTTACGCCATCGGCGCGCAGCTCGCTCACCCGGACCGCCGCGTGATCCAGGTGACCGGTGATGGCGCCATCGGTTTCCACATCCAGGAATGGGACACCATGGTCCGCCACGAACTGCCAATCGTCACGATCGTGTTCAACAACGCATGCTGGGGAATGTCCATCCACGGTCAACACGCGGTCTACGGGGCCGACGGCGACGTGATCTCCCGACTCGCAGCGACTCGCTATGACCTGGTTGCCGAAGGATTCGGTGCGTTCGGCCAACACGTCACGACCGCTGACGAACTTGCCCCGGCGGTGGCTCGAGCGCTCGAGGCGGGGCGGCCTGCCGTGATCAACGCGGTGATCTCCCAGAGTGTCGTGCACCCAATCACCCCGGCCATGCTCGGCGATCTCGACGTCGACGACGAGATCGCCATCCCCTACTACGACAACATCCCGCGATGACGTCGGCCGTTCCCGAAACCGACGCTCCCGCAACGGTGCCGATCGACGGCCGTCGCCTGCGCCGCGAGGAAAACGCTCGACGCCTCTACGACGCTGCCACAGAACTCTTCGCCACCGGCTCCTTCGACGAGTTGAGCGTCGACGACATCTGCGAACAAGCCGGCGTCGGGCGGGCCACCTTCTTCCGCATCTACGACACCAAGGCCGGCCTGCTCCGAGAGTTCAACCGACGCCTCACCGCCGACGCCAGATCGCGACTCGCGGCTGCCGAGACCGACGACGTTCGCGCACGGCTCGACATCGTTCGCCAAACGATCGTCGATGCCTGGAGCGCTGCGGGCACAGGCCACATCGGGATGGCTGTCGAGGCTCTGCGCGCCGGTTCGTTGAGCGGAATGCACGCACCCCACCCCGAGCTCTTCGACCTCGTCACCGAGATCATCGCCGATGCCGTAGACCGAGATGAGCTGGCCGCCACGGTCCCGGTGCGACTCGCTGCGTCGTTGGCAGTCGTGCACCTGTCCTCGGCCGTCGCCTACTCGCTGGCACGAGATGAGGTCGACATCGACGAGTTGTCCAGAACGTTGCTCGACCAATGGCTCCGAGGAATGCAGCCATGAACGCCGACTTACGCACGGGCTGCACTCGCAATGACTCACAATTGAGGCGAAGGAGAACGCAATCATGACTGATCGACGGTTCAACGGACAGGGTGCCCTCGTCACCGGAGCAGCGTCAGGGATCGGCGCCGCGACAGCACGCCAGCTCTCGGCCGAGGGTGCCCATGTCGTTCTCGTCGACATCAACCCGGGGAGCGGAAACCTCGTGGCGGAACTCGATCAGGCAACCTTGATGACCTGCGACGTCAGCGATCCCGACCAAGTCGAAGCCACGATTCGCGACGCGATTCGATGGCTCGACGAGCAAGGCGCCACGCTCGACGTCCTCGTCAACAACGCCGGCATCGGATCATTCGCGACCACCCCAGAGCTGCCAATCGCCGAGTGGCACCGCGTCATCGACATTGACCTCAGCAGCATCTTCTACGCATGCAGACACGCCATCCCCCACATGGTCGCCAACGGCGGCGGTGCCATCGTCAACACCGCCTCGATCTCCGGGCTGCACGGCGACGGCGGCTACAGCGCCTACAACGCCGCCAAGGGCGCGGTGATCAACTACACCCGCACCCTGGCGATCGACCACGGACACGAGAAGATCCGCGTGAACGCCATAGCCCCAGGCTTGATCGACACCCCGCTCACCGGCCCGCTCGCCGCCGTGCCCGGACTCCTCGAACAATGGCACAAGTCGATCCCGCTCCTCCGCGCCGGCCAGCCAGCCGAGATTGCCGAGGCCATCACGTTCCTCGCCTCCCCGGCAGCCTCCTACATCACCGGCACCACCCTCGTCGTCGACGGTGGAATCACCGCCACAACCGGACAACCGAACCTACAAGCCATCATGCGCGACCTCGCTGCCACGCCCGACTGAGCCGTTCAGGGCACGCATATCGCGCCCTCGGCGAATGGGAATTCGTCCGGAAACGTGCGATTGTGCGTGCCGAGAACTCACCCAACGCTGTTCTTGCAGCGCTTCCAGGCGATACAGACGCTCAACGCCGAACCCTCACCGGCGCCACCGTCGCGCATCTCGGGGTAAAGCGGCTCCCGCTACCGTGCGGCCATCATGGTCA
>JBBRSC010000205.1:0-6181 GCA_038245795.1 Acidimicrobiales bacterium
GCCGATGATCTTGTGCCGAGCCTGGACGCCCGGGTACTTGCCGACGCACACGGATCTGCGGAGCTCAGGATCATTTCGGGTGCGGGCCACGAACTCCGTCACGATCCGCGATCGGTGGCGATCCTGCTTGGTTGGTTGAGCCGCCAGCAGAACGCCCGAGTGGCGGCTGGCTGAGCGCTGCGCTTTCGGGTCAGGGTGACGCTCGTCAGTCTTGCTTGGACTTTTTCTGCGCCTTCATCATCTTCTTCCATTCGCGTACCTTCTGGAGCGATTCGGCGTCGGCGACATCTGCGACCGAGCGGGGCTGAGCATCGGAGAACGGCGCGGCGGCAGCCTCCCATCCGGCAGGTGTCTTGCCGAGGCGCTTGCCGAGAATCGCCATGAAGATCTTCGACTTTTCCTCTCCGTAGCCGGGGATCTCTCGTAGTCGTTCGTAGAGCGTGTCGCCGGAGCGAACGCCCTTCCAGATCTTGGCGGCGTCACCGTCGTAGTGCTCGACGAGATGCGCGCACACGTCCCAGATCCGTCGGCCCATCGATGCCGGGAATCGGTGGATCGCAGGCTTTTCACAACAGATCGATACGAACTCCTCACGGTCCATTGCCGCAATTGCGACGGCGTCGAGCGAACCGCCGAGGCGCTCCTTCAACGTGGCCGGTCCCTTGAAGGCCCATTCCATCGGCACCTGTTGATCGAGCAACATGCCCAATAGCAGCGCCAAAGGTTCGTTCACGAGGAGGGCATCGGCGGCAGGATCGCCGGTGATCGGAATGCTCGGTGCGGCCATGCCGTCACCGTACCCCGCGATGCTCGGTTCAGGTCCAGGGTGCGGGCGACTCGGTCACGATCCCGAAGCGCGAGATGGCATCCGCGACGACCCCGTCAGCAACCTTGCCTGTCGCGCACAGCTCCGACAACACCGCAATCACCACATGCGCGGCGTCGGTCTCGAAGAACTTCCTGAGCTGCTCGCGAGTATCGGATCGACCGAAGCCGTCCGTCCCGAGCGACAACCATCGCCCCGGCACCCAACGCGAAATCTGATCGGGCACGGCTCGCATGTAGTCGCTGACTGCCACCACCGGGCCGGGCGCGTTGCTCAGTCGTTGGGTGACGAGCGGCGTGCGCGGCGTGATGCCGGGGTGCAGGCGGTTCCAACGTTCCGTTTCGAGCGCCTCCTCGCGCAGCAACTTGTACGACGTTGCGGACCACAGCTCGATCCCGATGCCGTAGGTCTCAGCAAGAATCGTCTGCGCGTCGGCGGCGGCCTTCCACGCCGTGCCCGAGAACAACACGGTGGCGTCGCGACGTTCGATCGGCGAGTCGTTCCAGCGGTACAGACCCTCCACGATTCCAGCGGAGATCTCGGCCCGATCGCGCCCGGCGGGCATGGCAGGCATCGGATAGTTCTCGTTGTAGAGCGTCAGGTAGTAGAAGACGTCGAGCCCTCGCACGAACATGGCGTCGATCCCGTCGTGGATGAGGATCGCCATCTCATAGGCGAACGCCGGGTCATACGCCCGACACGACGGGACGGTGCTGGCCAGCACCAGGCTGTGGCCGTCCTGATGTTGCAGGCCCTCGCCCATCAGCGTGGTCCGACCGGCGGTCGCCCCCAACAGGAACCCTCGCGCCCGCGCGTCGGCGGCGGCCCAGATCAGGTCGCCAACGCGCTGGAAACCGAACATCGAATAGAAGATGAAGAACGGGATCATCGGTACGCCACGGGTGGCGTAACTGGTGGCTGCTGCGGTCCACGAAGCCAACCCCCCGGCTTCGGTGATGCCCTCTTCGAGGATCTGACCGTCCGCCGATTCGGCGTAGCTGAGCAGCAGATGATGATCGACGGGCTCGTACTTCTGGCCGTGCGCCGCGTAGATCTTCAGCTCGCGGAAGAGCGCATCCATGCCGAAGGTGCGGGCCTCGTCCGGCACGATCGGCACGATCCGTTCGCCGACGGCAGGGTCGCGAGCCAGGTTGCGCAGGAGTCGGGTGAACGCAGTGGTGGTGCTCGCTGCCTGCTCCCCGGAACCACCCAGGAGTTCCTCGAACGCCGCCGGCTCCGGCAGCGTCAGCGGACGTCGGATGTGGACCTGGCGTTTGGGGACACTGCCACCCAGGGCCCGCCGACGTTCCAAGAGATACCGAATCTCGGGGGAGTCGTCGGGCGGACGGATGTAGGGCGGCTCACCCGACGCAAGGTCCTCGTCGGAGATGTACTCCTCGAGATGCAGGCGGTCACGCAACGCGACCAGTTGCTCCTTTGACATCTTCTTGATCTGGTGGGTCGAGTTTCGCCCTTCGACGCTCTCGCCGAGCGTCCAACCCTTGACCGTCTTGGCGAGAATGACCGTCGGTCGATCGTGGGTTTCGGTCGCCCGTTTGTAGGCCGCGTAGAGCTTGCCGTAGTCGTGGCCGCCGCGGGGGAGTGACTCGAGCTCTTCGTCGGACAGGTGCTCCACAATCTTTCGCAGACGCGGATCAGGCCCGAAGAAATGCTCGCGGATGTACGCGCCCGACTCGACGGCGTAGCGCTGGAACTCGCCGTCGACGGTGCTGTTCATCCGGTCCAACAGCACGCCGTCTTCGTCGCGATCCAGGAGGTCATCCCACTTGCTGCCCCAGATGACCTTGATGACTTCCCACCCGGCACCGCGGAACACTCCTTCGAGTTCCTGGATGATTTTGCCGTTACCTCGCACCGGACCGTCGAGTCGCTGCAGATTGCAGTTCACCACCCACGTCAGATTGTCGAGACCCTCACGGCCGGCCAGCGAGATGGAGCCCAGGGTTTCTGGTTCGTCGCACTCACCATCGCCGAGATAGCACCACACCCTCGAGGATTCGGCGTCGTCGATGCGTCGATTCTCGAGGTAGCGATTGAAGCGTGCGTGATAGATCGAGTTGATGGGCCCGAGACCCATCGACACCGTCGGGAACTCCCAAAATTCTGGCATGAGGCGCGGGTGCGGGTAGCTCGACAGCCCGGTTGTTGTATCCCCCGGTCGAGGGATCTCCTGGCGAAAACGATCGAGCTGATCCTCGGAGAGTCGGCCTTCGAGGAATGCGCGCGCATACACGCCAGGAGCTGCGTGGCCCTGGAAGTAGATGTGGTCGCCCGCGTTGCCGTCGTCTTTGCCCCGGAAGAAATGATGGAAGCCGACGTCGTACAACGCCGCGGAGCTGGCGAACGTGGACAGATGCCCGCCGATGCCGTCGGCTTCGTGGTTGGCGCGCACCACCATTGCCACTGCGTTCCAACGGATGAAAGCCCGAATGCGACGCTCCAACCCGTTGTCACCAGGGAACCAGTCCTCGCTCTCCGTCGGGATGGTGTTGATGTACGGAGATGTGACCGACTGGACGCCGAGGTCCAGTTCGCTGGCGCGCTCCATGAGCCGTCCGACAAGGAATCGGGCGCGCGAGGGACCGTATTGGGCGAGCACGGAATCGAGGGAGTCGATCCACTCCGTCGTCTCTGCCGGATCGGCGTCGGGAAGTTGATGGAGGGAGCCATCGGGGATGACACGGTCGTTGCTCACTCCGGTCAGGCTAATGACGCCTCGGCCAGAGCGGAGGTTACCGACGGGTAGTGTCCGCACCCATGAGCACAATCGTCTACACCGACGGGGCGTGCCGTGGGAATCCGGGGCCCGGCGGTTGGGCCTGGGCCATCGATCTGGGCGTCGGATCGACTGGCAGAAGTGGTCTCGGCGGAGCGGCGGACACGACGAATCAGCGGATGGAGGTGACGGCTGCGTGGCGTGCGGTGCAATCCATCGAGGGCCCGCTCGAAATCCGGAGCGACTCGACCTACGTGGTCAACTGCTTCCGCCATCGCTGGCACGACGGGTGGATCCGTCGTGGCTGGAAGAACAGCCAGCGCCAGCCGGTGGCCAACCGGGATCTCTGGGAGCCGTTCATCGTGCTGGTACTGGGTCGGGGTGACGTGACCTTCACCTGGGTCAAAGGGCACTCAGGTGATCGCATGAATGATGTGGTCGACCTGCTTGCGGTGAAAGCCTCGAACGATCCGACCTGCTGGGAGGCTCCGGCCGGTCCCGTGGCCAGCTCAACCGACGCGTCATCGGGGTCCCCGCTGGATCGCGAGATGCCGGATACGTTGTTTTGAGCGATATGGATGGAGGGGCAGGAGGTGTCCCATGCTCATTGCTCTCATCGGCGCAGGCTCGACGATCCTTGTGTCGCTCGCGGTCGGATGGCTCTTCGCTCACAGCGAGGATGTCGACCTTCGAGACGAACAGTCAGCTGACAGCTCGTCTCCGATTGAGTTCGGAGTAGGCATGATTGATCTCGCGTAGTCGTTCTTCAGCGAGGTCGCGGGTCTCGTCGTCAGCATCGGCGAGATGATCCGGATGATGCTGTTTCACGAGCGCGCGATGCGCCGAGACGATCTCCCGCCATGGCATCTCAGGGGTCACGCCGAGCACGTCGAAGGCTGCCAGCGCGTCGGCGTCCTCGTCCTCGCCTGCCACCTCGTCGAAGAGCGACTCGAAGGTGAAGTACTCGTCGAAGCCAACGGCTTTGTCGACGGGAGGATCCTCTTGCGGAGAACGGATGAAGGCCGTACCGACGAACTGCATCTCCGGCTCGACCGGCATTGAGTCGAGTCGTGGGAGCCGAACCCGACCTCCGGGAAAGGTCCGCTCCTGCGTTGGTGTGGTCGATGGCGCGTCTCGAATGGGCGGTGATCCTTGGAAGGCGGGATCGACGAACGCAGGTGAGTTGTTGAACGCAGGCTCGCTGAACGATGTTGGATCGTTGAAGTCAGACATCGGCTGTTCGTTCCACGATTGGTATGAGTCATCGAATGACGGTTCGTCCGCCTGCTCTGGTGAGTCCGACTCCTCAAGGGCCGAGGCCGCTGCGATGCGACGGGATCCCATCAGCCGAGCGAACGTGTTGCCCCCGCCGGGCGGTCCTCCACCTTTGGAACGCTTCGGCGGTGTCCCGTCGAGATTTGGTGAAGTCGCCATGGTCACTCTTCGGTTGATCGGGGGGCGCGCTTCAACTCTTCTCGCGAGCTGGCCCGCTAGGGATCCGGGTTTTGGTGGCGGGGGCCGCCGTTTTCACTTGACCGACCGGTCAGGTTTAGGCTCTGGGCATGGATATCAACGGGTTTTCCGCAATTGTCACCGGTGGCGCTTCTGGCCTCGGTGAAGCCACCTCACTGCTCCTCGCGGAGCGCGGCATGAAGGTCGTGGTCATGGACCTCGATCGTCAGCAGGAGAAAGGCGATGCGCTGGCGGCGAAGATCGGCGGCATCTTCGTCGCTGCTGACGTCACGAACGGCGAGCAGGTCGAAGCCGGCGTTGCCGCCGCCGTCGAGCTGGCTCCATTGCGTGCTCTCGTCAACTGCGCGGGCATTGGTTGGCCGGCACGAACGATCGACAAGAACGGTGCACCGCACGACCTAGAGATCTTCCGCAAAGTGGTCGAAATCAACTTGATCGGAACGTTCAACTGCATCCGTCTCGCGGCGTCGGCGATGAACAAGAACGAGCCCGACGAGGACGGCCAGCGGGGCGCCATTGTCAACACAGCATCGGTTGCGGCGTACGACGGCCAGATCGGCCAGGCTGCGTACTCCGCATCCAAGGGCGGCATCGTCGGTATGACGCTGACCATCGCTCGCGACCTCGCCGCGCCGGGCATCCGGGTCAACACCATCGCCCCGGGCCTCATCGACACGCCGATCTACGGCGAGGGCGAAGGCGCGGAGGCCTTCAAGGAGAAGCTGGGTAAGGACGTGTTGTTCCCGCGTCGGCTCGGCAAGTCATCTGAGTTCGCGACGATGGCGTTGGAGCTGATCACCAACTCGTACATGAACGCCCAGGACATTCGTGTCGACGGGGGCATCCGCATGCCACCCAAGAGCTGACCCGAACTCAGTTGCGGGCGGCGCGCTTGCCGACCCAGGTGGGGTGATCGGCCATGGCCAGCAGGTGATCGTCGCCGGAGCTGTTGCCGTAGGCCCAGATTCGGACCGTGCCCCCGCCGGTCTCGTCGATCCATTCCTGCAGGCGAGTGGCCTTCTGTTCGGCGCGGACGTTTGGTCGAGCGAAGTCACCCGTGAGGACGCCGTTGTGTTCGGCGAGCGTGACTCCGATGACATGGACGAATCCATGCGACGCTGCGAAGGGTCGAAGATAGGTGTCGA
>JBBRSC010000206.1:0-6130 GCA_038245795.1 Acidimicrobiales bacterium
GCGATACGATCCCACCATCATGAGCGAGACACTTGAGCCCAGCGAAATCACCGTCGTCCGTGAGTTTCTCGAGGCGCTCCAGGCGAGCGACACCGGCCGGGCGCTCGAGCTGCTCTCGCCGGCCGTCGTGTATCAGAACGTTCCGTTGCCCCCAGCTCGAGGTATCCGCGCCGTCGAGAAGCAACTCCTCGGGTTACAACGTCTCTTCACCGGGTTCGAGGTGGTGCACCACAACATCGCTGCCAACGGGTCGACCGTGCTGACCGAGCGGACCGACGTTCTGTGTCTCGGTCCGGTCCGGGGAGCGTTCTGGGTGTGCGGCACCTTCGAGGTCCACGACGGAAAGATCACGTTGTGGCGCGATCGATTCGACTTCGTCGACTTTTTCTTGTCTTTTGCCCGCGGTGCCGTACTTGCGCTGGTCAAGGCGTTCGGTGGCCGAGGCACGCCCTCGACCTGACATCGACCACGGCCGAGAACCAGCCCCGAGGTGCCGCGTACACGCACTGGGAGCCAAGACCCGAAGGGCATTAATGCCCTACCCATACCGAACGGAGCAGCGCACCTTGATGTCATGACACCGACGCGCCGCCGAACCGATCACGAACTCAAGCAAGCAATCACCGACGAGCTCGACTGGACGCCGAGCGTCGCCGCCGATCGGATCGGCGTGTCGTTGAATGACGGCGCTGTGACGCTGTCGGGACAGGTCGAGACCTTCCCGGAAAAGGACGCGGCGGTCAGGGCGGCCATGCGGGTTCGCGGCGTGACCGCCGTGGCCGACGAGATCACCGTCCAGCACTCATGGAGCATCCCAGATGACACGATGATCGCCCGCGACGCGACGGCCGCGTTCGAGCGGTCGGTGGTCGTGCCGTCGGGTGCGGTGCAGGTCCGCGTCAGCGACCATTGGGTCACGCTCTCGGGCACCGTGGAATGGAACTATCAGCGCCAAGCGGCCCACGACGCGGTCGCCGGGCTGCCGGGCGTGAGCGGGGTTCGCAACGTCATCAAGCTGAAGCCGTCGGTCGTCGTCTCACCTACCGAAGCCAAGGCAAAGATCACCACGGCGCTCGTCCGGAATGCGCAGCTGGACGCTGATCGCGTTCGCGTCGCGGTGACCGGCACCGAGGTGCGGTTGACGGGTTCGGTCTCGTCGTGGGCGGAACGCCGTCAGGCCGAGTCAGCGGCATGGTTCGCACCTGGAGTGACCGAGGTCCACAACCACCTCGACGTCACGTCCTGACGGCGAAGCTGGAGCGTCGGTCGTGCGCTTCACGCCGAAACAGTCAGTTCGATGTGCTGAGTGCTGGTCGGCGCGAACTCACCAGGACGCGCTGATCGATGACGTGGTCGACGAGCCCGTAGGCCACCGCTGCCTCGCCACGGACGATGAAGTCGCGGTCCATGTCGATGGTGAGTCGTTCCACCGACCGCCCGGTCGCGTCCACCAGAATGTCCATCATCCGCCGACGCATCTCGACGATCTCGGCGACCGCGAGTTCCATATCGGTGCTCTGGCCTTGCACCCCGCCGTGAGGCTGGTGCACCAACACCCGGGAATTCGGCAGCACGAACCGCTTTCCCTTCGCTCCGGCTGCCAGCAACACCGCTGCTGCTGAGGCGGCCTGGCCCACGCAGATCGTCGACACGTCGGACGAGATGAACCGCATCGTGTCGTGGATGGCGAAGAGTGCCGTGACATCGCCGCCGGGCGAGTTGATGTAGAGGGAAATGTCGTGTTCCGCCGACTCCGATTCGAGGTGGAGGAGTTGGGCGATGATCTGATTGCCGACGACGACGGCCTGTCCCAATGGCTGGGCGACGAGGTCGACGTCGATCTCCAGCCGGGCGGCGTCGGCTCCATCGTCGACGACAACCAGACGTGGTCGGTGCGCGTCACCGAGGTCGAGCGCGAGGAACGACTGGTGTTCACATGGTGGCCAGCCGACGACCCCAGCCAGACCTCGGAGGTGCGGATCGAGTTGGTGCCCTCGCCTGACGGCTCGCGAATCCACATCACCGAGACGCTCGATGCCCAGGCGTCGTTCACACCGGTCGACCAACGCTTCGATCGATGGGCGGTCCGATCCGAGTTGGCGTCCACATCCTGGGAGTACTCAAGCGAAACCACGATGTCCGTCGCGTCGATCTGCTTCGCCGGCTCGATGCGTTCGACGATCCCAGTCGCTGCGTGAAGGCGCCCCGATCTGTCGACACCGGTTCGGCGCTCGACGAGCTGTTCGGAGCCCTCTCGGATCCCACACGTCGTGCGTTGCTCGAGCGACTCCTGAGACACGGTCCGGACACGGCGACCCGGCTCTCGATCGAGAGCCCCCTGACACGCCAAGCCGTGACCAAACACCTCCAGGCACTCGTGGATGCTGGACTGGCTGAACGATCACGCCACGGACGCGAGGTGACCTATGCGGCAACTCCCCAGCCGCTGGCGGAGGTACTGGCCTGGCTGGTCGAATCGAGCCCGCAATGGGATCGCCGGTTAGCCCGGCTTCGCCGAACGGTCGGCTGAACAGCGAGACCAGCGGCGCTGGCGATCATCGACACCGGCCATCGGCGTCGTAGAAGCCGGCTCCGTCCAGGCCAGGGCCGGTGATCTGTGGGCTGCCGACTCCCCCAGATGCGGGATAGGCGGTATCGAACCACTGCGTGAAGAACGTGTCGAGTTTGCGGAGGCATGCGCGACTCTTGTTGGGCATCGCCCGTCGGAACACTGCTTCGAGCTCTGATTCGGTGATGTTGCCCTCGCCGTACTGACGCTGAATCCGTCGCAAGACCTGATTGAACGCGTCGGGGCCGAGGATCAGACGCAGAGCGATGTACGCCGCTTCCGGTCGCCTGTAGGTGCTCCCGCCCGAGAAGAAGGTGAACGTCGTCGGGTTCGATGGCGCGCCGGTCCAGATGCTGCCGGTGCGTGAGTAGATCGTGTTGAATTCCGCAACGAGGCTCGCTTCGAATGCAGCATTCCCTGCCACCGTCGCCGGGCCACCAGCCGCAAGTTCGGCGGTGCGGGCATCGAAGATCGCCTGCGCCATTGATGCCAAACCCTCCTTGTAGAAGGTCATGTCGTAGCTGGCCTCGGTGACGTTGTCCCCCCACCACTGATGCATGTTCTCGTGGTACAGGACGCTCGTGTCGATCTCGCCGCCGGCGAACGTGATCATCGACTGCATCTCTTCTTCGAAACTTGCATCGGCGGTGCCGATGACGATCCCGGCCGAGGTGAAGGGGTAGGGGCCGTTGGTCTGGCTCTGGTAGTTCGTAATGTCCTCGTGCAGATCCATGATCGCGAGGTTGGCGGCCTGCTGCTCTGCGGGGATGGAGGAGTCCTGCGCTTCGTAGTAGATCACGCCATCAGGTGCAGTCCGGCTGGTCAACGTGAAGTCGCCAACACTCTGATGGACGAGATAGCTCGCGATCGGAGCCTTCGATATCCAGTGCCAGATGGCAGAGCCGTTGGGGAACTGGGCGTTCGCCGGACGCGGTGTCGTCGACACGAGGATGCCGTTGGCGATGGCCGTCTTACCGGCCGCAACGGTGTCGTAGAAGTCATAGGTCGGCTTCGCTGTCGGGAAGTTGTTGAGCGGCATCCAGGATGCGGACCCGACAGGTTCGGTCGTCACGAAACCGCCGCCACCTGCACGGAACCACCCCTCGGTGGTGCCATCACCGTCGTGATGGACTCCAGGACGGCCGGTGTAGGCAATGACCACGATGAACTTGTCACCGCGCCGGATCGGACGAGTCGGTGTGATCACCAACTTGTTCGCCGGGCACTGGTCGCCGTTCTGGGAGTTCTGAAGGGCCGCCTCGGTCGTGGGGAGCGATGGGGAACATGCCGGCGGCAACGGGTTGTTCAGCGGTCCCCCGACCGGGTTGGTCTGAGAGACCTGATGGGCCGCCGGATTGGCATCGTCTTGGCCAGCGGGATCACCCGGGTAGGTCGGCTGAACGAACGTAAACGCCGCTGGCTGGCCGTTCACGGTCACCGACCCGATTGTCAGATCCGGCCCGGCGACGGCGTCGGTTGAGATGTGTTCGAAGTCCAAGCTGAACGAGCTCAGACACTGGGTCGCCCGTTGGGTGAGCTCGACCTGATTCCCGGGAAGGAAGAGGTTCCTTTCGGCGTCGTACACCAACGCGACGTTGGTGTGGATGCTGCGGTACCCCCCGTTGCCGGTCTCGGGGTACAGCCGCGATCCTGGTGCCGCGAGGGTGTGGGCGCCAGGCGAGCAGGCCCGACGGTCGGACGAGCCGTCGTGACGTGAACCGGAGGTCGCCCCGGCTGGCGAGGTCGTGGTGGCGAGACCCAGGCACGCCAGAGCGACGGCCAACATGGCGGTCGTAGCGATGCGGATGCGGATGGAGAACATATGGCTCCTGAGAACGAAGGAACCGGCGTGTCCCTGTGTCCCAGTGTCAGGGTTCTTCCCGTCAGGCGGCAGGGCCGAACGTCACAACCAGTGATTCGGGTTGATCGCTCAGAAGAATTCTGCGCGATCGATCGTGCACCGAAAGAACTCACCCTCGGTCCATCGGTCGCTCCCGAACCACCACCCGGCCCGAATCGAAGCGGGCAGGGTGTACCCGTCGAAGCTCGTCTCGCCAGCGCACTCGACTCCGAACATGTGCTCCTGGAACGGCCCCTTGTCCGGACTCGCCCACCGGGGCAGAAACACCGTCCGCAGCGAACCACGGTCGTCGACCTGAATGGTCACCTGATGGGTGAACGAACCGGTCACGATGGAGGCGATGGCGCGATGGTCGTCGATTTCCCGCCAGGTCACGTCGGAAGCCAACGCCCCGCACGGCGTCAGCCCAACCATCTCGCTGGCGAGTCGCCCGGCGGCGCTCCGAGTCACGTCGGGCCCCGACGTCGTGACAACGGGTATCCGTCCGAACAGTCGCCAGCGCATCTCGCCAGTGTCGTTGCTGTAGCGGTCGAAGCCCTTGACCTGTAGGGGGAACCGTCCGGCGGTGGCCGCCCAGATGTAACCACTCGGATTGACGATCTGGGTGGCGGTGAACGGCATCCACCTCCCAATGCGGATCTTGCCATGCATGGCGACTCGCACGCCGAACCGAAGCGGCGTTCCCGGCGCTATTGCGTGTCGAAGCCAACGTCGCACTGGAGCGGGGAGGTGCTCGATGCGGTCGGGGTCGAAGCGTTCGGGAGTAGCGGCACGGGGCGTGTCGAGTCCATCCCACGCGCGCCGCGCCGAAGCCGGGAGCGTTGCTGGAGCACCGACAGCGGCAGTTTCAGAGTGTTGAACCTTGTTGATGGCATCAGATTCGTCCTGGATGATGGTGTTCGCCAGGGCCGAAGGTCACCCTCCCGGGCGCGTTCGTGCCCCGTCCCGATAATCAGTGCCGAGAGCGGCCGGAACGCCCGCCGAACTCTGTTCGCGCTGCGTTCGCGCCTTCGGATTCACACTATGGAGATGACATGGGTTCGAACCGCCGCTCTCGCCGCCATCGCCGCCATCCTCGCCAGCGTGCTGGTGATGGTGGCCCCCGCCGCGCAGGCAGCGCCGTTGACTGCCGACGTTGTGCCTCCGCACTGCCCAGCGAACGCCATCCAGCACCAGTGGTGCATCGGCGGAATCGGCAGCCCGCCGACGTACGACGACGACCTCGGGGTCCATGAGGTTCACCTCAACTCCACAAGCGATGCGGTGGTGCCCATTTCGATTCCCCACGGCGGCCTCGGCTACTCCGTGTCTGGTGGTGATCGGCAGAGTTTCGGCGGGATGCTGCTCGACCAGGCCACAAATCTTCAGGTTCAAACGCGCAGCGTGTACGTCGAACTCGACCCGTGCACAAAGGGTTCGACGACCTGCCTGGTGAGATTCCTGGCGAAGAACTACCCCAAGCCACCGGCGTCGAACCCCCCGTTTGCCGCACCATCGCCGGTGTGGATCTTCTGGTTGTACCCGGTCCTGTCCGACAACGGGTGCTGCTCGGTCGGGACGAGCGGCTTCGCCATCAAACTCATCTACGACGAGGGCGGTGACACGCTGGGACCGAAGCCCCCAGTGGCCTCGTTCGACACCGCCCCGAACCCGTCGGACGCGGGTTCGTTCGCGTTCTCCTCGACCAGCACCAACCCCGA
>JBBRSC010000207.1:0-6116 GCA_038245795.1 Acidimicrobiales bacterium
GCGACGTGTGGGGGAGTTCGGGTGGCATCGGTCTACGTGCCCAATGGTCGCGAGCTGACGAACGACCACTACATCTACAAGCTCGATTGGCTGGGCAGATTGCGAGCGGATCTCGATGCCCATCATCGCCCCGACGAACCGCTCGTCGTCTGCGGCGACTGGAACATCATCCCCGACGACCGCGACCTGTGGGATCCGGCAGCGTTCGAAGGGTCGACCCATGTCAGCCAGCCCGAGCGGGATGCGTTGGCACACATCTTGGAATGGGGGCTCGTCGATGTCTTCCGCGAGCGGTACAGCGACGGCGGGCTCTACTCGTACTGGGACTACCGAAACGGCGACTTTCATATGAAACGTGGGCTTCGGATCGACTTCGTGTTGGCATCGACGTCGCTGGCATCGAAGTCGATGTCGGATCTGATCGATCGCAATGCCCGCAAAGGCACCAAGCCGTCAGATCACGCGCCCGTCCTCGCATCATTCGACATATGAACGACGACGACAGCGGCGACGCCGGTGATGCGACGGCACTCGAGGCCTCCCGCCTCGAACGGCTCCATCATCTCGAGCTGACACCGCGCAGGCGCGCACTCCGACGACTCGCAGCGGCAAACCGGACCATCATCGATCGGCTCGTTGCCACGTCGGCGTCCATCGAACAACTGAACGATGCCGCCGAGGAGATGGAACACCTCTCGGCACTGCTCGAGGCGCTCCCCGGCGGCCAGGCGTACGAGGGGTTCCACGAGGCCGCCAATGCCGGTGCCGCGCTGAGCCACACCACATCGCAGAGCTCGATGATGCTCGACAACGGGTTGGCTGCCGACGACCCTGAGTCCTACGCGTTTTTCGATCACAGCCCGTTCATCGGTCTGGCCAACCCGCTCTCGCCACCGATCGAGATGGCGTACGTCGATGGACGCGTCATTGGCACCGTTACGTTCGGCGCCGCCTACGAAGGGCCGCCCGGTTGTGTCCACGGTGGGTATGTGGCGGCGACCTTCGATGAGGTGCTCGGTGCCACACAATCGTTGTCGGGATCACAGGGAATGACCGCCCGGCTGATTGTGAACTACCGCTCGCCGACCCCACTTGGAACCGAGCTCCGATTCGAGGGTCGCCTCGACCGGATCGAGGGCCGGAAGATCTTCACGGAGGGAACCCTTCACGCCGGTGACACGTTGTGCGCCGAGGCGGAAGGCCTGTTCATCAGCTTTGAGATCGGCAAGTTCCGGGCACTACTCGAAGGCCGATCCGACCGCATCAGCTGACGGGCTCGACGTCGAGGCCGGCTACTTCTTGGCGGGTGCCGAAGTGTGTTCGGCGACAATGGCCAAGACGTCGGGCCCGAACCGCTGGGCCTTGACCGCTCCGATGCCGGGCACCGTGAGCAGCTGCTTGGCGGACTCGGGGCGGGCGGCCGCAACCGCGGTCAACGTGGCATCAGTGAAGATGACGAAGGCCGGGACATCGGCGGCTCTGGCGTGCTGAAGGCGCCAGGCCCGGAGCGCGTCCAGGAGTTGCTGATCTCCGGCGGGCACCTCGGCAGCGCCCTTCTTGGACCTGGTGCGGCGTTGGGCGGGTCCTTCGCCATCGGTGGCGCGCAACTTGGCCCGCTGAGCCGCAACCGCCGCTGCGAGGTCCACCGGATCGGAGCGGTCGCTCAGAAGTTCGAGGGCCAGTTCGATGGATTCGATGTAGGGCGACGCGGAACGACGGGCGGTTCGGGTGCCGAATGTGCGCTGGCTGCACCACGAGCAGTGCAGCACCCGCTCGGCACGTGTCAGTGCCACGTAAAGCAGCCGTCGTTCCTCGGCCCGTGCGGATTGAGTGGACGCATAGTGGATCGGCACGAAGCCCTCTTCGAGGCCCGCCAGGTAGACGATGGGCCATTCGAGTCCCTTGGCGGCGTGGAAGGTCGCAAGCTCCACGGCGTCACGCGAGGCCGCCCCGTCGTCGATGCGCAGTGTCGACGTCAACCACGCCTCGAAGCCTGCGAGCGTGCCCTCCGGGTCGAGGTCCAGATACTCCGAACCCAGACGGATCAGCTCGGACACGTTGGCAGCGCGCTCGGCCGTCAGCGGCGCGGCACGACTGGGTCTCATTGGTGTCGTCGGTGACGGCTCGTCGGGGAGCTCGTCGAATACTTCCGTTTCGGAATCGGCCAGCGTCGACGATTCCGGCGACGGGAGTTCCGAGGGGGCAACGGCCCGCTCGAGCTCGCGCAGTTTCTCGCGGAGGATGCCAGGACCCCGTCGCAGTTGTGTCAGTGCGTCCCGAACCTCGGGAAGGTCGAGGAGGCGTGCTCCCGAACGGCTCCGGAACGGAATGCCAGCGGTGCTCAACGCCTCCTCGAACACGGTGAGCTGTGCGTTGGTACGGACCAGCACGGCCTGATGGGACCACGGGGTCCCCGGGGCGTGGGCGTCGCGGATCTGGCGGGCCACGGAGCGCGCTTCAGCGGCCTCGTCCGGATAGGAGCGAAGCGTTGGCAACTGGCCGTCGCCCCTGGTCGGCACGAGACGCAACGGCGCCCGCTGGGGATCCACATCGATGTCGATCGGCGCGCCCAGCACGGTGTTGGCCACTCCAAGGATCTGTGGGGTGGATCTGTAATTCATCGAGAGTTCGACGAACTCGGCACCGATGAACCATTCGTCGAAACGCGACAAGTACGACGCGTCGGCCCCGTTCCACGCGTAGATGGCCTGATTGGGGTCTCCCACGACGCACAGATCGGCGCTATCGCCGACCCAGGCGGCGAGCAGCTCAAACTGCAACGGGTTCACGTCCTGGAACTCGTCGACAAACAGATGGCGGTGCCGCCATCTCTGGGCGGCGGCGTACTCAGGATCGCGGGCAATGTCCCGGGCGGCAAGCCGGAGGAGATCGTCGAAGTCCACCATCCGGCGGCGAAGCTTCTCCTCCTCGTACCGCTGGTAAACGCGCGCCACGATCTCCAGACTGATCGGCGGATTCCGAGCGGCCCGCGTTGCGGCGTCGACATAGCGATCAGCGGAAATCATCCGTGCCTTCGCCCATTCAATCTCTGAGGTCACGTCGAGCGGGGCCGTGGAGTTCTTCGCCGACATGAGGCGAGCAATGAACCCGACCTTACGATCGAGGAGCGCCGGTGGTGAGATGCCCCGCTCAGTCCAACGTTGGCGGAGCTGGCTGTAGGCAATTCCGTGGAAGGTGCCGGCATGCACTGGGCCAGGGAGATCCAGCCGGCTCAACCGATCTCGGAGTTCGGCCGCCGCTTTTCGGGTGAACGTGACCGCCAGGACTCTCCGATGATCGACCTCGCCCGACAGCACCCGCCGGGCGATCCGACGGGTCAGGACGCGGGTCTTGCCGGAACCGGCACCAGCGAGAATGGCCAGGGGCGCGACCTCGGTGGTGACCGCGAGTTGTTGCGCGTCGTTGAGTCCCGAGAGCAGCTCGTCGATGTCCACCACACAGAATCTACTGACCGGGTGCGACACCACCGTTGTGATTGCCACAGCTGGCTGGGCTGTGGCGCCGCTGCGGTCGCGATTCCATCCGTCTGGAGCTGGCGGCTGCCGGGTAGCTTGGGAGGGCGTACGACCCCGGGAGCGGATCATGGCCATCGCTGACAAACACCACAACGACGGCGAAGACGTCGTCCTCGATCTGCATCCGCACTGGTGGTTCCTGACGCCCCGCGGCCTCCTGCTGGTCGTGTCGATGGTCGTTGGCGGGATTGCCTGGAACTACTCGCGCGATCATGACAAGTGGTATGCGACCGGAGGCAAATACGCGGCGTTCGCGCTCCTCGCAGTGTCGCTCGTGCTGTTCGTCATCCGATTGTTCCAATGGCGCACCACTGACTTCATCATCACGACCGAGCGATGCATCTACCGGTCCGGTGTCCTTGCCAAGGCCGGTATCGAGATTCCCCTCGATCGCATCAACACGGTGTTCTTCAATCAGTCGATCTTCGAACGGATGTTGCGAGCCGGGGATCTCGGGATCGAGTCGGCGGGCGAGAACTCACGCCAGGAATTCGCCAACATCAGCGATCCCTCCGGCGTGCAGAAGACGATCTACAGCCAGATGGAGTCCTACGAGCTTCGTCGTCAGGATCGTCTCGGTGACGTCATGCGGGCGAACTCGCCAGTCCCGACTCCCGCTGCTCCGCCCACCATTCCTGAACAGCTGAGTCATCTCGATGAGCTCCGCCAGCGTGGTGTCTTGACCGACGAGGAATTCGCGACCAAGAAGACCGAGTTGCTCGAACGCATGTGATCCTCCACAGGCAAGCCCGATTTCGATCGGGGGTTGGCGATCACTGATCGGCGGTTGGTTGATCGATGTCGCTCCGATACGCGCCTCCCGACGCCGACACCCGCCAACCGTCGAGGGCGATCAGCGGATCGTGGAGCACCACGACACAGCCCCCGAACCCGGCTCCGGTGAGCCGCGCGCCGTACACCCCCGGCATCTCCACCAGGAGTGCGACCAGCCGGTCGACCACGTCGGTCGACACTTCGAAGTCGTCACGCAAGCTGGTATGTGACCCGTTCATCAATCGTCCGGCGGTGACCAGATCGTCGTTGATGAGCGCATCGGTGAACTCCCGCACCCGTTGGTTCTCCGAGATGACGTGGCGAGCCCGCTTCCTCACCGTCGGATCGAGGATCCGTTCCGCGTCGTCCGCGTTGGCGGTCCTCAACGGGCCGATGCGTGCCTCGGCATGTTCGCACTCGACACGTCGGCGGGCGTAGGCGGATTCGGCCAGTCGGCGAGGTTGACCGGAGTGGATGACGGTGATCCCGGTGGTCGGACGCATCGGGACCGGGGTGATGGACAGGTCGTGGCAATCGATGAGGAGTGCGTGGCCCTCCACGCCCGCAGCGGAAGCCAGCTGATCCATGATTCCACACGGGACTCCCGTGGCCATCTCCTCCGCGTCTCGACACTGCGCGGCGATCTCGACCGGCGATCCCGACACATCGAGCGCCCGAGCGATACACAGCTCCAGAGCGGCGCTGGACGAGAGACCCGCCCCGAGCGGGAGGGTCGATCGGACGCGACCCCTGATGCCGCGTGTGGCACCGAAGATCGAGGCCACGCCAGCGACGTATCGACCCCAGTCGGGACGGGTCGCAGCCGGATCGGTGATCGGAAGATCGAGGTGAAGCGGCTCGGCCTCGTTGTCGGACCCGAGGTCGATGGCGACGTCTCGATGTCCGACGATCTCGATCCCGAGGTCGATGGCCATTGGGAACACGAGGCCGCCCGTGTAGTCGGTGTGCTCGCCGATCAGATTGACGCGCCCGGGCGCCCAAGCTCGAAACCATCCGTCAGTCACGCCGCGGAACGCCGTCATCGAGTCGGGTCCTTCCACCGGTCAGGGTTCGCCGATGCAGTTCGTGCCCTTGACGCCGATGGAGAGTTCGACCTGATTGGGCGAATACACCTGCACCGCAGTCCCACCATTTGCGTACGCCGCGGCGCTGGCCGTGTCGCAGATCGCCAGGGCCTTGGTGAGGCCGCCACCCTCCTTGGTCAGTGACGTCGTGACGCCAATACCGCATGAACCATCACTCTTGATCTTGGTCACCTCCGCGTTGCCCGCAAGCGCTGCTTCGACGGCCTTCCTGGGCGCGTTGCATCTGCCATCCGAACCGCCACCACCTGATGGATCGGCGGATTCGGGGGTGGAATCGCCAGAAGCGGCGGCGGACGTGGTGGTCGTGGCCACAGATGTTGTCGAGGCGGAGTCGGAATTGTCCTTGCTGCACGAGGTAGTTCCGGCGAGCGCTGCCACAAGGACGGCGGTCGCCAGAGCATTGCGAAGGGTGTTGGTCATCGGGCTCCTCATCGAATGGCGGACTCCACGGTCGTCGCGCCGGACGGACAATAGTTGCCGAGAGAAGCGGATCCGACTTCTCCTCCGATCTGCCTCCTCAGATCTGCGGGCCATCGGGAGTTGCCACTGGAGCGCGGGCCGTTTCTCGGAGTACCGGCCTAGGGTGATGGGATGGTTCGCCGTCGGATGTGTCCATCCGGACCGCGTCGCGTGATCGTCCGGGCGCTGTGTTTGGGGCTGTTGGTCACGTTCCTCCCGGTTCCCGTTCTCACCTGGATCA
>JBBRSC010000208.1:0-6043 GCA_038245795.1 Acidimicrobiales bacterium
ACGAAACGATCGCCCCGAACCGCGAGCCAGTCCATCGGTTGCCACGTCAAATCGACGTCGACCCGGATCTTGAAGCGGGACAGACGCGCCGCAACCAACTCACCCAGCCCGGCGTCGACATCGATCGTCACGGCATCAGCGGCGGTCCGGGTGATCCGACCCCACGCGTCGATCTTTCCGGCTGGGGACAGGACCAACGACATCGTCGAATCCGCAACGCCCAGCCCTACCACATCGGCCGAAATCTGACCCTGGAGAAACGTCACGCTGTCAGCGCCCGTGACGGAGATGACGTCACGCGTTTGCCGGAACCACGTCGAGACCGGCTCGCTTATCACTTCACTCATCATTGGCCTCCCAGCCGCTGGGCGCACAGGCGTTCTGCTGGCCGGACAGCTGCCAGCAATGCCCGTGCCTTGTTCGAGCATTCGAGCGATTCGTCCTCCGCATTGGAGTCGGCCACGATGCCAGCGCCCGCCTGGACACACGCTCGCAGCGGCGTCCCGTCGAACCGATCGCCGTCGATGATCATTGTGCGAATCGCGATGGCCGTGTCGATGTTGCCCGAGAAGTCGAGGTACCCGACGACCCCGGCATACGGTCCACGTTTGGTCGGCTCCAGCGCATCGATGATCTCCATGGCGCGGACTTTCGGGGCACCCGACACCGTCCCCGCCGGAAGGGTTGCTCGCAGCACATCGATGGGTGACACGCCCTCGGCCAGATCGCCCGACACCTGCGACGTGAGGTGCATGACGTGGCTGTACCGCTCCAACACGATCAGCTCGTCGACCTGTTCGGTTCCGAACGTGACCACCCGCCCGACATCGTTGCGGGCCAGGTCCACCAGCATGATGTGCTCGGCCCGTTCCTTCGGGTGCTCAATCAGTTCGGCGGCCAGACGTCGATCGGCTTCGTCGGTGGCTCCCCGTTTGCGGGTTCCGGCGATGGGTCGCGAGATGACCCGTCCGTCGAGCAGTTGCACCATCGGTTCCGGCGAACAGCCCACGAGGCAGAGACCGGGCTCGCGCACGAAGTACATGTACGGACTGGGGTTGATCTGGCGAAGGACCCGGTACACGTCGAAGGGATCGGCGGAGATCGTGGTGTCGAATCGTTGGGACAACACCACCTGAAAGATGTCGCCCGCCAGAATGTGTTCCTTCGCGGTCTCGACGGCCGCCCGCCACCCGTCAGCGCTGACCGTGCTGCGCACCTCGGGAAGATCGCCGTCGATGTTGGTCGTGGCCATCGTCGGTGGCTGCACGAGCGGTTCGGGAATCGGTGTCGCACCCGCAGCCGCCAGCGCATCGAGCTGCGCCAACGCCTGGTCATACCGCTGCGACAGGGCGGCATCATCAGTTGCAACGTCGCCTGTGAGTTGGGGGATGAACACGTTGGTGATGAGGTGCGCTCGTTGGCTCCAGTGGTCGATCGCCACGAGTTCACCGATGATCGACATCACCGCGTCGGGCCACGCCCGATCATCGTCGGGGATGTCCGGCAGATGCTCGATTTCACGAACCACGTCGTAGCCGAGAAAGCCGACCATGCCGCTGTGCAACGGGATCTCGTCGTCGTCGCCACCCATTTGCGCCAAGGACGGCGCCACGCAGACGTCGAGCACGGTTTCGATCGCAACGAGGATTCCTCGGTCGACGGGGACGTCGACGGGGAGGTCACCGGTGATGTGCAGGGCGCCACCCACCGAACGAATCTCCGCTAGTGGTGAACGGCCGACGAAGCTCCAGCGACTCCAGCGACCGCCGTGATCGACCGACTCCAGGAGGAAGCCCGGCCCGTCGCCACAGATTCGACCGAAGATCGCCACCGGTGTCACCTGATCGGCGAGCAGCGTGCGGCGGATGGGGACCACCCGATGCGACCGTGCGAGCGACAGGAACCCGGCGCGGTCCGGGACCGCGGTGGTCACGCTGAAGTGCCCGTGACTGTGTCGGCGTCGGCGTCGGCGTCGGCCAAGTCAGTTGTCTCGCCGAAGTCACGGAAGAAGCACGAGTAGTTCCCCGTGTGACACGCCCCCTTGCCTTCCTGTTCGACGAGGAACAGCAGGGTGTCACCGTCGCAGTCGTACGAGGCGGAACGAATGAACTGTCGATCGCCGGAGGTGTCGCCCTTGCGCCACACTTCTTGTCGGCTCCGTGACCAGAAGACGGTCCGGCCCTGCTCCAAGCTCATGCGAAGCGTCTCGGCGTTCATCCAGGCCATCATCAGAACGTCCTTGGTGACGACATCCTGAACGATGGCCGCAACGAGACCGTCGGCGTTGTAGGTCACAGCAGCCAACTCGCTGGTGATGACGTCAATCGGGGACACATGGGGGCTCACTGCAACATCCTCGATCACAGATACAGCCCGGTGCTACCGATATCGAGCCGTTCGGCGGCCACGGCGTGGATGTCCCGTTCGCGGAGCAGCACGAACAGCTCGCCCTGCACCTCGACCTCATGGAGATCGTCCGGGCTGAACAGCACCTGATCATCGATCTCGATGTTGCGCACGTTGGGGCCCGTGGCCCGGACGACCGCCCACACCAGTCGCTTGCCGATCTGGGCGGTGGCCGGAATCAGGATCCCGCCGATGGATCGGCGCTCGCCGTCGGCCGTCTCGATGTGGACGAGCAGCCGATCCTGCAACATCTTGATCGGGAGCTTTTCATCGCCTTGGAGCACCGCGTCACGCTACCGGGTTGGGTCTCACGGCAATACCGTCGGCGATCATGGCCGCCTTGGCCTCGGCGATCGTGAAGGTCCCGAAATGGAAGATGGAGGCCGCCAACACCGCATCGGCATGGCCCTCGATCACACCGGCCGAGAGGTGCGCCAGCGTGCCGACGCCGCCGGACGCGATGACAGGAACGGGAACCAAATCGGCAACGGCACGCGTGACGGCCAAGTCGAAGCCGTCCTTGGTCCCGTCGTTGTCCATCGAGGTCAGCAGGATCTCGCCGGCGCCTCGATCGACTGCTTCGTCGACCCACTCGAGCACGTCGAGCCCGGTGGCAGTTCTTCCGCCGTGGACGAACACTTCAAAGCCGGAGGCCGTGAGCGTCGACCGTCGGGAATCGACTGCCACCACCGTGCACTGATTGCCGAACTCGGCAGCCACTTCGTTGATGAGATCGGGTCGGGCCACCGCCGGGGAGTTCATCGAGATCTTGTCGGCACCCGCACGCAGGAGCGCGCGGGCGTTGTCGACCGAACGGATACCACCGCCGACCGTGAACGGGATGAACACTTCCTCGGCCACCCGGGCGGCCATCTCGACAGTGGTCTGGCGCGCATCGGAGCTGGCGGTGATGTCCAGGAAGATGAGTTCGTCGGCGCCCTCGGCGTCGTAGCGCCGCGCGAGCTCCACGGGATCGCCAGCGTCGCGGAGGCTGACGAAGTTCACGCCCTTGACCACGCGCCCCTGATCGACGTCGAGGCACGGGATGATGCGGACATTGTTCATCTCGAACCGTTCATCTCGAACCCATTCACGGGGCACCGACCCGAGCGAGCGCGTCGGCGAGCGTGAACGATCCCTCGTACAACGCCCGACCCATGATGGCGCCCGCCAGTCGACGTCCGTCGGCGACCAACGCGTCGAGCTCGACGAGATGTTCGATGGTCCCGACCCCACCCGAGGCAATGACGCCCACGGAGGTCGCCGCGAGTGCCTGGCGCAGTTGATCGATCGCTGGGCCCTCCTGAGTGCCGTCGCGGCCGATCTCGGTGACCACGAAGGCCGACACTCCAACGTCTTCGAAACGTCGGGCCACCTCGACGAGGTCGAGGCCGCTCGACACCTCCCAACCGTGGGAGGCCAACTCCATTCCACGGGCGTCGAGACCGACGGCAACTGGTTGGCGAGCGGCGACCAGTGCCACCAGCTCGGGGTTCTCCAGGGCGGCGGTGCCGATCACGACCCTCGCAACTCCGGCGTCCGCCAACGCAGCGGCAGCTGACACCGTCCGGACACCCCCGCCAGACTGGACAGGCACGTCGACCGCTGCGCACATCTGTTCGATGATCGCGAGGTTCGTGGCCTCGCCGCTGCGGGCCGCGTCGAGATCGACGACATGGATCCACGGCACGCCAGCATCGGCGAAGGCGCGGGCCTGGCCGACGGGATCGTCGCCGTAGTGGGTTTCACGGTCGTAGTCGCCCTGATAGAGCCGCACACAGCGGCCGGCCCGGAGATCAATGGCGGGATACAGATCGATCATGACGCTCGCTCCGTGATCGTGGCCTTCGACGACGTGCGGTCGGCGATCGCCACGAATCGACGGAGCAAGTCGAGTCCTTCCGTCCCAGACTTCTCGGGGTGGAACTGCGTGGCCCAACACCGGTCGCGCTCGACCATCGCAACGACCGGACCTCCGTAGTCACACGTTGCCGAGATGAGTTCGGGGTCGCACTCGGCGCCGAAGGAATGCACGAAGTACATCCACGGCTCCCCCGACAGCAGCGCCGACGTACGGGTGGGAGTGCACCTGTTCCATTGCATCTGCGGGAGCTTCACCGCGCCACGCAGACGTCGCACCTGGCCCTCGAGAACCGCAAGGCCCTCGATCCCGGGCGACTCGTCGGATCCCTCGAAGAGCAGTTGCATCCCGATACAGATCCCCAGAAACGGTGTCGGTCCCAACGCCTTCTCGCGAGCGATGTCCCACAATCCCGATGCGCGCAGCGCCGCCACGCAGGCCCCGAAGGCACCGACACCGGGCAGGACCACCGCATCGGCATCCGCAATCAGGCCGTGATCGGCGGTCAGTCGGGCATCCGCGCCGACATGTTCCAACGCCTTCTGAGCGCTCCGCAGATTGCCGATGCCGTAGTCGAGGACCGCCACCAGCGCCGAGTCATCGGTCATGCGGACAACGTGCCCTTGGTCGATGGCACGCCCCCACCGACCTCGATGACCGCGTCGCGCAGCGTGCGGGCGAGCCCCTTGAAGGTCGCCTCGATGATGTGGTGGGTATTGGTACCAGCGACCTTGGTGACGTGCAGCGTGATCCGGGCGGCGGTCGCGAACGACGTCACGAAATGCTCGGCCATCTCGGGATTGAACGGGGGTTCGCCAAGGGGCAAGACCTCGCCGAAAGGAACGTCGTACGCAACGAACGGCCGACCGGACAGGTCGAGGGCGACATCGATCAGCGCTTCGTCGAGCGGGTACCGACCGCTGGCGAAACGGCGCACGCCAGACTTGTCGCCGAGCGCCTCGGCAAAAGTCTCCCCGATGAGGATCCCGCAGTCCTCGATGGTGTGGTGACCATCCACATGGAGATCGCCGACCGCTCTGACGTCGAGGTCGAAGCCGCCGTGACGGCCGAGCTGATCCAACATGTGATCGAAGAACGGAAGACCCGTCGAGACGTTGGTGACACCAGTGCCGTCGATCGTGAGGCCGACGGTGATGTCGGTCTCGGCGGTGGTCCGGGAGCGCGTCGCTGATCGGGTCATGGCCCCACACTTTCAGAGCGGTCGGGCGCCGGGCCAACACTGTCGCCCAGGGAGTCGAGGAATTCGTCGTTCTCGGCTCGGGTTCCGAGCGTGACCCGCAGACAGTTCTCGAGGCGGGGCCACGACGAGCAGTTACGCACCAGAATCGACCGGCTCACCAGTTCCTCCCACACCTCGTCTCCGGACCGGCGTCGCGGGCGGAAGAGGATGAAGTTGGCGCCTGACGACCAGAGATCGACGTCGAGGCGATCCAACGCCGAGATCATGCGCTCCCGCTCAGCCACGAGTTGGGCGACCCGCTCGTGCATGTCATCGACATAGTCGAGCGCGATCATGCCCACGATCTGTTTGGCAGCATCGAGGTGATACGGCAGGACCACCTTGTGGAGTTCGTCGATCAGCCACTCGGGTGCGATGGCGTAACCGAGCCGGGCCGCCGCCATCGACCAGGTCTTGGAGAAGGTCCGGGTCACGACGAGCGAACGCTGTTGGGCCACGAGTCGCAACGCTGATCGGGGCGCGAACTGACCGTAGGCCTCGTCAACCACCAGGAGCCCCCCGACACCCTCGACGGC
>JBBRSC010000209.1:0-6041 GCA_038245795.1 Acidimicrobiales bacterium
CACCAACACGCGCAGGTAGTGATACACGAGTCGGAGTCCCCTCGTGGAGGCGACGCCGCCTTCGCGTTCCGTCATGGTGACGGGCACTTCACGCACCACGAATCCTGCTCCATGGGCGAGAATCAGCGCTTCGACCGACTCCATGTATTCGGCGGGGTAGTGCAGGGCGAAGAACTCGAGCATCGGACGACTGAAGCCTCGGAATCCCGACGTGGTGTCGGTGAATTTCTCGCCGGTGAGGATGCGGACGAGGCCGCGGAGCAATGCCATGGCCCCGCCTCGGGCGGTGGAGACCTTGTAATCAGCGGCGGCGTCGGACGGCCGGGCGAATCGGCTGCCGATGGCCAGATCGGCACCCTGGTCGAGCATGTCGGTCAGCAGGGCAATGCACTCGGCGTCGTGCTGGCCATCGCCGTCGAATTGCACGGCGCGCTCATACCCGGCTCGAACTGCGAATCGGAACCCGGCACGTAGCGCGCCGCCCAGCCCGAGGTTGTAGGGGAGCACGACCACCTCGGCGCCGCCATCCCGCGCGACCTGAGCGGTGCTGTCGGCGGAACCGTCGTCGATCACCACCACGTCGAGATCGGGACGCAGATGTCGCAATGACGTCAGTGCCGCCGGGAGCGCCTCGGCTTCGTTGAACGCCGGGATGATCACAATCGTCGACGATCGGGGGCTGGGCAGCGGGTTCACGACATTCATGCCACGACGTGTTCTTCGTCGGACGAACCTGCTGCCGCCGCCGGCGCGACGGCCACGGAAACCGCCGCACCCATGACCTGGGATCGTTTCCGTTGCATGAGCGGACGCTCGATGAGGAAATGGCAGGCAATGCCGCATGCCAGACCGCCGGCCAGCGTGATCAGCCAGATCTGCACGAAGCTCCCCTGGAACGGTTGGGCGTCAGTCCACCGCTCGGCCTGCGTCAGCCAGGCCTTGTGCCACAGGTAGAAGCCCAGTGACACGGCCCCCAACGCCACCATGACCCGCGACCCGAGGACTGCCCGGATGAGACCATCCCGCTGAGGTCCGAAAATCGCGGGCAGCACGAAGAAGAACCCGAAGATCCCGTAGAAGAACAACTTCACGACGTATTCGTAGGTGAAGATCAGTGGGGAGGGCCGGATGGTCAGGAGCGGGAGATAGCCGCCGGGGTTGACGACCACGAGCCATGCGACGAATCCGCACAACCATGAGAGCCATGGGCGCCGGCCGAGTACCTCGACGAATCGGGGGAGCGCTCCACCGTTCTTCGCGGCCACGCTCCACAGTGCCATCGCCATCCCGATGGCAAAGAAGTCGATGTGAGCCGGGAGCCAGAACGCGCCAGATGGCCCCCACGACGGCGCGAACTGCACGAGCCCGATCCGCCAGAGGTGCCCGATCAACCACAATCCTGCACAGCACCACAACAGCGGGGTGAGTCGTTTCGGCGCGGGCAGCCCGCCGATGAATCGTCGTGCCGCCATCGCCAGGAATGGAACCGCCACGTAGAAGGTGACTTCAGCTCCGATGCTCCAGGACTGATCGAACTCGCCGAAGCCCTTGAACACCGATTGGGCGGAGAAGGTCTGCAGGAGCAAGGCGTAGAACGTCATGGGACCGAGCGGGCGATGATCGAAGATGCCGGCACCCGTCACGATGGGGATGCCGAACCAGATCATGACGCCGGCCAGCGCCACCCAGTAGGCGGGCATGATTCGCACGGCGCGGTTGCGCGCGTAGTTCCTGATGGACGGCCATGAGCGATCGGTCAGGAGCGAGGTCGCGAACGGACGGAAGATCAAGAAGCCGGAGACCAGGAAGAACATCGGGACGCCGACGTCAGTTCGGGCGAGAAACTGGTTGAGCTCGGGGTGGCGTCCGCGCATGTTGGTGGCGAACGTGACGTGATTGGTCATCACCAGCAGCATGCCGATGCCGCGGTAGGCATCGAGGTTCGGGAACGGTCCCTCGCGATGGCTCGACATGGCGGTCAGTCTGCCAGCGCCGGGGACGGCGATGACAGAACAACGCCATCGGTGACGTTGAGGGACTCGGTCCCCGGGGAACGCCGGCGGAAGATTCGCTGTACGACGGCGTCGGCGGCGACGGCGGAAGCCATCAGCATCGCAACCTCTGCGCCGATGCGGAACCGCCATAATCCGTAGAACGCCGCTGCGACCCCGACCACCGCGACCAGGTGCGCCAGGAGCGGCCAGACCGGCATCCGGCGCCGCCAGAGAATGACGAGCCCGCCGCCGCCGACCACCGCAATGCCCCACCAACCAATGGCTGCCAGCCAACTGGCAGTGCGGGGCCGACCTTCGCCGAGATTGTAGAAGTCGGTCATCTGGCGTACGCCGTAGACACCCATTACCCGTGCCACCCGTACGCCCATCACCCCGGGAAGCTCTCCGGGATGGTGACGCAGATAGTCAGCTGCCGCGGCGCGGTATTTGAGGGCCACATCGGACGGGTCCTGTCCGGGGTCTGTCGCGGAGACGCCCCGCAAGTACGCCTGCCAATCATCGATGCCGTCACCGTTGGAATCAACGGCCTCGATGCACTGCAACACCCACAGCCCGCGACCCGGTCCGTGCCACGCCCGGTCGCAGTTGGTGCCGACCAGCGTGAGCCCGTCGTTGGTCGACAGCGTGACCGGATGATTGAAGCGAACCAGGTTCGGCACCACCCACGGTGCGATCACCAGTGTCACGCCGAAGGCACCGGCGGCCAACCACCTGACGGGTCCCAGTGGCGGGCGTCGATCGGGATCACCACGCCGGGTCAGCGCCAGCGGGATGACCAACACGATCACGAGGAGGGCTGATTCGGCCCGGGCCATGATGGCCAGACCAGTCACTGCGCCGAGCGTCATCATCGACCACCCGGTGGGTTGTCGCGCGACGACGAGCGATACCCAGATCACCAGCGCAATCGTGAGCGCACCAACGCTCTCGCTCATGACCAGGCCATCATTGATCCAGAGTCCTGGGTGCAGCGAGGCAGCCAACGCGGCGAGCAGACCGACGCGATTGGCGTGGCCGGGTACGAGATGGCGCGCAGCCAACCCGATCGCGACAACGGCCGCAGCGCCGATGAGCGCCATCGTCAGGCGTTGGGCGGTCTCCCTCCGATGTCGTGTGGCGACATCGCCACCAGTCCCGGCGATCCAGGAAGCGGGTGCCGCGACGATGGCGGTGAGGGGCGGATGGTCCGCCGAAGGAACCGTACGGTCTTGTCGGAACGGATCGCGGAACCCGTCGCCGCGAGCCAAGGTGTTGGCCATCGCTGAGTAGTACTGCGCGTCGCCGCGCATCGGATCGTGACGGGTGACGGCCATCACGTACGTGACCCGGACTCCGGCCGCGAGCAGGCCGATCCCGACCAGGGCCAGAAGGAAGCGCCGTCCGGGACGGGGGGGTGCGGTATGGGGGGTCGTCGGACGACGACGCAACATCAGCACCAGGTTCGGCCGGTCAACCGGCGACCGAACGCGGGATCACCGGAGCATCTCGCCCGGTGCCCGTTCCCGACGACGGACCCGAGGTCGAGCGGGATGACGACGTCGAGTCTTCCTCGTGGTATTCCTCCTCGACATTCACCTCCCAGATGTCGTGGTGAGCGCCCTGTGCGATGTTCTCGACGGTCAACATGGCAGTGAACATCGAGTGGTCCTGGTTGTTGTACTTGTGCATCCCGTTGCGGCCGACGGGCCACACGTTGGGAGCGTTCGTGGTCAGCCACGCACGAAGGACATCGACGTTGTCCTTGTAGAACTGGTCGTAGGTCGGGTAGGCCTTCGGCATTCGTACGACATAGCCCGCTTCCACCTCGGTCAGCTGCGCCAAGCCCAACTCCGCAAGCTCACGTTTCGCGAGCTCGATGAGATCCTCATCAGCGGAGTTCCACATCTCGTCGCCTTCGAACACGAAGTACTCCAGTCCCAGGCACGTGAATCCGGGCTTGACCATGTACGGCGACCACGACCCGAAGTTCTGGATGCGGCCGACCTTCACGCCCGGTGCGTGGATGTAGATCCAGTTGTCCTCGAAGCCCAGCGTCTCGGGAACCACGAGGGCCACGGTCAGGAAGTCACGGAACTGCAGATCATTGGCGGCCGCCAGCGTGACGGTGTCAACGGGCGGATCCATGGCTCGGATGAGCTGCGGGAAGGGCATGGAGCTGATGATGTGATCGGCAGGGTAGGACGTCTCCGTTCCGTCGGTCGTGCTGTGGACAGCAGTTGCCCGACCGTCCTCGTGCGTGATGCGGGTCACTCGGGACGACATGATGACCTTCGAGCCCTGGGCCTCCACCTTCTCGGTGCAACGCTCCCACATCATGCCCGGACCGAATTTGGGGTACTGGAATTCCTCGATCAGCGATGCGATGTCCTTCTGGTTCCGTTTGGGAAGGAGCGCATTGATGACCGCGCTCGACAACGACAGGTTCTTGATGCGCTGCGCCGCCCAATCGGCCGGCATCGAGGCCACCGGAACACCCCACACCTTCTCCGTGTATGTCTTGAAGAACGTGCGATAGAGCCGCCATCCGAAGCGGGCGACGAGCCAGCCCTCGTAGTTGGTCTGATCCTTGGGTGGTCGCACCCGCGCCCAGCCGTAGCTGGCGACACACTTGACCGCTTCGATCGGTCCAAGGTTCCTGAGCGCGTTGAATGCTTTCAGCGGGTAGTCGTAATACTTGCCGTCATAGAAGATCCGGCTCTTCCGGGGGCGCATCATGAAGTCGTCGTCGTCGAGAATCTCGTGCCACAGGGCTTCGACCTCGGGAACCTTGGTGAAGAACCGATGACCACCGATGTCGAAACGCCAGCCGTCACGCTCGACGGTTCGGCTGATCCCACCCACCACGCGGTCGCTCTCGAGCACCGTGGCTGTATGGCCGACCTTGCCAAGTTCGTAGGCCGCTGTCAGTCCGGCTGGTCCCGCGCCGATGATCACGACACTCGTGTCAGGGATGGGATCGTGGAGGGCGTCGGGTTCCATGTCTCTCAGGTCATCATTGGGCGCTCACAGCGAGCGCGTGCGGCGAGCACCGGACCGCTGTCCGTAGCTCCATCACGCTAGCCCGGCAGGCTCACCTGACAGCAGTCCCTCGCTCTCCGCCAGTTCGCTTTGGCGGATCATGAGGATCTCGTCGGTTCGGAAACAGGCGAGCGGTGTGGCCCAGCAGTCGACGGTCCGTCGGAGGTTGGCCGTCCGGTAGAAGGTGGTCATGGTCCGTTCGTGGCAGAACGCGTCGGCGTCGCAGACAACTTCGATGGTGCGGTCCCGGAGCGTCACGGCGTAGGTCATGGAGTCAGTGTGATCCTCGTCGCCTGTGGGGAGGAAGAGGCACAACCCTGTGAATTTCCATGCAGCTTCTGTGGGTGACGGACCACGTCTGTGAATTGCCAGCGGAAAGCAGTACGGCGCTGAAACACGCGAGAGATCATCCCTTGCTCATCGTTCTGACGAAATGAAACCCCTTCTCATCCTTTTCTCGGCCTTCGCCATGCTGAATGCGTCCTTCGCGGCGGAACCACGCCCGAACATCCTATTCATCTATGCTGACGACTGGGGCTGGGGCGATCTGGCCTGCCATGGGCATCCGCATTTGAAGACCCCGAATCTGGACCGCCTCGCGAAGGAAGGCACCGACTTCCAGCAGTTCGTCGTGTGCAATCCGGTATGTTCGCCGAGCCGCACGGCCATTGTCACCGGGCGTTATCCGGCGCAGTTTCTCGTGCATCAGCATTTTGCCGGTCATGCGGAAAATGTCGCACGCGGCATGCCGGACTGGCTGGACCCGAAGGTCACGCTGCTGCCGCGCCTCATGAAAGAAGCGGGCTACACCACGGCGCACTTCGGCAAGTGGCATCTCTCCGGCGGTGGCAAGGACCTCGATGCGCCACTGCCCGCTGAGTACGGCTACGATGATGCCGCTGTGTGGACCGGACCTGGGCGCAGCGTGTTTGAAGGCACGAGCGTCGAGCGGCATGCCGGGGACGCGGGTGAAAAGTCGGGCGCGTCGTTTCAAACCATCGCCGCAGC
>JBBRSC010000210.1:0-6034 GCA_038245795.1 Acidimicrobiales bacterium
CGCAACGGGCTGCGACCCAGCAGGTACTGGGTGTGCGATGACGGTCTGGTGGTCATGGCGTCGGAAGTCGGCACCCTCGATATCGATCCGGCGACCGTCATCCGTAAGGGTCGCCTCCAGCCGGGCAAGATGTTCCTGATCGACACTGCCGAGGGTCGGATCATCGAGGACGACGAGATCAAAGATCGACTCGCCTCGGAACACCCCTACGGTCAATGGCTGACCGACAACATGAAACACCTCGACGACCTGCCGGGCGTCCTGCATGTCACCGAGAGCCATCTCGAGACGGTCCGCGAACAACAGATCTTCGGCTGGTCCCACGAAGAGATGAAGATCCTCCTCGACCCCATGGCCCGCACGGGTGGCGAAGCCCTCGGTTCCATGGGGACCGACACGCCGCTGGCCGTGCTGTCTCAGCGGCCACGGCTGATGTTCGACTACTTCAGCCAACTGTTCGCGCAGGTCACGAATCCTCCGCTCGATGCGATCCGCGAAGAACTCGTGACCTCCGTCTCGAAGGTCATCGGACCCGAAGGCAACGTCCTGAGGCCGTCTCCGGAGTCTTGCCGTCTCCTCGAGATTCCCCGACCGATCATCGACAATGACGAACTCGACAAGATGCGCCACGTCAGCGAAGCCGGTTTCGGCTGGCAGGCACGGACCATCTCGTGTCTCTTTCCTGTGGCCGAAGGCGGCGACGGACTGAAGTCCGCGCTCGACCGGATCCGCGCCGAGGTCTCGGACGCGATCCGCGACGGCGTGACCATCATCATCTTGTCGGACTGGGCCTCGACGGAGGTGCTGGCCCCCATTCCGTCGCTGCTGTACACATCCGCCATCCATCATCATCTGATCCGCGAGAAGACCCGGACCCAGGTGGGCCTGGTGATCGAGACCGGTGAGGCCCGCGAGGTGCATCACTTCTGCCTCCTCCTCGGATATGGCGCGGCAGCCATCAATCCGTACCTGGCCTTCGACACGCTGGAAGATCGCACGCGCGACGGGGCGTTGGCCGATGTGGACTTCGCAACGGCCACCAAGAACTACGTGAAGGCGGCCAGCAAGGGTGTCCTCAAGGTGATGTCGAAGATGGGGATCTCGACGGTCGCGTCATACACCGGCGCCCAGATCTTTGAAGCGATCGGTCTTGGTGCTGACCTTGTCGACGAGTACTTCACCGATACCGTGAGTCGTCTCGGCGGAATCGGAATCGACGAGGTGGCCGAGGAGGTCCGTCGACGACACGCAGTGGCGTTCCCGTCCCGTCCGGAGGAACGCGCCCACCGCGACATCGCGCTGGGTGGCGAGTATCAGTGGCGGCGCGAGGGCGAGATCCATCTCTTCAATCCCGAGACCGTGTTCAAGCTCCAACACTCCACCCGGACCAAGCAGTACAAGGTGTTCAAGGAGTACACGGCGCTCGTGAACGATCGGGCCACCTCGCTCGCCACCCTGCGCGGACTGTTCCGCTTCCGCACCGAGGACCGCGCACCGATCCCGCTCGACGAGGTCGAGTCGACCAGTGAGATCGTCAAGCGATTCTCGACCGGCGCCATGAGCTATGGCTCCATTTCTGCCGAGGCTCACGAGACCCTGGCCATCGCCATGAACCGCATCGGCGGCAAATCGAATACCGGCGAGGGCGGCGAGGACGCCGATCGGTTGCACGATCCGGACCGCCGGAGCTCCATCAAGCAGGTGGCCTCCGGTCGATTCGGCGTGACGGCCGACTACCTCACGAATGCCGATGACCTCCAGATCAAAATGGCGCAGGGCGCCAAGCCCGGTGAAGGTGGCCAACTCCCCGGCTACAAGGTGTATCCGTGGATTGCGGCGACGCGGCATTCGACTCCGGGCGTCGGACTGATCAGCCCTCCGCCCCATCACGACATCTATTCCATCGAGGACCTGGCTCAGCTGATCCACGATCTGAAGAACGCCAACCCAGCCGCACGGATCCACGTGAAACTGGTGTCCGAAGTGGGTGTGGGCACGGTTGCGGCCGGCGTGTCGAAGGCCAAGGCGGATGTCGTGCTCATCTCAGGCCACGACGGCGGCACGGGCGCAAGCCCCCTCACGTCGCTCAAACATGCCGGCGCCCCCTGGGAGCTGGGACTGGCCGAGACGCAACAGACACTGTTACTCAACGGGCTGCGCGACCGAATCGTCGTGCAGGCTGACGGTCAGATGAAAACCGGCCGTGATGTCGTCATTGCGGCATTGTTGGGCGCTGAGGAGTTCGGCTTCGCGACCGCACCGCTGGTGGTGTCGGGCTGCGTGATGATGCGCGTCTGCCACCTCGATACCTGTCCGGTCGGGGTAGCAACGCAGAACCCGGTGCTGCGAGAGCGATTCAGCGGCAAGCCGGAGTTCGTCGAGAACTTCATGATGTTCATCGCCGAGGAGGTTCGCGAGCTGCTCGCTGAGCTGGGTTTTCGGACCCTCGTCGAAGCAGTCGGTCGGGCCGAGTTGCTCGATGTCGATGCGGCCGTGGATCACTGGAAGGCGCACGGCCTCGACCTGTCGCCGATCCTCCATGTGCCCGATCTCCCCGAGGGCACGCCACGCCATAACACCGCCATTCAGGATCACGGCCTCGACAAGGCGCTCGACAACGAGCTGATCGTCGAAGCTTCGGCTGCCCTCGAACACGGCCACGGCGTGCACATCCGCAAGGCGATCCGCAACGTGAACCGAACCGTGGGGACCATGCTGGGTCACGAACTCACCAAGCGGTACGGCGGCGACGGGCTTCCCGACGACACGATCACCATTGACGTCGACGGATCGGCTGGCAACAGCTTCGGGGCGTTCGTGCCACGTGGCATCACGCTCCGGCTGACGGGAGACGCCAACGACTACGTCGGCAAGGGTCTGTCCGGCGGCCGCATCATGGTGCGCCCGCCACTCGAATCGCCGTTCGCGGCCGAGGACAACATCATCGCCGGCAACGTCATCGGCTACGGCGCCACGAGCGGCGAGATCTTCCTGCGCGGCCGGGTCGGCGAACGCTTCTGTGTCCGCAACTCAGGCGCCACGGCCGTCGTCGAAGGAGTCGGCGATCATGGATGCGAATACATGACGGGCGGACGGGTCGTCGTACTCGGCCCGACAGGACGCAACTTCGGGGCCGGGATGTCGGGCGGGATCGCCTACGTCTACGACCCGGATGAGACCTTCGACGGTCGGCTGAATCGGGAGATGGTGGCCTTGGAGCCGCTGTCGCCCGACGACACCAACGAGTTGTTCGATCTCATCGAGCGACACTTCGCGGCGACCGACTCGGCGGTCGCCCGAAAGATCCTCGGCGACTGGGACACCGCCGTCCACGACTTCCACAAGATCATGCCGGTGGACTATCGGCGGGTCCTCGAGGCAACTGCCACCGCGATTGCGGCGGGCACCGATGTGAACGAGGCCATCATGGCCGCGGCGAAAGTGATCTGACATGGGTAAGCCCACCGGTTTTCTCGAATTTGGTCGCGAGCTTCCGGCCCGACGGCCGGTGCCGGTTCGGCTCCGAGATTGGAATGAGGTGTACGAGCCCTTCGATGATGCAGTGCTCAAGGAGCAGGCATCGCGATGCATGGATTGCGGGATTCCGTTCTGCAACAACGGCTGCCCGCTCGGCAATCTGATTCCGGATTGGAACGATCTCGTCTACAAGGATCGGTGGCGCGACGCCATCGAACGGCTCCACGCCACCAACAACTTCCCGGAGTTCACGGGCAGGCTCTGTCCGGCGCCGTGCGAGTCGGCGTGCGTCCTCGGCATCAATCAGGACGCCGTGACCATCAAGCAGGTCGAGGTCTCGATCATCGATCGCGCTTGGAACGAAGGTTGGGTCGTGCCGGTGCGTCCCGCGCAGCTCACCGGCAAGAGCGTGGCGGTCGTCGGTTCGGGTCCGGCAGGCCTCGCAGTTGCCCAGCAACTGACACGTGCAGGACATCGGGTGGTCGTCTACGAACGGGCGGACCGCATCGGCGGCCTGCTGCGCTACGGCATCCCCGAGTTCAAGATGGAGAAACGCGTCCTCGATCGTCGGCTTGCCCAGATGCGCGCCGAGGGAACCGAGTTCCGGACCAACATCGAGGTCGGCACCGACCTGAGCATGGACGAGTTGCGTGCCGATCACGACGGGGTCGTGCTGGCCATTGGGGCCACCGCTTGGCGTGATCTCCCCATTCCCGGACGTGACTTCACGGGCGTCTATCAGGCGATGGAGTTCCTGCCATGGGCGAACCGCGTCCAGGAGGGCGACCTCGAGACGGCACCGATTTCGGCTGAGGGCAAGCGGGTCGTGATCATCGGTGGCGGGGACACCGGCGCCGATTGCCTGGGCACGTCGCATCGACAGGGCGCGACGTCGATCCACCAGTTCGAGATCATGCCGCGGCCCGATGACCTCCGGCCCGACGTGAACCCGTGGCCGACCTGGCCGATGATCTACCGGGTCAGCTCTGCACACGAGGAAGGCGGCGAACGCGTCTATGCAGTCAATACCGAAGCCTTCATCGGCGACGCCGACGGCAAACTGACAGCCCTCCGATTCCACGAAGTCGTCCAGGAGATGGTCGATGGGCGACCGACGTTCACGAAGGTCGACGGGAGCGATGTCGAGTTGCCGGTCGACCTCGTGTTTCTGGCAATGGGCTTCGTGGGACCCGAGCGGACGTCGCTGCTCGAAGGCCTCGGCGTCGAACTCGATCCGCGCGGCAACGTGGCACGCGACGCCGACTATGCGACATCAGTTGATGATGTGTGGGTGTGCGGCGACGCCGGACGCGGTCAGAGCCTCATTGTGTGGGCGATCGCTGAAGGGCGATCCTGCGCAGCGGCCGTCGACGCAGCGTTGATGGGCGAGACCCAGCTCCCCGCGCCGATCGCGCCCACGGCACGACCGCTCGTCTGAGTCTGACACCAACCCGGGACGGTTCGGTCAGTTCGTTCGTTCGATCAGGCCGCGAGACATGAGATCATGGAGCACCGAGCACACATCGAACGCGCCGCGCCCCACGGCCGAGATGGCCTGAGTGACGCTTCGTCGGCCGTCGAGCACGACGAGGACCGACCATTCCTCTGGCGTGAGGCTGATCTCGGAGATGTCAGCGGCGAGCCGCCGGCGCGGCCGGAAGATGCTGGACACCGAAGGGATCGACTCGGCAATTCGCTTCCAACGATCAACCCGATCGAGGGCCTCGATGATCACCGAGGTGGTGTCGAAGCGGAGCAGCTCGGGCAGTGGTGGCGGCACCGAGGGGGAGAACACATAGCGATCGCTCGACGGCAGCATGGCACCGAAAACGCTGGTCACGACATGGGTTCGGACCACATCGACGGCGGACGATCCGAAGCGCTGGACGAGCGTGGTGGCGCAGGCCACGTCGTTGGCCGCCGAGCCCTCGGCGAGCTCGCCCAGCTCGGTGGGTTCCCAGACTCCGCTGGCGCCGGCCGTGGCGCGGAGCGATGTGCCCCCTCGTTGGCCAGCCATTCCGATGGCGCCGTCGATGATGACGACCCAGACCGGTGATGTCTCACCGATCCGGAGCGTTCCGGTCACACCCGACTCGGCCAGCGATTCGAAGAGATGGCGACCGTCGACTTCGAGGAGCGAACCGGTCCATGGCGCGCCGGTCTCCGGCGGAGCCTGAACTGTGACGGGATCGGGTGACATGGACACTGTTCTTGACGGTAGCGGTTGATGTGCCGAGTTCAGCGTCCGCGAGCCGAGTTCTCCTGATTCATTCGACCTACATCGTTTCTGAGGATGCTGGGCCGTTTTCCTCAAGCACTGGCACCCGGGATCCGATGAGGAACCGAGGTGGTGAAGGTCACCGCGCATGGACCCCGTGTCCGCGCCACAGGGAAGGTTCGAGATGCTGTCTCGACTCAACGTTCGAAACAAACTGCTGGTCATCCTGCTGCCGCTCCTGGTCGCCGTCGCGGCCTTGGCGGGCATTGGGGTTCTCGATCGTCTCGGCACACGTGACCAGGCGCGCGAAAACCAGGACTTCGTCTCCACGGCGAGGGC
>JBBRSC010000211.1:0-6027 GCA_038245795.1 Acidimicrobiales bacterium
ACGACGTCATCGGCGATGACGTCGTTGAGCCCGACGTAGGGCGGGTTCGACGCAATCACATCGACTTGGCCCCGGAGGCCCTCCGCCAATGCGTCGTACCACGAACCCGCGACGACCTCGACGGTCGTACCGTGTCGGCCGAGGCCCGCCAGATTGGCGCGTGCCACAGATAGCGCACCGTCGGACACATCAGTCAGGATCACGTGCGTCCCCCGTCGTTCCTCGACGACACTCAGCCCAATGGCGCCGCAGCCGGTACCGAGATCAACCATCATCACGGGTCTCACGCCGCCGAGCCGCTTGCGTGTCTCGTCGACGGCCGCCAGGACATCGTCGACCAACGCTTCGGTTTCGGGCCGAGGAATCAAGACCCGGGCATCGACGAGAAGATCGAGTCGACGGAACGGCCAGTGACCCAGCACATATTGGAGCGGCTCCCCCGCCAATCGACGCTCCATCATCGCGTCGAGTCGGCCGACAGCGCCGACGGTCGCCGACAAGCTGCGATCGGCTCCGCCCTGAGCCAGCGCGAGCCCACTCGCCTCCTCCGCAATCCATTGCGCTTCTCGCGCAGCGGTGTCGGGAACCACCTGACGCAGCCGATCAGTGGCCTCGACAATGAGTTCCTGCCAGTCGACCGTGTGGTTCGTCACTGGTCGTGCTCAGCGAGTTGCCGTGTCCGTTCATCGTGCACCAGTGCGTCCGACACATCATCGAGTTCGCCCGCCAGGACCTTGTCGAGGTTGTACACGGTGAGCCCGATTCGATGATCGGACACACGATTCTCCTTGAAGTTGTAGGTGCGGATCTTCTCGCTCCGACCGCCACCACCGATCTGGCTGCGTCGCGCATCAGACGCCTCGTCGGCGGCGCGCTGTTGTTCCAGGTGCAGGAGTCGACTTCGCAGCACCACCATTGCTTTGGCCCGGTTCTGGATCTGGCTCTTCTCGTCCTGCATCGACACCACCAGCCCCGTCGGCAGGTGGGTGATCCGCACAGCGGAGTCGGTGGTGTTGACCGACTGTCCGCCCGGACCCGAGGATCGGTAGACGTCGATGTTCAAATCTTTGGGGTCGAGTTGGACATCGACCTCGTCCGCCTCGGGCACGACCGACACCGTCGCGGATGACGTGTGGATCCGCCCCTGCGATTCAGTGACGGGGACGCGTTGGACGCGATGCGGTCCAGCCTCGAACTTCATACGGGTCCAGACACCCTCGCCGGAGAAGCCGAGGGTGATGTCGGAGAAGCCGCCCATCTCCGAGGGCGACGACGACATGACCTCGGTCCGCCAACCCTGGCGCGCCGCGAATGCGCGGTACATCTCCGACAGATCACGGGCGAAAAGGTTGGCCTCCTCCCCGCCCTCTGCGCCGCGAATTTCGACGATCACATTGCGGCCCTCGTTGGGATCCTTCGGCAGCAGCAGAACTCGCAGCTCGGCTTCGAGTTCCTCGATACGAGCTTCGGCCCCGTCAATTTCGGCGCGCATGACCTCACGATCGTCGCCGGCAAGTTCGGCAAACATCTCCCGGGCGGTGTCGCGATCGTCGGTACGGATCCGGAGTTCCTGAGCCCGGGCAACGATCGGGTCGAGTTCCTTGCGGCGCTTCGACAACGTACGGAGTCGCGTCGAGTCCGACAGGACCTCTGGATCGCCCAGAAGAATATCGATGTCGGCGAGCTCCCGTTGGAGGCCGAGAAGTCGATCCAGCACGGCCGAAGGGTAGCCCGGGTACCTACAACCAGGGCGCAGGGATGTCGATGAACGTCGGAGGGATCGACATCCATGTCCCCACCGCCACGACCGATGCCGGGAGCGGAGCTGGGGAGCACACCAGGATTCGTTCGACATTGTGAACATGAGCCACGTCCGCTGCCATGACCGCTGCGTCGATGTCGATTCCGACCGTGCAGCAGACCAGTACCGCCTCGTCCTGAGTCCGGTCGATGGCCATCGCCGGATGTGCGTCGAGCAGGTTGGGGCGGTCCATGGTGGTCTCGATCAGTTCGAGAGAATGACATCCCACCAGCTCCGGCTGATCGACCACGTGGACGCGCAGCCACCGCTCGCGGCACAGATCCATCAGCGGATGTCGTTCGCCGCCGGGAACACGTCGTTTGCGGACCTCGGCCGCGACAGTCGCCAGCGACGCCCGGGCATCGAGCTCCGCGTACATGACTGCGGCCATCTCCCGATCGAATCGTCCCACTCCCACCTCGAGTCTGGACGACACGATGCGCGCCAGTTCGAGACCGAGGTATTCGCCGCGTGCGATGCCGTGTTCGATCACGAGGTCGCAGCCTTCGTTGAGCACGAGGTGTCGGAGGTCGTCGGGAACGTCGGGTCGCCCGGAGGTGACGACCGGAGTCGGGTCAACCACCACCGAACTGGCACCGACCACCATCGACACCCGAGTCGGGCGCACGACATGGGTGGCCCGTCGGGCGAGCGCCCCGGCGACGGAAACCTCGGTCGATGACACGATCACGTCCAGACACACCACGTCCGCGCGAACCGCCCACAACAACGCTCCGCCGAGCGAGCGCTCATGGGCGTGCTCGATCAGCACCCAACCGCGTCCTGTTGCCGAGTCGTGCAGGGTCGCCCCCGAGGGGAACGACCCACCCACGAGTTCGACGCCCGGAGCGGGGGGCGAATCGGACGCGGCAGCAACCGCTCGCAATTGGGCGAGGAGGAGACGGGAACGTTGATCGCTCCCGATGGTCACTCCGCGGCGCCGGCCTTCTTCTTGCGGGTCCCGTAGCGACGCTCGAAGCGCTCCACGCGGCCGGCAGTGTCGATGATCTTCATCTGACCGGTGAAGAACGGATGAGTGAACGCAGAGATCTCGACCTTGGCCAGCGGATACGTCTCGCCGTCGAGTTCGATGGTGTCATTGGTCGTCATCGTTGACCGGGTCAGCACAGTGTCACCCGAGGAGGTGTCCTGGAAGACGACGTAGCGATAGTTGGGATGAATGTCAGCTTTCATGGCGACCATCGATGGTAGTGGGTCGGGCAGACACGGGGACAATCAGCCCCTGGCCTTGCCGACCTCGGTCAAGAACTCGGCGTTGGTGCGGAAGGTCCGGAGCCGATCGATGATGAGCTCCAGACTGGCCCCGGAGTTGCCGTCCGACGACACGCCCGCGACGACCTTGCGGAGCTTCCACACCTGGTTCAGCTGCTTCGGTTCGAAGAGCAGTTCTTCCTTACGGGTCGACGAGGCGTCGATGTCGATTGCCGGGAAGACTCGCTTCTCAGCCGATCGACGATCAAGTCGCAGTTCCATGTTGCCGGTGCCCTTGAACTCCTCGAAGATCACTTCGTCCATCTTGGAACCGGTATCAACGAGCGCCGTGGCGAGGATGGTCAAGGAGCCACCCTCCTCGACGTTGCGAGCGGCGCCGAAGAACCGCTTGGGCGGGTAGAGCGCCCCGGTGTCGAGGCCGCCGGACATGATCCGACCGTTGGGCGGCTGCGCCAGGTTGTAGGCCCGCGCCAGCCGGGTGATGCCGTCCAGGATGATCACGACGTCCTGGCCGTACTCCACGAGCCGCTTCGCCCGTTCGAGCGTGAGTTCTGCGACGGCGGTGTGCTCCTCGGCCGGGCGATCAAACGTGGACGCGATGACTTCGCCCTCGATCGAGCGACGCATGTCGGTGACTTCCTCGGGACGTTCGTCCACCAGCAGCATCATGAGATGAACGTCGGGATGGTTCCGTTCGATGGCCTGCGCGATCGAACGCATGATCATCGTCTTGCCGGCCTTCGGCGGCGAGACGATCAGCCCGCGTTGACCCTTGCCGATCGGAGCAATCAGATCGATGATGCGGCTGGTGATGTCACCGGGATGATCGGGATGCTCCAGGGTGAGCTTCACGTCCGGGTACAGCGCCGTTAGATCCTCGAAGCGGGGCCGCCCACGCGACGTCTCGGGCGCTTGGCCGTTGACCTGATCAATACGCAACAGGGCTGGGTTTTTCTCGCGTGCGCCCGCCGGACGGGCTGCGCCGGACACGTGATCGCCGCGGCGAAGTCCGAGCTGGCGGCACTGCTTGACCGACACGTAGACGTCGTCCCGACCCGGAAGGAATCCGTTGACACGAAGGAATCCGTAGCCCTCGTCTCGGAGATCCAAGAGACCGTCAACGGGTGTTGGATCGCCTTCGAAGGTTGCAGTCTCCTCGGTCGCCTCCGGCACGCCATCGCGATCACGATCTCGGCCTCGACGGCGACGTCGGCGGCGGCTGTTGCCGTCGCCTTCCCCTTCGGCCCACTCGGGGTCAGACGATGCCGGCTTATTTTGGGCCGGCTGATTCTGGGCCGGCTGATTCTGGGTGTTTCGCTGACCCTGGCCGGACTGGTTGGATTGACCGCCACGCGACCCACCGGTGCTTCGGGAATCGTTCCCGCGGGACTCTCGCCCGGGGTTCTGGTTGGTCGCCGGGACTGATTCGATCGGCGTTGCGTCGTCGGCAGCGTTGTCGTCAGCAGCGTTGTCGTCAGCAGCGCTGCCGTCGGCGTTGTCCGCGGCGTTCTCGTTGCCCTGTTCAGCCTGCTCGGATGCCGGCTCGTCATCAGACGCCGAGGAGCTCGAGGGTTCGGTCACGCCGGTCAACTCGAGAATGAGATCAACGATGTCCGACTTTCGGGCTCTCGAGGTCGGCTTGCGGCCGAGCATCTCCGCAATGGTGGCGAGCTCCGAGCGATCTTTTCGTTCGAGCGTCGAACGCTCCAGGTTCATGGAATCAGCGCTCACTATGGTCCTTTGTGGGTTCGGGGAGGGTCCGATGGGATCTCACGTCGAGCGAGGCAAGATCTCGGAACAGCACACCAACGATTGAAGAGCGTCACACACCGGCGGTCTGGACACTCCCGGCACACATCGCTGGGCAGCTGTCTTCATCGTAGCCACGCACCGACCGACGCGGCAACCATCTCCGGTCAGCGCGACAGGAGGCGCCCCATCAGCTCGTGTCCTGCGACGACTGGTGCGCTGGCGACACCACGCTCGGTGTACCGGCCGCCGGGCGCATCGACGGTCGAGTCGAACAGCATGTACGGCACGGGGTCTGCCGTGTGGGTTCGGGTCCGCAGTGGTGTCGCATGATCCGGAAGCATGAGCATTCGCCACGGTCCCATTGCGTCCAACGCCGGGACGAGATCAGCCAGAACCCGGGCGTCCCAGTTCTCGAGCGCCCGCACCTTCTCCTCGACATTTCCGGCATGGCCTGCCTCGTCGGTGGCCTCCACGTGGATGACGAACAGGTCGGCACCATTGTCCAGTCCGGCAAGGGCCGCGTCGCGCTTGTTCTCGTAGCTCGTGTCGTACCAGGCAGTGGCGCCCTCGACGGTCGGCAGTTCCATGTCGGCGAGCACTCCCAACCCGCGGACCAGATCGACCGCCGTGACGATGCCGCCTCGCCGACCGGTACGACTCCCGAACGACGGCATGGTCGGCTGGAACCCCTGCCCCCACAACCAGACCTGGGTGGCGGCGCTGTCGTGTCGCGCAAGGATCTCGCGACTGGCATCCATGACGGCTCGGAGTCGCGAGGCCGCCGCGCCGGTCGGCCACACCGCCGTCTGATCAGTCAGATCGTGGGGAGGGACGCACTCGGCGTCCTCCCAGTCAGCCGGTGCCACCATGATGTGGCGGTATTGACCTCCCGGATGAAACTCCAGGCCAGAGCCTGCTCCCCGGCCCAGCTCGGCGTCGAGGTCGGCGATGATGGCCGCAGCGACGGCGTCGGTGGGATGTCCGCCGGCGAAGTCGACCATGGTCTCGTCGGGGCCCACGGTGACCAGATTGCAGCGGTAGGCCAGACGATCTGCGGGGAGTCTCAGACCCAGCGACGCGGCCTCGATCGGTGCGCGACCCGTGTGGAAGTGGGCAGGGTCGTAGCCGAGGATCGACATGTTGCCGACGTCGCTCCCCGGCGCCATTCCCGGAGGGATCACCGCGGCGCGCCCGACCGTTGCTCGACCGGCCAGCCGATCCAGGTGCGGCATCGACGCGGC
>JBBRSC010000212.1:0-6012 GCA_038245795.1 Acidimicrobiales bacterium
CGCTCGACACGGCGAAGTACCTGGCGTGGCGGACTGGTCGACGTCTGGTGCAGATTCCCACGATCACATCGGTCGACGCAGGCTTCACCGATGCGGTGGGGATTCGGGACGAGGGCCGCGTTCGGTACGTCGGAGTGGTGCGGCCGGAGACGGTGGTCTTGGATCTCGATCTGATCCGGTCGGCGCCCAAGCGGTTGAACCGCGGCGGGATCGGCGACATCCTGAGTTGCCACACCGGAATGTTCGACTGGCGTCTGGCCGTCGATGCGGGCCACGAGCCCGCATGGCGGGAGGACCTTGCGGCGTTGGGGGCCACGTTGTTGGCCGAACTGGATGTCGCCGCTGACGACATCTTCGAAGTGTCGGTGGATGGGGTTCGGTTCCTGGCCGACGCCTATCGGCGCATTGGCGCAGCCTGTGCAGAGGCTGGGCATTCCCGCTTCGAGGAGGGATCCGAACATCACTGGGCGTACTGCTATGAACATCAGACTGGAGCGCATCAGGTGCACGGCGAGTTGATTGCGTTCGCGGTGGTGGCCTTGAGCTACATCCAGGACAACGACTCGACGTGGGCGGCGACACTGGTCGCACGGTCCGGATGTCGTGCGAATCCTGCCGAGTTGGGAATCACTCGGGAGCAGTTCACTCACGCCGTGACCGCCTTGCCAGGCTATGCCCGCGCTGAGGGACTCGACATGACGTTCGCTGATCTCGCGCCGATGCCCGACGACCTGGTCTCGGCGGCGTGGGATCTGGCGTCATCGTTGCCGAAGGGTCGCTGATGGCCTCCATTGACCTGATCGGTTTGACCAAGGCATTCGAGGGTGGCGATGGCGCCTTGGCGGTCGACCACCTGGATCTCCACATCGATGACGGTGAGTTCTTGGTGCTTGTCGGTCCGTCGGGGTGCGGGAAGACGACGAGTCTGCGAATGGTGGCGGGCCTGGAAGACATCTCGGGCGGCGAGATTCGCCTTGATGGCGAGCTGGTGAACGACTTGACGTCGCGTCGGCGCGACGTGGCCATGGTCTTTCAGAATTACGACTTGTACCCGCACATGACGGTGTTCGAGAACATGGCGTTCGCATTGGAGATTCGCAGGATCGGCAAGGCTGAGGTGAAGCGGCGAGTGACTGAAGCGGCGAGCGTGTTGGATCTCACGGAGTTACTGGACCGGAAGCCGAAGTCACTATCGGGCGGGCAGCGTCAACGGGTGGCGATGGGGCGGGCGATCGTGCGTGAGCCACGCGCGTTTCTGATGGATGAGCCGTTGTCGAACCTCGATGCCAAGCTGCGGGTGCAGATGCGCGCCGAAATCGCCCGGTTGCAGCGTCGGCTTGGCGTGACGACGTTGTATGTCACGCACGATCAGACCGAGGCGATGACGATGGCCGATCGGGTGGCGGTGTTGCGCAAGGGCGTGCTGCAGCAGGTGGCGTCACCGTTGGAGTTGTACGAAGAGCCTGCGAACCTGTTCGTTGCGGGCTTTATTGGCTCGCCATCAATGAACCTGGTGACGGGTCGCGTCGCCGACACCGGAGTGATCGGTGTCGGTTCGGCGACGCTGCGTCCGAGCGACAGATGGTGGCAGAAGCATCCCGGGCTTGCGGGCCAGGTGGGTCGGGAGATTGCTGTGGGGATGCGACCCGAGGACCTGCGGATTGCCTCGACGCCGACGGAGGGGATCTTGGGGTCGATCAGCGTGGAGGTGCAGTTGGTGGAGTTGTTAGGGGCCGAGGTGTATCTACACGGTCGGCTCGACGCGCCAGCGGTACGCAGTGAAGAAGTTCGCGAGTTGGCAGCCGACGTGGACGCCACGACCGCGATGCAGTTGGCGAACGACGACGCTGGTACCGAGATCGTGGCTCGTTGCGGCCCGCGGACCCGAGCGGCGATCGGAGATCGGGTCGGGTTGTCGGTTGATGTGGACCGCCTACATGTCTTCGACCTCGACACCGGCGCGTCACTTCGACGGACATAGGTGCGCGATTTCTTCCCAACGCGATTCGCCGCGTCTCACTTCAAAATGTTCACCGCGCGGGCGACCACCAGCGCGACGGTCACCAACGACACGCCCGACTGGATCATCATCATGAACTTGGCCCAACGGGACAGCGGTAGGACGTCGGTCGGGCTGAAGGCCGTGGCGTTGGTGAAGGACACATAGAAGTAGTCCCAGAAGTTCGGCTCCCAGTCGGCTGGCGCCAAATTCGGGCTCGCCATCTGCGCGAACATGAAATCGGGATAGTCGCGCGCCCCCTCGCTCCGTCGGCCCGGTCCTCCTCGATCGAGTTCCCAGTACCAGAGCGAAAAGGCAATGACGTTCGTCAACCAGATCGCACCGCCGGTCCACAGCAATCTCGACGGATCGTTGATCGATCCGTTGACCAGGCCCTTCACCAACTGCACCGCCGACCATGTGTTCGCCGCCGTCAGCACCGCAATCAGCATCATGCTGGCGTTGCGAACCATGGCCGAGTGCCGGTCGATCCGTATCGGGTTCGTCACCAACAGCCCGACCGCAATGACGGCTTCGATCCCCGGGATCAACCACCACGGGTCAATGGCGAACTGGTGCGGCAGGACAAGTTGCAACGCAATCGCCACCCCGATCGCCACGGTCGCCGGCCATCGAGATTCACCATCGGTCACCGCACGCCACGCCGGCTCGGCAACGTTGTTGGCCCAATTCGGCTCGGCTTCCTCACTAGGTCTGTCGTTCACCCGTCCATCGTCGCACCGTTCCGCTGAGGGCTGAGCGCTTTCCGCAACGCTCACCGGGGACTGGAGTCGAAACCACCGTGGCTGTGGGCTGGGTTCCGGTCCTCGCGAAGACAAGATCGCCGCAGAGGTGGACGCGCTATCAGAAGCGAGGGGTCGCAAGCTTCGTCAGTTGCACTGACGACATTGCCACATCCCTTGTCCCCCAGTCGACGTAGACCGCGCGAGCACGGGGCCTTTCAGGTCAAGTAGAAACGAACATCCATGGACAAGCGAGGAAGCCGACAGATCGACAACGACTGGCGCACCAGTAGATCGTGGTCGACCAACGACGCAATCGAAGCCGCGCTCGATCGTTTGCAGTCCCTGTTCAGCGAGTACGAGCCCGCGCTTCCACCCGATCCGACGCCCATGAGTTCCGGCCTCACGGCCTTCGACCGAGTCATGGGCGGGGGGATCTACAGCGGTGAAGTTGTGGTGGTGGAAACGCCGCTCCGAAGCCATTCCCTCTCGCTGCTCTGTAGCCTCGCCCTGCGCGCCGACGTACGGACTCTCCTCGACACCCATTTCGTTCGAGAGGCGACCAACGCACTACTCGCTGGTCTCTCCGGGGTCCCTCAGATCATCATCCAGAACGGCGAACTCAGCGACGCTGACTGGGATGCACTCATGAAGCCGTTCGCCACGCTCTCCAGGCTTCCGCTCTTCCTCGCAGAAGCAGAGTCGGTTTGGGAACTCAACGCCGAAGTCCGTCGACGACGAACCAAGGTCGTCCTCGTGCACGACCTGAAGCGGTTCGGTCCAACGCTTCAATCGATCGAGGACCTCACGCAACTGGCTCGCGACGAAAGCGTGGCGGTGGTTGTTGCATCATTGCCGCTCGGGGATCTACCTGACTGGTCGATTCCGGCCACTCGCCGAGTCGTCATGGCACCGCACGCAATGGGAAGTCGGGCCGCGCTCATCCGTCCTGACGATCACGATGTCCTGTCGGTGGTTCAAGTGACGGTCGACGTGCTCACGTCGCGGGTGTACTGACCCGCTCCGGCCGCGAGGGAGATCGCATTCGGAGAATCCGGTAGCGCGCGCTGCTGTTCGCAAGGAATAGCCTGACCACATGGGATACAACGACGCACCTGATGGTTGGTGGCAGGAGTTCGTCAGCGCCGCGCCAGCGCGAACCGCCAAGCTGGGTATCGTCCGCAAAGACGGAAGCGCCCACGTCGCACCGATCTGGGTCGACCTCGACGACACCACGGACGGACCCCAGATCGTCTTCATGACCTCCGCCGACACCATCAAGGGCAAAGCGATCCTCAGGGATCCGCGCGTGAGTCTGTGCTGGGACGACGACACTCCTCCGTTCTCGTTCGTGACGATCGCTGGCACCGTGACGTGCTCGACCGATCCAGAGGATCTCCTGTACTGGGGCACCCGAATCGGTGGTCGCTACATGGGCGCTGATCAGGCTGATGCCTACGGGCAACGCAACGCCGTTCCACCCGAGATGGTTGTCCGGGTCACCCCGACGAGGATTGTCGCAAAGGCGAACATCGCCGGCTGAACTCGTCTGACTGGGGGGCGTCCGCTCGATACACTCTTCCCCGCCGCGCTTGTAGCTCAATTGGATAGAGCATCTGACTTCGGATCAGAAGGTTGGGGGTTCGAGTCCCTCCGGGCGCACCAGACAAAACCCTTGAAAACACTGGGGATATAGGTATTCTAAGGACCTCGGCGCACGCCGGGGTTCTTTCCGTTTTCGTTGATGTATCAGCGATGTATCAGAAACGGGATGGTATCGACCGGCATGCGCTGGTCCTCAACAGCAGTGAGAGGACCGAAAGATGGGATGGAAGGCGACTGGCCAACCGACCGTGAGGAAGCAACGCGACCGTTGGGTGGTGCGTCTCGACGGGATCGATACAACGACTGGGAAGCACCGGCCCCGCCAACTCGGCACGTATGGGTCGGAGCGCGCTGCCCGAACGGCAGCCTCGGCGTTCGCGGCGGACGGAGCTGAGGGCGGCGGGCGAGGGACTGTTGGGTGGGTTGTTGATCGTTGGGTTGCCGCGAAGACCGACATCACCGAAAAATCCCAGATGCAGAACCGGTGGGCTGGCGGCCATATCGGCACAGCGCTCGGCGCGGTTCGCCTTGACCAACTCGACCGTGAGGACATCGGAGTCTGGTACGAGCAGATGGCGGTGGGTGGGTTGTTGAACAAACGCTCGATCACGATCATCCGTCGTGTCCTTCGTGCCGCGTTAGAGGACGCTGTCGACGAAGGGCTGATCCGACGCAACCCCGCAGCTCGTGTCCCGGTCCCGAAGAAGGTCACCAAACCGGAGCGACCCCGCGAGGTGGACGCGTGGGACGAGGAACAGATCCGCAGATTCCTGGTGACGATTGATGGTCACCGGTGGGGTGGACCCATCCGGCTATCTACGCTGTATGGGCTTCGTCGCAGCGAATTGTTGGGGTTGATGTGGGACGACATCAACCTGGAGGCGCGCACCGTGCGCGTCAACAAAGCGCTCGTGGAGGTGGAGGGGCGACCGGTGTGGACCGAAGGCAAAAACGAGCGGTCACGGAGAACGTTCGGGATCGACGCTGACACAGCCGCCCGGCTCGAAGCGCACCGCGAGAACCAACTCGAGGAACGACTCGCCGCTGGGTCGGACTGGGACGATCAGAACATGGTGCTATCGACGCAGACCGGCAACCGGCTGTCGCCGGGCAACTTCGACCAAACCCTGGAACGGCTCGTGACGAAAGCTGGGGTTCCGAGGCTCACGTCGCACGGGCTTCGCCACACAGCAGCAACGCACATGGTCCGCCAGGCAACCGACTTGGGCGAGCTCCGTGCCGTCGCGGACATTTTGGGTCACTCGCCCGACATGTTGATGCGCACGTACGCCCACGCTCTTCCAGACTCGTTGCGTGCCGTGAGCGACCGGATCGGTCAACGAGTGGCCGGCTGGGAGGAATGACCTTTCACAGAAATGTTTGACAAATGTCGGCTCCGCCGGGATTCGCGCGCGCATAGGGAGGGAAACACTCTCAACCTTTGGAGCAGCGCATATGTCATCACCGGAATTGTTCACGATCACCGAGGCGGCTGTTGTGCTGCGTATCGGTCGGACGACCGCCTACGAGCTGGCCCGCCGAGACTTGACCACTGGCGGGAGTGAAGGCCTCGGCGTGATCCGTATCGGAGGCCAACTCCGCATCCCACGGTTCGCGCTCGAGCGACTCATCGGCTCCCCGATCGCCAGCCCGGCCGACACCACC
>JBBRSC010000213.1:0-6010 GCA_038245795.1 Acidimicrobiales bacterium
AGTAGCCTGGCAGGGCACGGTTGTCCCACGTCGGGATGATCACTTCGCAGCACAGGAGCATCATGAGCGAGTCGCACGACACCGGGACTATGCGGGTCAAGCGGGGGCTGGCAGAAATGTTGAAGGGCGGCGTCATCATGGACGTCGTCAACGCCGAACAGGCCAAGATCGCCGAGGACGCTGGCGCCTGCGCCGTGATGGCGTTGGAGCGGGTTCCCGCCGACATCCGCGCCGACGGCGGGGTCGCTCGTATGAGCGACCCCGAGATGATCGAAGGCATCCAAGCTGCCGTCACCATCCCGGTCATGGCCAAAGCGCGGATCGGTCATTTCGTTGAGGCGCAGATCCTCGAGGCGCTCGGCGTCGATTATGTCGACGAGTCGGAGGTTCTGACCCCCGCCGATGAGGCACACCACATCGACAAGTGGGCGTTCACCGTCCCCTTCGTGTGTGGCGCCACCAACTTGGGCGAAGCACTCCGCCGGATCTCCGAGGGAGCGTGCATGATTCGCTCCAAGGGCGAAGCGGGGACCGGCAACGTCGTCGAGGCAGTGCGCCATCTACGTTCGATTCTCGGTGACATTCGCAAGATCGGCCAGGCCGATCAGGCCGAGCTGTTCGAGTGGGCCAAGCGACTGCAGGCGCCATTGCCGCTCGTCCAGGAGATCGCCGAGACCGGCGAACTCCAGGTGCCGATCTTCTGCGCTGGGGGCCTGGCGACGCCGGCGGACGCGGCACTCGCCATGCAGCTCGGCGCGCAAGCGGTGTTTGTTGGATCGGGCATCTTCAAGAGCGACAATCCCGCGCCTCGGGCCCGTGCCATCGTCGAGGCCACGACCAACTTCCGTGATCCCCATCTTCTGGCCAAGGTCAGCCGAAACCTCGGCGCCCCCATGACGGGCATCGGAATGGACGAGCCCAAGATCAAGCTGTCCGAACGCGGCTGGTGACGCGACCCGTCATTGGCATTCTGGCGCTTCAGGGCGCCTTTGCCCGTCACGGCCTGTTGCTGGATTCCATCGGTGCGCTCCACGTCGAGGTGCGCACACCCGAAGAACTCGCTGCTGTCGACGCGCTCGTCATTCCAGGCGGCGAGTCCACCACCATGTCAATGATGTTGGAGCGTTCAGCGCTGGTCGGTCCCCTGCGGGATCGACTCGATGCAGGTCTTCCCACGTTCGGGACCTGCGCCGGCGCCATCCTCTTGGCGTCGACGATCCTTGATGGCCGAGACGATCAGGTGTCGCTGGGCGCCCTCGACATCGAGGTACAGCGAAACGGCTACGGCCGACAGGTCGATTCGTTCGAAGCCGACATCGACATCGAGTCGCTGGGTCCGCCCCCGCTCCGGGCGGTATTCATCCGTGCGCCGCGGATTGTGACGGTCGGATCTGTGGTGGAGGTGCTGGCCGAGTTCGATGGCGATCCGGTGCTCTGCCGACAAGGGGCCGTCATGGCGAGTACTTTCCATCCCGAGCTCGGACGTGACGTCCGCGTGCATGAGGCGTTCGTGGCATCGTTGTCCTGAACTCCGAGGAAGAGAGACGCCATGTCGGGCCATTCGAAGTGGGCGACGATCAAACACAAGAAGGGCGCAGCGGACAAGGCCCGCGGCAAGCTTTTTGCGAAGTTGATCAAGCAGGTCGAGGTCGCCGCGAGATCGGGCGGCGGAGATCTGGAGGCGAACCCCACGCTGCGGACGATGTTCCAGAAGGCCCGGGACAATTCGGTGCCACTCGACACCATCCGCAACGCAGTGAAACGGGGGATCGGCGACGAGGCTGGCGTTCAGTACGAGGCCATCAACTACGAGGGGTACGCCCCAGGTGGCATCGCGATCTACGTGGAGACGCTGACCGACAATCGCAATCGAACCGGTCCCGAGATCCGCTCATTGTTCTCGAAGAACGGCGGCTCGATTGCGGAGCCGGGTGCCGTAGCGTGGCAATTCGAGCGCAAGGGGCTGGTGATGGTGGACGGTGCATTGGGCGAAGAGGAGCTCATGCTGGCGGCGCTCGACGCCGGTGCCGAGGACATCACCCACGACGGGGAGCAATGGCATGTGATCTGCCCCGCCCACGAGACCATGATCGTGCGGGAGGCGCTCGAGGCGGCCGGGATCGCCGTCACATCGGCCGATCTGACGATGTTGCCGAGCACGATGGTGGACATTGAGACCCTCGAGGGTGCCAAGGCGGTGCTTCGAGTGATTGAAGCGCTCGACGACCACGATGATGTCCAAGAGGTCTATGCGAACTTCGACATCTCCGACGCGGTCATGGCAGAACTCGACTGAGCGTGTCTCTCTCGGTGGGCGACCACGCGCCCGACTTCATTCTTGACGGCATCGACGGTGCCACGGGGCGTCGCGGCAGCTACGAGCTCCAGAAGTTCCGTGGCGGGCCAGTCGTCGTGGTCTTCTATCCGGCGGATAATTCAGCAGTCTGTACTGCTCAGCTCGCGGCGTATACCGAAGGTATTTCCAGCTTCGATGCGTTGGGCGCGCAGGTCCTGGCCATCAGCCCGCAGAGCGTCGATCGGCACGCCGCCTTCGCAGGAGCCAACGGAGGGTTCGCCTTTCCGATGCTGAGCGATCCGGGCAAAGCCGTCGGCCGACGGTGGGGAAATCTGGGATTGTTGGACCTGTATCGGCGGTCGACGTTCGTGGTCGACGCTGAGGGACGTGTCGCGTATACCCATCGCTACATCGGGCCGGGCTTGGCGTTCAAGGGGGTCGATGAGTTGGCGGCCGCCGTGGCCTCAGCAGTTGCCTAGTGCGGTCCCCTAGACCTCGTTGGCGACGCCGAGCAGACGGGCCCGGGTGACGCTGCGGACACCCCGACTCAGACTCCAGATAGCAATGACCCACGCCACGGCTCCGACCAGCCACGGTGAAATCGTCGTGCCGAACAGGGCGCCCGTCGACTGCGAGTAGGCGAGCATGATCAACGGCAGGCTGACCAGCCCCGATGCCTGTTGGGCCGCCGCCGTCGACTTCACCCGAGCCGACAACCTCAGGACCAATGAGAGCGTGAATGCCAGGAACGGCGGAATCACCCAGAACATGAGGATGAGCCACGGACCGGTCGGAAAAAACCATCCGCCCACATCGCCGCCAGCGATCAGGTTGACGACGAGCGAATAGACCCCGAACCCGACCACGGTTGTCACATAGCCGGGAACCAGCGAGGCGATGAGCTTGCCCACGTAGATCTCGCGTGTGGTCGCGGGCGAATGCGCGAGGAACTCGCCGGTTCCGCGTTCCCGTTCGCCGACGAGTGTTGCGGCGCCCACCGCCGTCGAGATCGTCAACGGGACGACCACTGCGACCGGTGCAAACAGGAAGACCGCCAGCGCATACGCCGTTCTCCCAGCAGGAGTCGTGCCCCGGATCTTGGCCTGGGCTTCGGGCGGAAGGATCTCGAGCGTCCGTGAGATCTTCGAGACGATCTCGACGCTGCCCAGATGGGTGATCGTGAACAACAGGATCGTTGGGACCACCAGGAAGAAGATCGCTCCGAGGGCGACCATCGGTACCCAGTAGTCGCGGGCCTGGATGAGCTGTTTGAGATCGGTGGCCGCGACGGTCCACATGCGATGCAGGTTCATCGGACGCCGGGCCTTCGTGGGGTGGGCCAGAGCTGGTGCGGTCATGAGCTCGCTCCGAGCTTCTCGGTGGCGGTCGGCACGACACCACGTTCGACGGGAGCGAGTCCGTCGCCACGGGCGGCGCGTCGAACGGCAAAGTACAGGTCCTCCAATGTGGGCGCGTGGGGCTCGACGCGGGTGAGGCTCACGCCGTCGCGCACGAGGTCGGCGACCAACTCCGGGATACGACCGATTCCGTCGAGATGGACATCAGCGGGGGATCCCGGTCGACGTTCGTAGGCCACGACTCCTCGCCAGGTGGCCATCCGATCGAGCTGATCGGGTGACTCGGCGTCGAATCGAACGAGATCCCCCGGCCAGTATCGGCGGGTGATGTCGGCGGGTGATCCGCAGACGAGCGCGGCACCCGCTTCGAGCACCACGATGTGATCGGCGAGTCCTTCCGCTTCGGCCAGCAGATGCGTGCACATGACAACGGTGCGACCGGCATCGGACATGTCGCGGATGAGTTCGAGCACCGCGTGGGCCGACTCGGGGTCAAGCCCGGACGTGGGCTCGTCGAAGAGGACGAGTTCCGGATCGTGCAATGTGGAGCGGGCCAGCGCCAGGCGGGTCTTCATTCCGGTGGAGTAACCGCCGACATCGTGATCGAGCGCCACGTCGATCCCGAACCTTGCGGCGGCCAGCTGAATCCGATCAGGGATCTCCGCCTTGGGTACGGAGTACAACTGCGCCGAATAGAGCAGGTTGTCGTAGCCGGACAAGCGGTCGTAGAGCGCAGGCTTCGCAGAGACCACGCCACAGCGCGGTCGAACATCGTCGCCGTCGACCCGGGGATCGACCCCCAGCGTGGTGATGCTGCCCTCCCGCGGGCTGAGCGCACCGGTGATCGCACGGATGGCCGTGGTCTTGCCGGCGCCATTGGGACCGAGCAGCACGGTGATCTGATGTCGTGGGACGTCGAAACTCAGATGGTCGAGTGCGGTGATGTCACCGAATCGATGGGTGACGTCTCGGAGCGACACGTCATGGTCATCAGTGGAGGGAGTGGGGTTCACGCTGTTGGTTGTCGGCAGTTGGCGACTCGACCTGAATCGCTCATCCGACTCGTTCCCTTCGCTAGAGTCGTACACATGTTCGTTCTCGGCATCGACCCTGGGTTGTCTCGATGCGGGTACTGCGCGCTCTCGGTCGAGGGTGGAAAAGCACGCGCCATTGCGTTGGGAGTGATCACGACCCCGCCGTCGGACCCGATCCCTCAACGCCTGGCAGAACTCCAACGCGAGATGCGCTCGCTCTTCGACGAGGTGCACCCCCAAGTCGTGGCCGTCGAGCGGGTGCTGTTCCAGGTCAACGTCCGAACGGCGATGAGCGTTGGTCAGGCGTCGGGCATCGTGATGGCCGAAGCCGCCAGCCGAGGCTGCGACGTGGTCGAGTACTCGCCGAACGAAGTGAAATCGGCTGTCGCAGGGTTCGGGTCTGCGGACAAGGAGCAGATGATCACCATGGTTCAGACGTTGCTCGGGTTGGCGATCCCACCCCGACCCGCCGATGCCGCGGACGCCGCCGCCATCGCGCTCTGTCATGTCGCCCACGCTCCTCTGCGGGCAGCAGCCGCCGCGGCGGTGCGGCGATGATCGGTTCGCTCCGAGGAGCCGTCATCGATCGGGACGACACCGAGGTGTTGATCGAGGTCGCCGGGGTCGGTCATCGAGTACAGACCACCCCACGAACGGCGGGCGATCTTTACAGTTCTCCCGGGGAGGTCTTCGTGTGGATCCACCATCATGTCCGTGAAGACGCCGAGACGCTGTACGGGTTCGCCGAACGCGACGAGCGAGGAGTCTTCGAGTCGCTCATCTCGACCCACGGTGTCGGACCGGCGTTGGCATTAGCGATCCTCTCGGTGCACACGCCCCGTGCGCTGCGGGTGGCCCTCGCGACCGATGATGTCGGGGCATTGTGCCTGGTGCCCGGAGTCGGACGGAAGACCGCGGCACGATTGCTGATCGAGCTCAAGAGCAAGCTTGAACTGGGCGATGTCGACCTCACCGAACTCACCGGCACACCGGCCTTCGACGGGACCCAATCGACCTCTGCCCATTCCGATGTTCGTGAGGCTCTCGGCGGGTTGGGTTACGGAACCGACGAGATCGCCGCCGCCCTGCGGGATCTCCCGCCTGATGCCAACTCCGCAGATCTGCTGCGCCAGGCCCTCCAACGGCTGGCGGTGAGCTGATGCGCGATGAGCTGCTCGACCCGAGCGAACACTTCGACGATGTCGTTGCGGATGCTGCCGACCGTGCCTCCGTCGCCGAGGCATCGCGCGATCCGGCGTCCCCCGACAACAGCCACGCCGACCTTGTGGCTTTGCGGCCACGGACGCTCGAAGAGTTCGTCG
>JBBRSC010000214.1:0-5969 GCA_038245795.1 Acidimicrobiales bacterium
GAAACGGGCTCGTTGGCATCTGCACTTCACACCGACGTCGTCGTCGTGGCTCAACTTGGTCGAGGGCTGGTTCCATCTGCTGACCGAACGACGGTTACGCCGCGGCACCTTCAACAGCGTCGCACAGCTCGTCGACGCCATCGATCTGTGGGTCGACCACTGGAACAACGACCCGAAACCATTCATCTGGAAGAAGCCCGCCGAGGAGATCCTCGCCAAAGTCCAGCGAGGACGAGCCGCCCTCAACCACCAGATCAAATCCGCGACGGACCACTAGCGATGCCGTGGGGTCCCCTTGCCCCGTCCGACGATCGGCCGTCACCCCCCGGACACCGCTCCACGTCGGATGTTGAGCCACTCCGCTTTCGCCAGAGCATTTGGCCACAGAGTGGTCAAAAAAGCTGCAATGCAGTACTCCCAGATCGCTTGATCGGTTGCAACCTCGGGTCCTACCGAGGTGACGTGGGCGCTCTCTGGAAACGCGTCGCGCAGGTGGTCCACGAGGCGTCGCGAGAGATTCTCATCGAAGAGCAGCTTCACGCCGTCGCGAGCCGTCGCTCATGAAGCACGGCTCTCCGCTCACACACCCGGCCCAGCGTGTCATCTCCGATCGTTTTCCCGACCTGGCACACAGGTTCCCCAGCTTGCTGGGTCAGTCCGGTGCTGCGGACCGCGGTGCGAACGCCAATGAAGCGGAGAACGTTGTCGCGGTGGGCTCCCCCTTCGTGACCTCTCACAATCTGTCGGCCGATCGCCTCGACTGGTCGTTCAGAGAAAGCTTCATTTGCGAAGCGATTCGGTCGACTGGTTTGAGGTCCGCCATCACAACTTGAGGAAGCCACCTCCATGTCTCGATCTTCTATGTTCCAACGAGTGCTTGCGGCCGTGACGGTCGTCGCGCTTCCAGTGGCGGGCCTCATAGTGGTGGGCACGTCGCCGGTTGGTGCGACCACTTCCTCGCAGACATTCTCGACGCCGGGTAGTTCGACGTTCGCCGTCCCGAGCGGGGTCACCACCTTGACCATCGTTGCCCAAGGTGGCGCGGGGGCGGGCGGGACCGTCAATAACTGGACCAGCATTGGCGGCCAAGGTGGGCGGCAGACAGCGACGATCCCGGTCACTCCCGGCGAGATCCTCAATATCGAAGTAGGCGGAGCCGCAGTCGCTGACGTCGGCGGTTACAACGGCGGCGGATCAGCCGAATCCGGACTCATCGCTGGCGGCGGCGGCGGCGCTTCGGATGTTCGACAGGGTGGCGTTTCGCTCGTCAATCGTGTGGTGGTCGCAGGCGGTGGCGGCGGCGGCGGACGAAGCGGTCCCGGGTCTCAGGGTGGAACCGGCGGCGCCGGTGGCGGCACGAACGGGGGCGATGCCTTTCCTAGCTCCTTCGGACCTCCAGGAACCTCCGGCGGGGGCGGTGGCGCCGGTACAACATCAGCTGGCGGAGCGGGAGGAGCGATCAACTCCTACCTGGGTAACCCCGGCGCCCTGGGCGTCGGAGGTGCGGGAACCGCTGGCTGTGAGGTCGGAGGGGCAGGCGGCGGCGGTTACTACGGCGGCGGCAGCGGCTCGAGCGGATGTTGGGCAGGCGGCGGCGCCGGCGGTGGCGGCTCGAACTTTGCCGAACCTTCCGCAACCGCGGTCGTGTCCGAGAACGGAGTCAGCGCCAGTGATGGCAGCGTCGTTCTCACGTGGACTGCTGCGCCTCCAACGACGACCGCTGCACCGACCACAACCGTGGCGCCGACCCCGGCCACGCCAACCAAACCGGCGACGGCTGGCGAACAGAAGAAGCCATGGACATGCCCGACCAAACCGATACGAATCCGGCCGAACAGCGCCTGGGCGGTCAACGTGCTGCGGTTCTGGTGCGGATCCCGGGTCACGTTCTTGCGTACAGGACAAACTCGCGTCGGCTATGTCGTACCCCGCACATGGCGCTGGGCATGGACTGTGAAGCCCGCATCAACTCGCTGACCTACGGCTCGTCGGGCTCCGCCGTGACGAGAAGCGCCGTCACGAGCAGTCCGCCCCGATGAGTCTCGATCCGCCCCCGCCTCGAATCGGCGCGGTGTTGCACGGGACGTGCTGATACACGTTGGTATCGGCCGGGACGAATATCGCTAACATTTCTTTTTCTCATGACGGGAGCGCCGTGCCGTGATCACCGTCCTGGGCTACGACGCGAGCTGGCCGAATGAATTCGTGGAACTCGCGGGCCGCTATCGAGGCGCGCTCGCGGGAGTCGCGATCGTTGCCATTGAACACATCGGGAGTACTGCGGTTCCCGGCCTGGCAGCAAAGCCGGTCATCGACATAGATATCGTCGTCGAACCAGCCGCCGTCACCGACGCAGCGACAGCGCTTGGGCAACTCGGCTACACAGCTCGTGGCGAACTTGGCATCGAACATCGATGGGCCTTCATGGCGCCACCCCACGTGCGACCAACGAACACCTACGTCGTCATCGAGGGGAGCCTCGCACACCGGAACCACATCGCCGTCCGTGACGTGCTGCGCAGCGATGCTGCGCTTCGGGACGAGTATGGCGCCCTGAAGCGACGCCTGGCGGAAACGAGCGACGACATCGAGTCCTACGTCGAGGGCAAGTCCGCGCTGTTGTCGGTGATCTTGGAACGAGCTGGCCTCGACGCCACGGACCGAGCGACCGTCGAGCAGGCCAACCGGGCTCGACGCACCTGAGCCGCACGAGCCAACAGCTCGGACACGCAGACTGCGAGGTTCAGCGGGAGAACCTGGTGACCTTCCCGAGCTCGACGGCTTGGAGGTCATCAGCGTCTGAGGGCTCATCTTTCGGCGAGCACCTCGTTGCCGCGCTCACAATCCCAGACGTGATGGACCGGGTCGTGCAGCAGGTAGCGACCGAATGACTCGATCGTGAAGATGGCACCGTCGGACCGATGACCCGTTCGTTGCCACTGCGCGACGGTGACCCGATCGAAGGCATCGGCGAGTCGCCCCGCGGCGACCGCCAGTGCGTAGGCCACCTTCGACGGATCCTGCGCGCCGTAGTTCCGTTCGATGGCGGTCGCATCCTGGTCCCAGTTGGCGAATGTTGGATCATCCTCGCCCAACAACAGATTCAGACGCTCGTAGAACAACTCGAACACATCGCGCACGTGGCATCCATGTTCGAGCACCGACCAGACCTCGGGTGCGGGCCGCAGCGCGACCGAGGCAGTACTGAGGAGAACCCGCCACTGCGCGGCATTGGCACGGATTTCCGCTCCCAGTTGATCGTTCCGATGATTGCTCGCATCAAAGCCGCACTCCGGGCAGGGGCGGTCGAGCACCCAGGTCCAGTCCTTCGTATCCGGTGTGATGCGGTCTGGAGGGTTGCTATCGGTCATGGCTCGACGCTACGACCTCGTCAGCCGGGAGTCACCGTGGTTTCATGCCAGCCCGACACCAGCCAACCCGTGCCATCGCTGCGGCTCAACGTTGCCGCCACGACCCGACGTTTGCCGTGTGAGGTCCCCGACACGATCACCGAGATGGTGCCGTCCTTCGCGGGCTCGGCGCTGCCAGCCCAGTCAGCATCAGTCAGGGTGCCCCGCTCCTCGAGGCGTTGGCCCGGCTGCAGGGCCGCCAACGCCGCGAGTTTCGTGACGCCGTAGTCGGCAGCATTCAACGCGGCCGCGCGATCCTGGCCCTCCCGCGATCGTCGTGTGTCCGACAGGCTGCGATCGACCATGACCGCTGTCATCCCCATCATCAACATGATCAGCATGGTGGCCAGGGCCACGCTGCCGGCCTCGGTCAATTTCCGTCGTCGCGTGGGCTTGGGAATGCGATTCATGGGCACACCACCTGTTCGGGTCGCACATTGCGGAACGCGACATCGGTTGACGACGAGATGGACTCGCCGTTCTCGATCGGCGCACGCAACGTGATTCGTACCCGGACCGTGCATTTCTGGATGGTCTCGGCGTCGATGGTGCCTGCTTGCATCTCGGTGCCGCCGGAGGTGAAGTATCGGAATACCGATTCGCGTGCATCGATGACCGATGCAACGATCACCCGCTGGGCGATGATCTTGTTGTTCTCATCAAGTTCTTGGCGAACGAAGGACCGATCGTCATCGGTGAGACCGAACCGCACCGTCGACGCCGTGCCCGAATCGGTTGGTACCCGCACGATCAGTTCGCTGGCCGCCGTGTGTGTGCTGGTCGGCTTCATCACGCCCTCGGCAGCGCGAAGATCCCGGAGCACAGTGTCGAGCGACAGATTCATCGATCGTTCGGCATCGGATCGCTGCTCGTTGTGATGCACGGCGCGGGTCAGGCTTGTGAAGGCAGCCATCATGGTGGCCATCGCGGCCGCCAGCATCGTGACCGTGATCATGGCCTCCAGCAATGACGTGCCGCGTTCACTTCTCGTCCGCCTCGCGACCCGTCGAGTACTCATCAGATCACGCTCCACGTGATGTCAGCAGTGACGCTCTGGACGGTGAGTCGAGCCACGGCGCTGCCGGGCCGCCAGACATTCACTCGGATCGTGAGGGTCGACAATTGTGCGGGCGACATCTCGGGCAGCGGAACGGACTCTGCGAATGCAGTCTTCGAGTTCGATCGGCAGAACCCGGCGCTCGGCGATCCCACTGTCGAGAGGACCGACCCGCCGCTCATCACCTCTGCGAACCAACACACGTCCGCCGAAGCATCGGTCTGGGCGGTGAAGTTGACCCGCCCTGACCTCATCGTGGCCGCCGGTGGAATCACTGCTCCGACATCGAATTGGGCGAACACGCCGGGTGTTGCGGCGTTGGGAAACGCGCTGCCATCTCCCATGACCACCGCGGCCGAGTCGTTCGAAGACGCGAGCCGCGCTTGCCACAGCGTCGACGCGGATCCTGCCGCAACGTCGAGTGCGCTCGTCGATCGGCTGATCCATGTTGCCCCAGCCCATGCGACCGTCAGGGTCGCGGCATCGAGACGAAGGCCAAGTCCCTGCGCCGACCTGCCCACGATGGCAATCCGCAGATCATTCAGCTCGGCTGCGGTCCACGGGTGATCCGCCAGGGCCAACTTGAACGTCTGCACGTTGGTGCCCGTCACACAGGGCATCGATGCCCCTGGCACTGCCAGATACTCGGAGTCCGTGCTGGCCCGACGGATGCGGAGGTCCGCGCACACCGTGTCCGTCGGTGTGGTGGCTGCCAAGCCAATGGTCACCGCCGCTGTCATCGGTCCCGACGGAAGCGAGTTGGAGGCGACTGGGAACCTGGCTCCGACCGCATCGATCAACGTGGTCCGGGCGATCGTCGCCGCCGCCCCGAACCCACCGGTGGTGATCGTTGAACCGTCGACAGCAGCCAGCTCGTCGCGCCCATCGACCGACGCCGCTCCGAGATGATCGCTCCATGACTGAGCGTGGACCGACGTTACGGGATCGGCCAGCGCCACATCGTCGAAGGCAGTGTCCGACGCGGCGTACGTCGACAGAACAGTCTGGGTTCCGACGGTGCCGGATGCCAGCGCAGAGGCCTGGTACAGGCCTCCTGGACTCGTGCCCGTCCGAGCGGTGAATGTGACGACGATCGACCCGCCGCCGGGAATCGAGAACACGCCCCAGATCGGCACAACATCCCCAGGTGCGGGGCCGGTCACGCCGTCTCGCGTTGCACCACCGGTGCTGGTGATCGACACCTCGCTCCCGAACGTGAATCCTTTCGGAAGGACCGTCGCCAGCGACATTGCCGTCACGGCGGGCCGGCCCGCCAGGTTGGCGAACGAGGCAACATAGGTTGCCGATTGGTCAGCCCACCTCGTGATCGTGGGAGTCGCTGTGGCAAGCGTCGTGGTCAGCAGCGCCCGACACCCTGGACCCACCTGCGACCCGGGAACGTCGCTTGCAGACAACGACATGTCCACCGCACCATCGGTTCCGGCCTGCGCATCGCCATCAATGACCTCCGCGCCGCTGGCGCCGCCAGCAACGTCGGCGAC
>JBBRSC010000215.1:0-5951 GCA_038245795.1 Acidimicrobiales bacterium
CAATCGGGGTGTCAGCCGGTGGGGATCACACTTGTGCTGTGCTCGTGGACGGCACTGTCAACTGTTGGGGCGGCAACGATTTCGGCCAGTTGGGAAATGGGAGTGGTTTCGCATCTCTGATTCCAGTTGCGGTTTCCGGAGTGACCGGTGCCATTGCCATCGCCGCAGGTGAGTACCGAAGCTGCGCCCTACTCGCTACTGGATCGGTCCAGTGCTGGGGCCGAAACAACGACACTCAGCTCGGAAATGGTTCGAATGGCTACTTCTCCACTACTGCGGTGAACGTCGCCAACGTGACCGGTGGGATTGCAATCAGTGCAGGGGCTTTTCACACCTGCGTGATCATTGCAAACGGGGCAGTCCGGTGTTGGGGCGACAACACCGAGGGACAGTTGGGGAATGGCTCCCTCACGAGCTCCTCCACTCCCGTGGCCGTCGCGCAGATCGTCGGGGCGAGCGCCATTTCTGCAAAATATTCGTCCACGTGTGTCGTGGTGAGCGGAGCGCTTCAGTGTTGGGGCGGTAACGACCTCGGGCAACTCGGCACTGGCACGACGAGCAACTCAACGGTCGCCACTGGATCGCTACTGACGAATGGCGTGGCATCGATTTCGGTCGGCTATCAGTACGCATGCGTACTTGCTCACGGCGTGGTTCTCTGTTGGGGAAACAACTCCAGGGGTCAGCTCGGCGATGGGACCACCATCAATTCTCTCCAGCCGGTTATGACCGTAGGGATACTTTGAACATGCGTTACAGAATGGTCTGCATCCTGCTCCTTCTCGGGCTCGCCGGCGGAGCGTGCGTACCAGGTGTGCGCGCAGGTTCGCGGTGCCGTTCGACTGACTACGGCGACGACGGAGCCTTCGTCTTGAGATGTGATCGAGGCAGATGGGTTGGAGTCGCCTCGAAGGCGCAGGTGGCTCAGTTGGTTGTAGCAGTTCTTCGAGCCCGAAATACCACGTCCACCGCTGCCCCGGTGAGCTCTTCACCACCAGTGACTACTTTCAGCAGCGCTGTGAGCATCTCCTCAGGATCTAGCCACGCTTGTGCGTTGCTCGGCTCGGGAACTGTGAAATGTTGGGGCGCAAGTTTTGGCCAGCAGCTCGGATACCCCGCCTACGGAATGTCGAATACTGCCAACTCGGCTATAGGTGTTACTGGAGCGGTGGCGGTAGCAAGCGGGCAGTGGCATACGTGTGCCCTCCTCACGGACCGTAGCGTCGAATGCTGGGGAACCAACCTTTACGGGGGCCTCGGAAACGGGTCAACTGCTGATTCGGCAACGCCGGTCAAGGTATCCGGCCTATCGGGAGGGATCGCCCTGGCTGCTGGTGTTTACAACACGTGTGCCCTTGTCATCGGCGGGACTGTTTTCTGTTGGGGCAACAACGGCTCAGGACAGCTTGGAGATGGCTCCACGACCGGTTCTTCGTCACCAGTCCAAGTTGTCGGACTCTCAGGAGTCACGGCGATCACCGCTGGAGAGGGATACGCCTGCGCACTCATCCAAGGGGGTTCGGTGAAGTGTTGGGGTTACAACGGCAACGAACAGTTGGGAGGCGGAACAGAATTTACGAACAGCACGCTGGTGGACGTCGTCGGGGTGACCGGTGCCACATCGATATCCGCTGGCCGCTGGCACACGTGTGCCGTGCTTGTTGATCGCACAGCAAAATGCTGGGGATACAACCGCTTTGGGCAGGCCGGAGAATTGCCGAGCGTTCTCACGGTAGCGACCCCGAAACTCGTCGCGGGTGTCACCGGTGCATCCGCCGTCACTGCAGGCTTCGACCACACCTGCGCGTTGGTCACTGGTGGTGCAATCAGTTGCTGGGGCTACAACGTGTTCGGGCAGCTGGGCAACGGATATCTCTCGTCATACGTCGCCGTTCCGGTGCTCGGGGTCGTCGGGGCCACGGCGGTTTCCGCAGGTGACAATCACAACTGCGCATTGTTCGGCGGTGGGACGGTCAAATGTTGGGGGCAGAACAACAGCGGTCAGCTGGGCAATGGGACAAACACCGATACGAGAGTTCCAACCCTGGTCCCGGGCCTCAACTGAGGGCCGTCGGCCGGCAACGGGCAATCAGGCTTCGGCCGTCGCGCCGGTGTAGCCAACTACCCGAGCAGGTGAGCCGACAGCGATGGAGTGATCCGGAACGTCGCCGGTCACCACGCTGCCAGCGCCGATGACGCACCCGCGTCCGATCGTGGCCCCGGGGAGAATGATGGCGCCGTGGCCGATCCATGATCCTGAGCCGATCGTGATGGGTTGTGGGTCGCCGTACTGCTGGCTGATGGGCTGCGTTGGATGGTCGGTGCCGTGGTTCATGTCGGTGATGTGGACGTGATGGCCGGTCCATACGTCGTCGCCGATATGGATCCGTTCGTGGGCGATCAGGCTGGATCCTCGACCGATCAGGCACCGGTCGCCGATGACGAGGACATCCGGTCGAATGTCGCTCTGACCCGGCCCCCACCCAGCTGACAGCACAACGTGCGGCGCAATCAGCGTGGCCTCGCCGATGATGATGCCCGCCGGGTTCACGAGCGCATCGCCGGGAAAGCAGATCAAGCTGCCGGCCCCGAAACCACCAAACGCCGATGCCTCGCGGGTACCGGGCCAGATGGCCCCGACCCTCGCCGCCCATGCGTGCGTTGAGCGGACCGCAACTCCGGCCATCGCCATCCCCCGCATTCGCAGCGGCAGAAGCCATCGGCCTCCTCGCGGAAACTTCGCTTCGAGCATTAGTTCCGCCGTTCGTCGACAGGAAGGAAATGGTCAGCCGGGATCACGGTCGCCAACACTACGTTCTGCCCTGTGCGTTTCTCGATATGGCCAACCACCCAGCAGAGTTGGAGCGAGATCGTCGACGTTGCAACTCACGCCGACTCGACGGGATGGGACGGATGCTGGATCGCCGATCACTTCATGGGGGACGGCACGAGCTTCGGCTCCGAGTCGACACCGACACATGAGGTCTTCGCGACGCTGGGAGCGCTCGGTGCGTTGACAACTCGCATCGATCTCGGTCCGCTCGTACTTGGCGCTGGTTACCGGCACCCGGCGGCGGTGGCGAACTGGGCGGCCACGATGAGCCACATCACGTCGGGCCGGATCCAATTGGGGCTGGGCGCCGGTTGGCAGGCCAACGAGCACGAGCAGTACGGCTTTGACCTTCCGCCTCGCGGGCAGCGCGTCGCCCGATTCGAGGAGTACCTCGGGGCGGTGCGTTCGCTCCTCGAGTTGCCGCAGACCTCGATAGACGGCGATTGGTATCAGCTCACGAACGCCGTGGCGGAACCCAAGCCGGTTGCGCCGATTCGGTTGATCGTCGGCGGCAAGGGTGACCGGATGCTCGGCGCCATCGCGCGACACGCCGACGGATGGAACATGTGGGGGTTGCCCGACACGATTGCCGAGCGATCTGAAGTACTCGATCGGCGGTGCGCTGGCATCGATCGCGATCCCGCAACGATTGCCCGGAGTTGTCAGGCGCTGGTCTGTGTGACGGATTCGATGACCGTGGCGGCGGATTTCGTCGCCAGCAACCAGCCGAGGGCAGCGATTGCTGGGCCGATGGAGCATCTCGTCGACGTGGTCGGGGCGTGGCGAGCTGTTGGCATCGGCGAGGTCATCGTCCCGGATTGGACCCTCGGAAACGGCTCTGGGCGGCGAGATCTCCTCGAGGAGTTGTTGATGACGCTACGTGCGGAATTCCCCTGAGAGTTCGGCGCCGATGGTGCGCCGCCTTCGAGGCGGACAGGGCCCATCGCTAGGATCACTCCGCAGTCGAAGCGGCGGCGACCAACAGAGGGATGAACTATGAGCAGCTACTACCCCTACGCCGACAAGTACACCGTGGTGCGCGGGATGCCGTCGGAAGGTCGCGATCGCGGCGCCATCATGTCGGAGCTTGCGGAGATGGCTGGCCTCGAGGACAAGGCGTGGGAGAACGGCAAGGTATCGGGCTCGATGTATTGCGGGGATCGCGACCACTACGCCTTCATGACCGAGGCCTACGCCCTCTACGGCCATATGAACGCTCTGCAGCGCGACGTCTGTCCGAGTAGCACCCGTTTCGAAGGCGAGATCATCGCCATGGCCCTCGACCTCATGCACGCCGAGGCCGTGAGCGACGCTACGCCCGTCGGTCTGGTGTCAAGCGGTGGAAGCGGCAGCATCCTGCACTCGATGCTCGCATATCGCGAGGACGCCAAGAAGCGCCGCGGTATCACGACCCCCAACATCATCAAGCCCGAGACCGGTCACCCGGCGTTCGACAAGGCGTGTCACCTCCTCGGGATCGAGCTGCGACTGGTGGCTGTCGATCCAGTGACGACACTCGTCGACCCGGTCGCAGTGGCGGCGCAGATCGACGAGAACACCATTGCGATGATTGGCTCCGCCGGAAATTACGGCTACGGCACGATCGACCCGATCGAGGCGCTCTCCGCGATCGCCGTGGAGCGTGGCGTCGGTCTGCACGTCGACGGGTGCCTCGGCGGCTTCATCCTGCCGTGGGGGCAGAAGCTCGGCTACGACATCCCGGTGTTCGACTTCCGGTTGCCCGGGGTCACATCGATCTCGGCAGACACGCACAAGTACGCGTTCGGCTTCAAGGGCACCTCGGTACTGATGTTCCGAGACATGTCGCTGCGCAACGCCCAGTATTTCTTCATGACCGACTGGACGGGCGGCAAGTACTGCTCCCCCGGCATCGACGGGTCTCGGAGCTCCGGCCTGCTCGCAGCGACGTGGGCCGGGATGATGGCCATCGGCGCCGAGGGGTACCTGGGGTACGCCAAAGCGATCTTCGAGACGGCGTTCGCCATGCAGGATGCGGTGCGTTCCCACTCCGAGCTGAAGCTCCTAGGGTCCCCGACGTTCCTCTTTGCGATCGCCTCGGACGAACTCGACATCTACCTCGTCAATGACAAGCTCCGCGAGTTGGGCTGGCGAATGAACGGGCTGCAATATCCCGACGCCATCCACATGTGCGTGACGCGACCACAGACGCAGCCGGGCGTTGTCGACTCGTGGTCCGATGATCTGGCGGCGGCGGTGCAGTACGCCAAGGACCACCACGGCGAACCTGCCGCGAGCGGTGCGATCTACGGCGGCGTGCCGGGCGGCGTCACTCCCGATGTGGCCGACTTCATCGAGATCGTCATGGCCGACATGATGGATCACCACCAGTCCCTCCCTGACCTGGCCTGACGTGGGACCTGTCACGGCGCGACACTGTGCACATGTCGATTGATACTCCCATCGAACAGTTCCGACGGATGGACGAATCCACTGTCGAACAATGGTCCGCCATCGGAGTTGAGCACATGGCCAATCAAGGTCGCGTGGCCGACCGGATCCTGATGTTGTTGGAGAGCCTGTCGGTCGTCGTCGACGGGTTCATCACCGACCAGCTGACACATTGCCTCCAGACGGCGACATTGGCGGAGCGTGCCGGAGCCGACGACGAAGTCGTGTTCGCCTCATTGTGTCACGACATCGGCAAGGCCATCAGCGTGCCGAACCACCCCGAGATCGCAGCCGGAATCATCAAGCCGTACGTTCGCAACGAGGTGTACTGGATGATCAAGGCGCACCAAGACTTTCAGGGACGCCACTACTTCCATCACTTTGGAGGCAACCCAGACGCCCGCGAGCAGTACCGCGATCAGGAGTGGTTCGCGTTGGCTGAGCAGTTTGCTGATGAGTGGGATCAGGTCGCGTTCGACCCTGACTACGACACGCTGCCGCTCGAGCACTTCGAACCGTTGGTTCGCCGAATCACCGCGACCGCTCAGTACTGAACGGTCGCCGCGGCTCTTTCAGGTCGATCGGAGTCGTTCGATCGCTGACAGGACAGCGCGGAACGATGCCGTGATGATGTTGGGGTCGGTCCCGACTCCCCAGCGTGTCACCCCGTTCTCGTCGATCGTCTCGA
>JBBRSC010000216.1:0-5910 GCA_038245795.1 Acidimicrobiales bacterium
CAGCGGGCGGTACTGGCGGAACATCGTCTGGCGTATGTGTCCGACGCGCCGGTCAACTGGTGTCCGGCCTTGGGCACCGTGCTCGCCAACGAAGAGGTCACCTCTGACGGGCGCTCGGAACGCGGGAACTACCCGGTGTTCAAGCGGAAGCTGACCCAATGGATGATGCGGATTACGGCGTTCTCGGAGCGGTTGATCGATGATCTGGAGTTGCTCGATTGGCCGGACGCCATCAAAGCGATGCAGCGCAACTGGATCGGCCGAAGTACCGGCGCCCAGGTGGACTTTGCGGCCCTGACGTCGCGCGGGGCCGCATCGGATCACACGCCATCCGAGGCCACGATCAGCGTGTTCACCACGCGGCCCGACACGCTCTTCGGCGCCACCTACATGGTGCTGGCCCCCGAGCATCCCCTCGTGGACGAGATTGCGCCGACGTCGTGGCCGGCTTCGACCAACTCGGCATGGACCGGGGGAGCGGCCGATCCGAGCTCAGCGATCGCCGCATATCGGGCCGACGCAGCGTCACGCAGTGAGATTGAACGACAGGCCGAGGGCCGCACCAAGACCGGCGTGTTCACCGGTGCGATGGCGCTCAATCCGACCACCGGATCGGCTATCCCCGTGTTCATCGCCGACTACGTGCTGATGGGCTACGGCACCGGCGCCATCATGGCGGTGCCAGCCCACGATCAGCGCGACTTCGAGTTCGCCCGCACCTTCGGTCTGCCGGTGACCAAGGTGGTGACGCCCCCGGAGAACTGGCCGAACGATCCTGCCAATTGGGAGACGGCCTGGGGCGGCGACGGTCCGGTGTGCGGCTCGGCCAACGACTCGATCTCGCTCGACGGACTGTCAGTCGACGACGCGAAGGCAGCCATCTCAACATGGCTCGAGGATCGCCGTCTCGGCCATCCGACGGTCACCACGAAGCTCCGGGATTGGCTGTTCAGCCGTCAGCGCTACTGGGGTGAACCGTTCCCCATCGTTTACGACACTGACGGCACGCCGATCGCCATCCCCGAGAGCGAACTGCCGGTGCTACTCCCCGACATCGAGGATTACTCGCCACGTACGTTCGCCGCCGATGATCAGGTGTCGATGCCCGAAGCGCCCCTGGCGCGCGCTGAGGAATGGATGCAGGTGACCCTCGACATGGGCGACGGGCCCAAGGCGTACCGACGGGAAGTCAACACGATGCCGCAGTGGGCAGGGTCGTGTTGGTACGAGCTGCGATATCTCGACCCCACCAACGACGACGTCTTTGTCGATCCCGATGTCGAGCGCTATTGGATGGGCCCGACCCCGGATCGGCCCTCGGGCGGCGTCGACCTGTACGTGGGTGGCGTTGAGCATGCGGTGTTGCACCTGCTCTACGCCCGTTTCTGGCACAAGGTGCTGTTCGACCTGGGTCACGTGTCGAGCCCCGAGCCGTTCGGTCGCCTCTACAACCAGGGCTACATCCTTGCGCACTCCTACACCGACGAGCGCGGCGTCTACCGCGACGCTCTCACGATTGAGGAACGCGACGGGTCGTACTTCTCCGACGGCGATCTGGTGACCCGAGAGCTCGGCAAGATGGGCAAGAGCCTTCGCAACGCAGTGGCTCCCGATGACCTGTACGAGTCGTACGGGGCGGACACGCTGCGGCTCTACGAGATGTCGATGGGACCGATGGATGCGAGTCGTCCGTGGGCGACACGCGATGTGGTGGGTATGTACCGGTTCCTGCAGCGCCTCTGGCGGTCGCTGGTTGATGAGGACACGGGCAATCTCACGGTCGTCGACTCAGAACCCGATGCCGGCACGGCACGGTTGCTGGCCCGAACAATCGACGGAGTTCGGTCCGACATGGAGGGGCTCCGATTCAACACCTCGATCGCAAAACTGATCGAACTCAACAACCATCTGACGAAGTTGGCAGCGCCGGTGAGTCGTTCGGTAGCGGAATCGTTGGTGCTGATGTTGGCACCGCTGGTGCCACATGTTTCGGAGGAGCTCTGGGCCATGTTGGGCCACGACGAGTCGTTGACGTATGTGCCGTTCCCCGAGGCCGATCCGGCCCTGTTGGTGGCGGACGAGGTGGAAATCCCGGTGCAGATCAAGGGCAAGGTCCGTGCCCGCATCATGGTCGCGGTGGACGCCGACTCCGCCGCGATCGAAGCACTGGCTCTGGCCGACCCCGCAGTGGTGGCACTGCTCGACGGCGCCGCTCCCCGCAAGGTGATCGTGGTGCCCGCCAAGATGGTGAACATCGTGCTGTGAGGGACGGCTCCGAATCAGTTCACTCTCAGGAAACTTGGCTTCCACACCGCCACGAAGTAACCAAAAGCAGCGGGAATGAGTCACAATCGTCGTGATGTCCCTCCCCGAACATGACCTACCGCTCACCCTCCATGCCCGCATCGAAGCAGCCGCTGCCGGTCTGAGGACAGGCCCGCCCGGTGCATTGGTCACCTTCATTGACGGCGACACTGCCGACACCATCACCTTCGCGGAACTCCTTGACGACGCCCGATCCATGGCGGCCGCCATGCAGTCCCGCGGCATCGTCCCTGGCAACCATGTGGCCATCCTCGGCCCGACCAGCCGAGCGCTGGTCACGGCCATCGAAGCCACCTGGTTGTGTGGCGCCGCGATCGTCATGCTGCCACTGCCAATGCGCATGGGTTCGATCGAGACGTTCATCTCTCAGACGCGTGATCGGATGAACCAGGCCGACTCGGCGATGTTGCTCATCGATGGACAGTTCGCCGAGTTCATCGAGGCTGAGGCCGGCGATCCACCGTTCGTCGAGTTCACCGAGGTCCTTCCCGTCGACCACTCCCAGCGCTTCGACGCCGCTTCCTTCCTTCGCCACCCCGATGACCCCGACGCGCTCGCCGTCCTGCAGTTCACGTCCGGATCGACCTCGGACCCGAAGGGCGTGATGCTGACCCACCGCGCCATGTGCGCCAACATCGAAGGCGCCACCAACGCCGGGCAGCTCACCGATCGCGACGTGATCGTCTCCTGGCTCCCGCTCTACCACGACATGGGTCTCGTCGGATTGCTGTCGATCCCGTTGACCACCGGCATCCGCTTGGTCCAGGGAGCACCCCAGGACTTCCTGGCGAAGCCGCTCCGATGGATGCAGTGGATCTCCGACTACGGCGGCACCTGCACTGCCGGACCGAACTTCAGCTTCGTGCTCGCCGCCCGTGCCCTTCGCCGGGCCGAAGGCCTCGACCTTTCCGCGATGCGGGTCTGCCTCAGCGGCGCCGAGCCCGTCGATCCTCCCAGCTTCCGGGCCTTCGCCGAGGCGGCAGCACCGTTCGGATTCAAGCCTGAAGCCCTGTTCCCGGCATTCGGCATGGCTGAGGTATGTATTGCCGGGACGTTCCCTACTCCCGGATCGGGTATGCGGACCGACGTCATCGATGGTCGGGTCCTCGAACACGAACGCTTCGCCGCGTCCGCCGCATCCGGGAGCCCCCATGCCCGCGAGCTGGCCATCCTCGGCCGACCGGTGGCTGGCCTCAACATCCGGATTGTCGATCCCGCAACGGGTAAGGAATGCCGCGATCGCGAAGTGGGCGAGCTACAGATCACCGGGACGTCGTTGACGATCGGCTACTACAAGAACCCTGAGGCCACGAAGGAACTGATCGTCGACGGGTGGCTCCACACCGGTGACCTGGCATACACCATCGACGGCGACATGGTGATGTGCGGTCGCATCAAGGACGTCATCATCATCGGCGGCCGGAACATCTATCCGCAGGACATCGAGAAGGTCGTCGGTGGGATCGAGGGCGTGCGCGCCGGCAACGTGATCTCCTTCGGCCAGGACGGCCGAGCCGGCAAACAGCATGTTGTGGTGGTCGTCGAGACGAAGCTTGAGGGCCCGGCAGAACTCGAGCTGCTCGAGAGCCGTATCAAGTCCGAGGTCATGTCCGAGATCGGGGTGCCGGCTCAGAACGTGGTGCTCGTTCCCGCCGGGACCATCCCGAAAACGAGCTCCGGCAAACTGCAACGATTCGCTTGCCGATCGAGCTTTGAAGCCGGCGAATACGCCGTTCAGCTTGCCGAACCGAGCATCGATCTCTCGAACTCCATGTCGAAGACCAAGAGCTGACTGAACCTGCCTCGCTCCATGACGGATGTTCTGGCTCCGGTCTGATCGAACGTCGGAACTGAACCGACACCCAATGCGTGTGGCGTCAGGGGCGCCGGTTGGATGCGGCCTTGAGCTCGTCGAGTACCGGGAGCCACGTGCCCGGGTCCGCCTGATACGGCGCGTAGAAACTCAGACGCGTGATGACATCGCCGTATCGGGCTGTGAACTCGCGCGCGATGTTCGATGGTTCCGCCACCACGGAGAACGCCGCGAGGATCTCGGGTTCGATCAGCCCGCCCATCTCGACCCACCGTCCCTCCTTGCTCAGGCGATTGAGGTCATCCTGAAGTCCACCCCATCCGTGGAGTTCGAGCACACCCCGATACGACGGCGTCGAGCCGTAGAACGCGATCTGCTGACAGACCGCTTGGCGGCTCGCCTCCATCTGTTCGTCGTTGGTGCCGGTCACCACGAAACCCGGCCCCGAAATCTCGAACCCGTCCAGTGACTTGCCTGCGGCAGCGCGACCCCGTTCGAGCGCCGGCAGCGTCACCTCTCGCAGATACCGCTCTGTCGTGAAACCGTGACAGACAAACCCATCGCACACCTCGCCGGCGACCTCGGTCATCCGTTCGCCGACGCCGGCCAGAAAGATCCGAGGATTCCCGAACGGGTTCGGACCCGGATCGAAGAACGGTGTCATGAGCGTGTGGGTATAGAAGTCGCCCCGGAAGTCGAGTTTCGTCGCGCTGTTCCACGAGTCCCAGATGGCTCGAATGGCGAGGATCATCTCCCGCATCCGGGCGGCCGGATGCGACCAGTCCATGCTGAAACGCTTGGTGATGTGCGGTTTGATCTGGCTGCCGAGTCCGAGAATGAAACGGCCCTTCGAGTACGCCTGGAGGTCGTAACCGATGTTGGCGAGGTTCATTGGATTGCGGGCGAACGCCACGGCGATCCCCGTGCCGAGATCCACCGACGTCGTTGACTGTGATGCCAGCAGCAGCGGCATGAACGGATCATGATTCGTCTCGGCCGTCCAGATGCCGTTGTACCCGGCCTCCTCCAGTTCGGCGGCGTGACGGGTTGTTTTTTCAGCGTTCAGCGCCGATCCCGAATTGAGACCACCATCGACCAACATCTGCGTCCTCCGCGATTCACCACGTGGCCGCCGTCTGGAGCGCGGCCGGGTAGCCCGCACGCTACCGTCACCCCCACATGTTGCGTGACCTGCCGCCGCCGTTACAGAGGGCCTTGCGCACCTTCGGTCCCGCTCTTGGGGTACTGGCTGTTCAGCAGGTCATGTGGCCCGTCAAGGTCGGCTGGCTGGTCTCGGGTCTCGTATTGGGTGGGCTCGGCTCGCTCGGGGCGTTGTCGCTGGCGCTGATCTGGCGATCGAGCCGCGTCGTGAACTTCGCGGCGGGCGACCTCGGCACGCTGCCGGTGACGTTCGTGCTGTTGGCGGCAGAAGCGTGGAAGCTTCCGTACGCGCTGACGCTCGGGTTGGGAGTGGCATCGGCGCTGGTCGTGGGGGTGCTCGCAGAAGTGCTCATCATCAGGCGATTCGCCAAGTCATCGCGGCTCACCCTGACGGTCGCCACCATTGGGTTGGCGCAGCTGCTCACGTTCGGGGCGCTCGCGTTGCCAGCGTTGTTCGATCGGGTGCCCCAGAGTCTGAGCCTCGAAGCGCCGTTCGAGCTGAAGTTCACCATCGGCGCCGTGGTCTTCTCCGCCAACGATGTGATGGCTGCGGTCGTGTCCGTCCTGCTCATCGTGGCGCTCGTGCTGTTCCTCAAACGCACCGACGCCGG
>JBBRSC010000217.1:0-5825 GCA_038245795.1 Acidimicrobiales bacterium
CCGAACGGGATCGAGCTGACCGGCCAGACCGACGCGTCCGGACGGCTCTGTTTCGAGCATCTGCCCTTCGGTGAGTACACCGTTACCTCTGACGACGGCGGCCGCAACGGCAGCACGGGTGGCGACGGCAGCAGCACGACGAACAACCAAAACGGGCGCCGGTCAGCGATTGTCACGCTGTCATCGTTGACGCCCGATGCAACGGCTGTGCTCGAACTGACTCAATCCTCGCCCTCGAATCTTGCGTTCACTGGTTCGGATGCCCTCGGGGTCGTGGGGCTGGGGGCGCTGTTGTTCGGATGGGGGGTCATCCTGATGGCTCTCGCCCGCCGCCGCCGCTGAGAACCGGCCCGGCAGTCACTCAGCTGCGGCTCGAGTCATGCTTCGATCGCGCGGATGGTGACTCGCATCTCGCCCGATGGTGCCTGATACGCGACCGTGTCGCCGAGGAGCGCCCCCATCAGCGCCACGCCCATCGGCGAGGTGGGCGAGACGACGTCGAGCCCTTCTCGTTGCTCCTCGATCCGTCCCACCAGATAGCGCTCCTCGTCGTCGTCGCCCTCGTAGGTGACGGTGACCACGCTGCCCGACACGACTGTTGATCCGTCGCCGGCTTCGATGATCACCGCATCGAGCAACAATGCGCCGAGATGTCCGATCCGCGCTTCGACTTTGCCCTGCTCCTCCTTGGCGGCGTGATAGTCGCCGTTCTCGGACAGGTCGCCCATCTCACGGGCGATCTCGATCTTCCGGGCGATCTCGATTCGCCACGTGGTGGTGAGTTCGAGATGCTCGGCAGTGAGACGATCGAATGCGTCTTGAGAGAGTTCGTAGGTCTCGGCCATGGGGATCGAATGTAGTCCGAGGCAGGCCGCGAGTACTCACCTCGGGGGTTCGGCCGGTCCTTGGTAGCGTGTGACGGTGTCAGATACCCCCCACCCTCCTTCGAGCCCAGATGGGCAACGTCATCGCATAGCGGTCGTCGGCGGCGACGGAATCGGCCCTGAGGTCGTCGTGGAGGCCCGCAAGGTGGTTGATGCGACCGGTGTGGACGTTGAGTGGATCGACTACGACCTGGGCGCTCATCGATACCTCCAGGACGGAACGGTGCTTCCCGACGAGATCCTCGACCAATGGCGTCAGTGCGATGCCATCCTGCTCGGTGCTGTCGGTGATCCCGCACCCGGCGTGGCGGCTCCTGCTGGATTGGTGGAACGAGGAATCCTTCTGAAGATGCGCTTCGAGCTCGATCAGTACATCAACCTTCGTCCGTTTCGTCTGCCACCGAAGATCAACTGCGAGGTCATCCGCGAAAACACCGAAGGCACCTACGCCGGAGAGGGCGGATTTCTCCGGAAGGGCACACCCTTCGAGGTCGCTACCCAGGGCTCGGTCAATACGCGCCATGGGGTCGAGCGCTGCATTCGGTACGCCTTCGGCCGTGCAATGTTGTCATCGCGACGTCAGCTCACGCTGGTGCACAAGAAGAACGTGCTGACGTTCTCGGGTGATCTCTGGCAGCGCACCTTCGACGAGGTTGCCGACGAGTTCCCCGACGTGACGACGAACTATCACCACGTCGACGCAGCATGCATTCACTTCGTCGAGCGCCCCGAGCTCTACGACGTCGTGGTGACCGACAATCTGTTTGGTGACATCCTCACCGACCTCGGGGGAGCGGTGGCGGGTGGCGTCGGGTTCGCCGCTTCGGCGAATCTCAACCCCGCACGCACCGGACCATCGATGTTCGAGCCGGTACACGGCACGGCGCCGGACATCGTCGGTCAAAACATCGCCAACCCCGTGGCAGCGATCATCAGCGCCGCCTTGATGATGGAATTCCTTGGCGAGATCGACGCCGCAACATCCATGCTGTCGGCGTGCGAGTCGCCCGATCGCTACTCGGGCACCACGTCGGAGATCGGCGACGCCATCGTGGCCAACCTCTGACCAACGCACCACAACACACGACCTGCCACCACAAACGACGAACCACAACTCTGCACACTGCGACTGGACCACACCATGCCCATCACGCCAACCTCCAAAATCTGGATGAACGGTCAGCTCGTCGATTGGAACGACGCCCAGATCCATATCCTGACGCACTCCCTGCACTACGGGATGGGCGTGTTCGAAGGTGTCCGTGCCTACGAAACCGACAACGGGCCCGGTGTGTTTCGATTGACCGACCACATCGACCGGCTCTTCCAGTCGGCGCACATCATGATGATGGACATCCCGTTCACCCGTGAGGAGCTGATCGCCGCAACCAAGGACGTCGTGCGAGCATCGGGTCTCCCGAGTTGTTACATCCGCCCGATCGCCTATTACGGATACGGCGAGATGGGCCTCAACACCATTCCGTGTTCGGTCGACGTTGCCATTGCGTGTTGGCCGTGGGGTGCCTACCTCGGCGACGATGCGCTCTCGAAGGGCGTGCGCATGATGATGAGTTCGTGGACTCGCCACGACAACAACACGATGCCGCCGGCCGCGAAGACCACCGGTAACTATGTCAACAGCTCGCTTGCCAAAATCGAAGCGATCAACGCCGGCTACGACGAGGCCATCCTGTTGAATCCCCACGGTTTGGTCTCGGAATGCACCGGCGAGAACATTTTCGTTGCTCGACACGGAAAACTCATCACCCCGCCGTTGGAGGCTGGGGCACTCGAAGGCATCACCCAATACTCGATCATGGCGATTGCCAAGGACCTCGGTTTCGAGGTGGGGTTCGGCAATCTGACTCGCAGCGATTTGTACATCGCCGAGGAAATGTTCGTGTGCGGCACCGCCGCAGAAGTCTCCGCAGTCAACTCGGTCGACGACCGTTCCATCCCGTGTCCCGGCCCGATGACCACGGCCATTGCGGCTGAATACGCCAGAGCCGTCCGCGGCCAGGTGGATCGTTACAAGGATTGGGTGGAACTCGTCGGATGATCGAGCTAGCAGCGGGCGGCCTGCCGGGTGTCGGTGGTCTTCCAGGTGCCCCGTCAGCGGTGGAGATCTTCGACACCACATTGCGCGATGGCGCACAGTTCGAAGGCATCTCGCTCACGGTCGACGACAAACTCCGAGTGGCCGAGCAGCTCGACTGGCTGGGCGTCGACTGGATCGAGGGTGGCTTCCCACAGGCCAATCCCAAGGACGAGGAGTTCTTCCGGCGCGCGCCGACAGAGCTGAAACTGTCAACTGCCACGCTCGTAGCCTTTGGGTCAACCCGTCGGCCGGCGGGCAAGGTCGACGATGACCCGACGCTCCGAGCCTTGGTCGGCGCTGGAGTGTCGACGGTGTGCATCGTGGGCAAGAGTTGGGACTTCCACGTGACCGAGGCGTTGGGGACGGACTTGGCAGAGGGGGTTGCCATGGTGCAGGACTCCGTGAAGTTCCTTCGTGGCGCGGGGCTCCGGGTGTTGTTCGACGCCGAGCACTTCTTCGACGGCTATCAAGCGAACCCCGAGTACGCACTTCGGGTTTTGGAAGCTGCCGCGTTGAATGGCGCTGAGACGCTCGTGCTGTGCGACACCAACGGCGGATCATTGCCCCATCAGGTGCAGCGAATCGCGGGTGAGGTCGTGTCCTATTTCGAGGGAACGAAGATTGGCATCCATACCCAGAACGATTCCGGATGTGCCGTCGCCAATACGGTGGCAGCGGTGGTTGGCGGCGCCAGCCACGTGCAGGGAACCGTCAACGGTTATGGCGAGCGCACCGGGAATGCCAACCTCATGACGGTGATTCCGGACCTGACGCTGAAGCTGGGTATTGCCACGTTGCCGGAGGGGCGCATGGATCGTCTCACTGCGGTGAGCCGCCATGTCGCCGAGTTGGTGAACCTTCCACCGCATCCCGCAGATCCCTATGTCGGTTCTTCGGCGTTCGCCCACAAGGGCGGGTTGCACACATCGGCGCTCGGCAAGGTGGGCGGCGCGAGCTACGAGCACATCGACCCGACGATCGTCGGAAACCGGACGCGGGTCCTGGTGTCAGATCTCGGTGGCCGCGCCGGGATGTCCATGAAGGCGGCCGAATTCGGCGTCGAGTTGGATTCACGAAGCGCTGCGGCGCTGTCGGAACGGTTGAAGGTGCTCGAGTCGGAGGGGTACGTCTTCGAAGCCGCGGATGCGTCGTTGGAGTTGCTGATGCGCCGATCGACGGGTTGGGAACACGAGTTCTTTTCGGTCGAGGCGTACCGCGTGTCGTCGTATCACCGCGAGGGACCAGGGTCGTCCGGCCAGGCCGACATCTCCACTGAAGCGACAGTCAAGGTGTGGGTTGGCGATCAACGAATTGCAGCGGTGGGCGAGGGAAATGGTCCCGTGAATGCGCTCGATGCTGCGCTCAGGGGGGCGCTGGGCGCGCACCTCCCCAACCTCGCGAGAATCCATCTGACCGATTTCAAGGTCCGCGTGCTCGACGCTCAGGTGACCGCCGGTAACGCGGATACAGGAGCTGTCGTGCGTGTTCTGATCGACTCCTCGGATGGTGATGACACCTGGACGACGATCGGTGTGTCGCCCAACATCATCGAGGCGTCGTGGTCGGCACTCTGCGATGCGCTCGTGTTCGGTCTGATGCGATTGCGGCACCGCTGATTTCATCACCCGCCGGTACTCTTCGGGGATGACCGATTGGATCGAGATCAGCCGTCGGAATGCCCGTTCGGTCCAGACAACGATCGGGTGGATCTTCTGGGACCCGGGCGCTGTCAGCCGGTTCGAGGCCCTTGGCCTACCCGGTCCGCTGGGCTACATCGCGGCCCGTGCTGCACCCCTTGGGCCGGCCGGGCCGGACGCTGTGACTGCGGCCTTCGGTTCCATCAGCCCGATCGGTATCCGCATCGCCTCGGATCTTGTCGAAGCGAATACGTCGTGGACCGAGGTCAGCGCGGCCCGCGATGCCGCAGTGCTCGACGGCCTGGGGGAGTTTGCGCCGGACATCGTCGCGCCTCTCGCCGAATTCGGGACGGTTCTGTGGCCTGTGGTCGAACAGCTCCCGCGTATCGGGCGTGTCTTGTTCGCGTCGCATCTGCGAATGGATCGACCCGACGACGCGGTGCTGTCGGGCTGGCATGCGGTCAACTGCCTGCGGGAATGGCGAGGCGACACCCACTGGGCGCTCGTTGTGGCCGCCGGGTTCACCGGGGTCGAGGCATCGATCCTGCACAACGCATGGCTCGGTTACGAGCGCGACTGGCTGGCCACCTCACGTGGGAGCCGCCCCGATGAGATCACGGCCGGATGGGCCTCACTCAGTACCAAGGGACTGATTCACGACGGTCAGGTCACACCAATCGGGGTAGCGCTCCGACAGCAGCTCGAGGACGACACCGACCGGCTCACCACGTTGCCATGGGAACTGCTCGGCGAGGCGCGAGCTTGGTGGTTCGCTGAGACCTTCGAACCACCGTGTGAGAGGTTGCTGGCGCGGGTCGACCTCACGGCCGGGAAGAACTACCAACCGGCATCACGGCGACGCTGAGCGCAAGCCCGGGTCTGCTCTGAGCGGTCCGATGCTCAGTTCGGGCGGATCGCTGTGAGGCCGCCGAGCGTCCCCGACAGCGCTGCACCGAATGCCCCGATCTCGGTACCTGCATAGGCACTGTTGTCGACGCTGGTTGCCCCGAGGATCGTGTGGAACACCGAGGCGCCCGTGTGCCAGTCCATTGCTTCGAGCGTCCAGTAATCGTTGCGGGCACCCCAGCAATAGGCGAGGCCGGTGGCTGAGCTCATCGAGGGGATCCCGTTGGGGCAGCTGACCGTTCGGTTGGCCCACGCTGAGGTGAGGACGTTGGTGTCCGGATCCCAGGAGAACTTCTCGGC
>JBBRSC010000218.1:0-5813 GCA_038245795.1 Acidimicrobiales bacterium
CAAGGAGGCGTCCATCTCGCTACTCCTCCAAGACCGCCGCGAGATGAACCCAGGCCGCCCCTGCTCCGGAGCACCGAGATGAAGCGGCCTCAGATGAGTACCCCCAACGGGATTCGAACCCGTGCCGCCACCTTGAGAGGGTGGTGTCCTAGGCCACTAGACGATGGGGGCTAGGAGCAGCGAGCGTATCGGTTCCACCAAGACTCCAGCCAACCGATAGCCGCCGCTGCGCGATCATGGGCCGATGTGCAGAAACATCACCACCCTGCGTGGACTCGAACCAGCGGTCACGGCGGACGAAATTGAGGCCGCCGCCCGTCAGTACATCCGCAAAGTGAGCGGCGTGCAGTCAACATCGAAGGCCACCGAGGAAGCGTTCGAGATCGCCGTGCATCGCGTCACCGAAGCAACCAGTGTTCTGATCAAGGCCCTTCCACCGCGCAGACAACCACCGAGGAGCGAACCGCCGCTCCGGCGAATCGCCCGAGCGGCGACCGCCAACTGATTCAGCTCATCAGCGCCGACCAGTCTGGATCGCGACCAGTGAACGCTATGAGACGGTCCTGCGTCGAGGCATCCGTGGCGACATCGACCCGCGCTCCGTACTGACCGCTGCCACGCAACATCTCATCCATCGGCTCCATCCCGACCAGCATCTCCTCAACGACCCCAGATGGCAGTGTCTCGTCCTGCCCCGTTGCCCTCGCTAGGTCCCACGTGTGCACCAACAGGTCGCCCGTGATGAACATACCGATCGCCGAATCCAGTGCATGATCCCCGGCCATCGGATGCGAGAAGCGGCGCTCCCCCACCCCCGGATCGGCGAGTGTCCGTCGGACCGCAGACGCCAGGTTCGACCACGCTCCCACCGGATCATCGTCGACCGACGGCCCGACCGGAATGGTCACGTCACTCCCCGATGCGAGAAACGGTGGCACCCACTCCACAAGATGACGCACCACGTCGCGGGCTACCCAGCCCTCACACGGTGCCGGATCGTCCCAGCGATCTGTTGGCACGCCCTCGACTCGAGCGGTGAAACCACCAGCAACCAGGTCCCAACGAGCCAGCGGGCCGTTGTACATCAACGATCCGGGCGTCGTCAGAACATCGCCTGTCTCAAGCCAGGTCTTGAGACCCGAGAGGATCATGGGCCAGCCGCCGTAGATCTGGCTGTTGGTGCCATCCCGCATCTGGTCGTGCGTGACAACCAGCCGACACGAATCCGCGACCTGCTCAACTTCCCACGTCACGCGCGAGGCGCCCTCCGCTTTCACGTCGTCGCCCCACAACGCAACCAGCGTGTGGACCAGTCGACGAGGCGGATCGATCTCGAGAATCTCGCCGTCACCGAGCAGAACTCCCTGCGCGTTGGGGTTGGTCATCTCCACACGACCGCCCACAACCCAGTTGGAGCGGACCTCGTTGCCGAACTGGAACTTGGTGCGGATGTTCGTGTCGGTGATTGCCTCCCAGAGGCGCTCGGGGGTGGTGCGGATGTAGATCTCGTAGACCTTTTCCATGGGTTGCTCCAGTTGACTCTTGAGGCCCACCAGCGCAGCGGTGAGCGGTTCGGTGTACTTGCTCACCCACCGATCGTGGATGAGTCGTATCGGGATGGGATTGAGGAAGTGGAGCTTCTCGCGGCCGCGACGCTTGGTCACCACGAGTCCCGCTTCCTCGAGCTGCTTCAGATGTTTCATCACGCCAAAACGGGTCATGGTGAAGTGCCCGTCGAGTGCGTTCAACGTCTGGCCGTCTTCGCGAAAGAGCTCATCGAGAAGGCTCCTTCGGGTGGGATCGGCGAGGGCTTTGAACACATCGTCCACGTAGCGAACATAGGTGACCTATCAGTCACATGTCAAGGTCGATCATCTGGAAAGCAATTCGAAGGAGAGACTCACAATGGGACCTAGTCCTCTAGTCGCACACTATATAACTTGTGATCCTGACAAGAACTCGGCGAAAGGGCCAGAAGACCGTGAACGAGACAACGACTGTGAACGACAGCAAGCAACGATTTTCGATGGTTGACTCGGGGTTGTGGTCCATCGTGGCCGCTGTTGCAGCGCTTTCGTTGGTGATCGGGGCGTTTGGTCTCTTCCTTCCCGGCGGGACAGGCGCAGCGAAGGCCAGCGCAGCACCTCCGAAAACCGTCGACGTCACCCTGACCGAGTTCAAAGTTGAGCCGGCCAGCATCAATGTCGAGTCCGGCCAGAAGCTCACACTGACCGTGAAGAATGCCGGCACGATGGCCCACGACTTGAAGTTGGCCGGAACGACCGGGACCAAGCTCCTCCAGCCGGGCGAGTCCGAAACCGTCACGGTCGGACCGATCGATGCGACCAGCCAGGCATGGTGCACTGTCCCGGGACACAAGGACGCCGGAATGCTCATGGCGATCAACGTCAGCGGATCATCGGGCGGTGCAGCTGCAACCCCTGCCGCTGACCTCGCCAAGGGCGCCACCATCGACCCCGCAGCCAAGCCTCCCGCCGACTGGAAGCCGTACGACCCGACGCTGGCACCCGCTGCCGGTGGGACCGTCCACGACGTGGAGATGCACGCCATCGAGAAGGAACTCGCAGTCGCCCCGGGCGTCACCCAGATGATGTGGACGTTCGACGGTAAGGTGCCGGGCACCATTCTTCGGGGCAAGATCGGCGACGTCTTCAACGTCACCCTGGTCAACGACGGAACGATGGGACACTCCATCGACTTCCACGCCTCACGGGTGGCATGGAACGAAAAGATGCGCACGATCAAACCCGGCGAGCGGCTCCTGTACCAATTCAAGGCTGACTACGCCGGGGCGTTCATGTACCACTGCGGCACCGCGCCCACCCTGCACCACATCGGTAATGGCATGTATGGGGCAATCATCATCGATCCGCCCGATCTGGCACCCGTTGACCACGAATACGTGATGGTCCAGTCCGAGCTGTACCTGGGCGAACAGGGCAAGGAAGGTGACCTCACCAAGATGAAGAACGTGGCATTCGATGCCGTCGTCTTCAACGGTTACTACGACCAGTACAAGTCCAGCCCGATCCGGGTGGACCCGAACCAGCGGATCCGAGTGTGGGTCGTCGACGACGGTCCGTCCGAGAACTCTTCCTTCCACATTGTCGGGACCATCTTCGACACGGTCTGGAAAGAGGGCACCTACGACCTGCGGCCCGACGCTCGACGAGGCGGATCACAGGCGCTCGACCTACAACCCGCCCAGGGTGGATTCGTCGAGTTCTCGCTCGCCGAGGTCGGGTTCTACCCGATCGTCACCCACAAGTTCTCGAACGCCAGCAAAGGCGCTCTCGGACTGTTCCAAGCTGGCGACGCCAAAATGGAAGCCGGGGCGAGCCACTGAGGGTGAACCTTAGAGACCGTTCAGCTCGCCGGCAAGCCGCAGCGTCTTGGGGAAAAGCAGATCGTTCTCCTCGCTGAGGTGTTGGCGGAGGTCGGCGTTCAACCCGAGCACAGCCGCGACCAGCTCAGCGATGTCGTCCTCGTCCTCGAGAGCGCCGCGGAGTTGGTCGAAGTCGTCGACCAGGCTGACGAGCGCTGTGAGCAGCTCGCCAGCGTGGTCATGGTCGTGCTTCAGAAGGTCGATCGGGTGAGCGACCGGACCGCTGTGGAAGCTCGGCCACGAGAACGCATCCACGATGCTCTTGCACATCGGAAACAGCATCCGCCCCTCCGACAGGATGTGCGGCTCCATGTCCCCACGAAGTTCGTCAAAATGCTCGTTGATCGCCGAGAGCAGGGCATCGTTCGGGCGCTCCAGCCGAGCCGCTGCGATCAACTGATTGATCCGCGGGAACTCGTTTCGAAGAAAGGAGTGATGCACCGTCTCGATGTGCTCGATCAATGATCGAATCGGTGCGGCACCGACAGTTCGACAGTCCCAACGATTCAGTGGAGGACCGGACAGCGCGGCGACGACCGCATTGATGTCAGCGTCGACCCGATCGGAGGCAGCAGCCAACGTGATCGCCAAGCCGTTGCGGCCATCGATGCCGAACTCCTCGAGCACGGGAATCCAGCCTGGGTACTGGTCCACGATGGTTGCCAAGGTGACGGAACGAATATCGAGGACCATGAGCACCTCCGAGCAGATGTAGGTCCTGAACTATCGCCTCGGAAGACCCACCGGTACAGGGTAAAAGGACCCAACGGGCCGTGGCACCCACGCCACCATTCACGGTTTCAGACGCCCGTGCCCCACCACGGCGCGGGGCAATGTGCCTCGCCCAGCGCCTCGTGCACGGCATCCACGAGTTCAGTTCCCGACACGCGATGGCCGATCGGTTGAACCCCCGGTACTGGGTCGGAGTCGGGAAGTACTGCGACGATGGGCGGCCGCCGCGGTGAGGAATCCAGCATTGCAGGGAGAACCGCGCGACGTTCCGGTGTGTTGGTTCCCAGCATGTTGACGACGACATCAACCCCCTGCACGGTGGAGCAATACTCCCCCACTGCCAACGGACAGTGATCGTGGTCTAGCGGCCCTACACACACGACCACGTCCATCCCGGCCCGTTCCAGCACCGAGGACACGACACTCGGAGACTGCTCGGGCGGGCATTCCAACAGCACGCGGGTCCGCCCGCCGCTCGAGGGGGCCCACGGAAGTTTCGGCGACGGCATCAGACGCGCCCCACGCCCCCGGAAGCGGTTCAGCAGTGGAAACGACATCAGGACTCCTCACACGGCGGCCACGCTGGGCCATCTTCGGAACGTACGCCGAATACGATCCTGCCAGTAGGGCACAAGGTCACAGGCTCATCGACCACACCCTCAAGCCATCGAGGTCGAGATGGAGCGTAGGTTCGGGTATCCACTGTCCTTGACCCAATGCCACGATCTCGTCCCCAGCGGATTCGATGGCTACGTGAGTGAGGCCGCTCGACCCCAACCAGGTGTCACGTTCCGACGAGGTAGGCAGCCAAGTCGTCGAGGCTCCAGTCGGCCTCGATGTCGGTCTCGGGGATCTCGATGCCCGTGCGTTCACCGATGCCGGTGAGCAGCGCCAGCATGTCCATCGAGTCCAAGTCGAGTTCCCGCGTGAGTGGTTCGGCCGTGTCGCACATGGCGAGATCGACCTCGGGGGCGATCCCTCTCAGCACAGCGGCGATCACGGTGCGGGCCTCGGCGTCGGTCATGGTTGCCTCCAGGTTCGGGACGGGGTGGGTCGGTCGTGGCGATATTGCTCAGAGGTCGGCGGGATGTTGGAGCAGCTCATCGATCGTCTCGAGGAGTCGACTGCCCACGTGGCCGTCGGTCGCCCGGTGATCTGCAGACAAGGTGGCCGTCACCGTGGGCCGAACGCCCACCAGACCGTCGACCGCCCAGGGCCGATCGACGACGCGACCGAACCCGACGAGTGCGACCTGAGGTGGATGGATGACCCCGAACACCGCTTGGGCGCCCCGGTCGCCGAGGTTGGTGACCGTCAGCGATGCCCCTGTCAGTTCCGAGCCCCGCAGTGATCCCTGCCGTGCTCGAGCGACGAGGTCCCGGAGCACCTCCATGGTGTCGTCAAGGGAGCGCTGGTCGGCGTCGCGGATGGCCGGCGCACTGAGTCCCCCACCCCGGAGCGAGATGGCAACACCAAGGTGAACCCCATCCGCAGGCTGAAACTCGTCCTCGATCCAGAAGCCGTTCAGCTCGGGGTGACGAGCAGCGGACAACGCCGTCGCACGGAGCAGGAGAGCTGCCGGCAGCATGCGTTCCGCGGGAGGCCGCCCATCGTTGCGATGGCCGAGCCAGTCGAGCGCTGCATGGAGATCGACGGTGCTCGACAGGTGGTAGTG
>JBBRSC010000219.1:0-5810 GCA_038245795.1 Acidimicrobiales bacterium
GACTTCCTGGGCCTCGATTCGCCGTTCACCCGTTCGGAGATCGTTGACGCCGAGCGCGCGCTCGGCGTGCGCGAATTGCTTGTTGATCGGCGAGGATGACGTGGCGCTGCTCGAGACACGTGGGCTCACTATTCGGTTCGGCGGCCATCTCGCCGTCTCGGACGTCGACCTCGATGTGAACCAAGGCGAGGTGACGGGGCTGATCGGTCCGAACGGCGCCGGGAAGACCACCACCTTCAATCTGGTGTGTGGAGTGCAGGCACCGACAGCCGGACGGGTGGTTCTCGACGGGCGGGACGTCTCGAAACTCGGAACGCATCGGCGTGCTCGAATGGGGATTGGCCGGACGTTCCAGCGGCTCGAGGTCTTCGGATCGATGTCGGTGCGAGACAACATCCTCTGTGGCGCAGAGATCCGCAGAGCGTGGTCGCGTCGCTCCGGTAACGGCCCGCAACTTCTCGGCGGCGCCGACACGATGAGCGTGGGCGATGTGGCTGACCTGATCATGGATCGACTCGCTCTGTCGGGCGTGGCTCACTCCATGGTCTCACAACTGCCCACGGGGTCCGCCCGACTCGTCGAGCTCGGACGAGCCTTGGCAATCAGACCCAAGGTGCTGTTGTTGGACGAGCCCGCGTCGGGGCTGGACGACACCGAAACCGAATCATTCGGCGTCCTGCTGCGAGAGTTGGCGGACGCCGGACTCGCGATCCTGTTGGTCGAGCATGACGTCGCCCTCGTGATGTCGGTCTGCGACCGGATAGCGGTTTTGGATTTCGGTCAGATCATCACGAGCGGCACCCCCGATCAGGTTCGCAACAATGCAGCGGTTCGCGCGGCATACCTGGGGGCGGATCACTCGTGAGCCCATTGTTGGATGCCCCGCCACTACTGGAATTGGTCGACGTACGGGCCGCCTACGACGGGATCGAAGTTCTCCACGGAGTCGACCTGACGGTGCCACAGGGAGCGGTGGTTGCGTTGCTCGGCCCGAACGGCGCTGGCAAGAGCACGACGATTTCGGTCGTGGCTGGACTCGTCGTTCCGACATCGGGGCAGGTGCTGATGGCGGGTCGCAACACGGTCGGCGCCCGGCCCGAGGAACTGGCACGTCGCGGGGTCGTGACCATCCCCGAGGGTCGCGGCATCTTCCCGAACCTGACCGTTCGTGAGAATCTCCAGATGGCCACCTACACGGGCGTGTCACTCCAGAATGTTGAGGCGTTCACCTACGAGCAGTTCCCTCGACTGGGCGAGCGTCGCAAACAGCTCGCGGGGACGATGTCCGGCGGGGAACAACAGATGCTGGCGATGGCGCGTGGCCTGGCGTCGGATCCCGCCATCCTGTTGCTCGACGAGTTGTCGATGGGCCTCGCGCCGCTGATCGTCGAAGAGCTCTACGGCATCGTGGCGGAGATCGCGCGGCGGGGCGTATCGATCCTCGTAGTCGAGCAGTTTGCGCGTACAGTCCTCGGTGTCGCAGATCTGGCGGCCATCATGGTGCACGGAGTCATACGATCCGTCGGGGTTCCATCAGCCATCGAAGCGGAGCTGTCTTCCGCCTATCTCGGTGGCTGACCCCATCTTCTCGATCCAACAGGAGCCAGCGTGGACAACAACACTGAACGCATCGAGGCCTTCACCGAGGAGATCGGATCCATGAAGCTTCGTGGATCGAGCGCCTCCGGTGAGAGAACGCTGGTGCTCGTCGGAGCGCTGTCGCTCGCGGCAGGGTTTGCGTTGGCCATCCTTGGTGGCATCCAGACGTCGGGAACGACGAACCAGGCCGATCAACGGGCGTTCATGGCGACCGGCAGTTTCATCGGGATCGCTCTCGTCATCGTCGGCGCCGCGCTGTTCGTTCGTTTCTCCCTGGCCCGCTACCTGCGCTTCTGGATGGTGCGGATGGTGCACGAGTCGCGCGCCAACACCGATCGCATCGTTCAAGCCATCCATGATGCTGCGCCGCAATGACCGTCCGGTCTGTGCGTTCGATTTGCGGCAGTTTTCACCGTTCTTCTAGATTGTGTATGTATTCACAAGCGCTTCGTACCGGCCGTTCGGCGAAGATGCGCTGCACCAGACCAACGACGATCTGATGAACAGCTCTCCGACTCCCTCCGCCCCCACCGCCCAGCTCAACTCGAGCCATGGGTCGTTCGAATTGGTGATGAGTCCAATCATCCTGGGGCTCATCGGATGGTGGCTGGACCACTCGGTCTTCGAGACCACGCCAGTCCTGACGATCATCTTTTCGGTGCTCGGGCTCGTCGGTGCCGTCATCAAGATCTACTTCGGCTACACGGCACGCATGGCAACTCATGCCGAGAACGCCGTGTGGGCCAACCGCTCCAAGGGCAGCTCATGAACGATGCCAATCCGCTGTTGAACCGCCTCGAGGGCCCAGCCCCCGCGATGGAGGTCGCGCTCGACATCATCAGGCGTTCCGTGTGGGTACTCCCGCTCTTTGTCGGTCTCGGTTTCGTGGGTTGGCGGGTTCCCGGAGCGATCTCAGCGGGCTACGGCCTTGCCATTGTGCTGGTCAATTTCTTCCTGGCCGCGTGGATCCTGCAGACGACGGGGCGTATCAGCTTCGCCATGATGGCGGGCGGCGCCGGGTTCGGGTTCCTACTGCGCCTCGGGCTGATCATGGCCGCCGTGTTGCTCGTGAAGGACGCATGGTGGATCTCACTGATCCCGCTGGGCGTCACGCTGATCGTTGCCCATCTGGGCCTGTTGTTCTGGGAACTCCGCTACGTGTCGGGGTCCCTGGCGTTTCCTGGGCTCAAGCCCGCACCACTTCACCACGAGGAGCACCACGACCGTGTTCGCTGAACTCAAGTTCCCGACCATCGAAGAAATGGTCGTCTGGCCGGAGGCCTTCTTCAAGGGCACCAACTTCGGATTCAACAAGGTCGCGCTGATCTCGTTGATCGCGATGGCCGTGCCGGTCATCTGGTTCCTGTTCGCCGGCTCGAAGAAGTCGTTGGTCCCGGCCGGGGCACAGAACCTCGCCGAGACCACCATCGAGTTCGTCGAGAAGCAGATCATCATGCAGACGATCGGACGTGACGGCCTGGCCTATCTGCCGCTGCTGATCTCGATGTTCCTGTTCATTCTCATCGGCAACCTCTTCGGCATCATCCCGACATCGCACTTCGGGGCCAATGCCCGCATGGCGAACCCGGTCATCCTGGCGTTGCTCGCATGGGTCGTGTTCATCGGTGTCGGCGTCAAGCATCACGGCCTGCGCTATTTCAAGATGGCCTTGTTCCCGCCGGGGGTACCCAAGGCGCTGTACCTGTTGGTGACACCGATTGAATTCATCTCGACCTTCCTGGTGCGCCCCTTCTCACTGGCTGTCCGGCTCTTTGCCAACTCGCTGGCCGGGCACATCCTGCTCATCACCTTCTCGGTGCTGACCGCCACCTTGTGGAGTGCCTCAGCGCTCGCTGCCGCCTCGCCATTCTCGTTCTTCATGCTCGTGGCATTTACGGCCTTCGAGCTGATGGTCGCGTTCTTGCAGGCATACATCTTCACCCTGCTCACCGCCGTGTACATCGGCGGCGCGCTCCACCCGGAGCACTGAGCCACCAGATCTCACAACCGGCCCGGTGGATCCGCCATCGGCCCCAACACAGGAGAAACCATCCCATGAGTACCCTCGCTTCACTTGCGACCTTCGCCCAGGCCGCCCCGACGCCCGAAGAAGCCAAAGGCATTGCTGGCGCCAGCGGTGCCGGCGCGGCCTACGGCCTCGCCGCCATCGGCCCCGGCATCGGCATCGGCTACCTCGTCGGACAGGCCGTGCAGGCCATGGCCCGTCAGCCCGAGTCCGCCGGTCAGGTCCAGACCACCATGTTCTTGGGCATCGCGTTCACCGAAGCGCTCGCGCTCATCGGCTTCGTGGTGTTCATTCTGCTCAAGTTCGTCTGATCATGCTGGCATCGTTGACGATCCTCGCTGAGGGCGCCGCCGAGGGAACCAAAGAGGTCATCAACCCGGTTCTCCCGACGATCCCCGAGACCATCTGGGGTGCGATCGCGTTCTTCTTGCTGCTCGTGCTGATGTGGGCCGTGTGCCTGCCACCCATCAAGAAGGCGATGCGTCAGCGCGAGGAACAGATCCAGGGCGATCTCGAATCCGCCGAACGCGCCGCAGTCGAGGCTGAACAGGTTCGCCGCGACTACGACGCCACCTTGGCTGAGGCCCGCAGCGAAGCGGCACGGATCATCGATGAGGCGCGCCATGCCGCCGAGGCGCAACGCGCCGAGATCGTTGGAGCCGCTGACACCGAAGTGGCAGCGCAACGGATGGAGGCCATGGCGGAGATCGAGACCGATCGACGCTCAGCGCTCGACCAGTTGCGTGGAGAGGTCGGCGGGCTCGCCGTGGCTGCTGCTTCCAAGGTCGTGCAGCGTCCCCTCGACGCCGCCGCGAACCAGTCGGTCGTCGACGACCACGTCAACCGCTCCAGCGGCCAGGCCTGAGAGGAACTGCATCGTGTTGTCCACCATTCTCGCCGCCGAATCCGAGGGAAACGGTTTCTGGCTTCCTCATGACATCAATGAGGTCATCTGGGGAACCATCGCGTTCGTCATCGTCATCGGAGTCATCGTCTGGAAGGCCGGGCCGGCCATCAAGAAGGCTATGGCAGCTCGACCCGAGCGGATCTCGGGAGAACTGTCCGCCGCCACCGATGCGCTCGCCGCCGCCGAAACCAAACGCGATCAGATCAAATCTGCGCTGGCTGATTCCGATAGCGAAGCCGCGCGCATTGTCGCCGAGGCCCGCGAGACCGCCGAGCGGCTCACCGTCGAGATCGTCGAGCGTGCGCATTCCGACGCCGCTGCCATCCGCGCCCGGGTCGTGGTCGACATCGAGTCATCGCGTCGTCAGGCAACCACCGATCTCACCCACGACGTGTCCCGATTGGCGCTCGGTGCCGCCGAACAAGTGGTGCACAGCAATCTCGACGACACGACCCAACAGAGCTTGATCGAGGCGTACATCGCCCAGGTCGGGTCCTCGAACTGACGGTCTGGAGCGACTGATGGAAACCAGAACTGACGCCTACGCCGAGGCACTCTTCAACGTGGCTCGAGCCGAAGGACACCTCCTCGAGGTCGAAGCGGAGCTCTTTCGTTTCGGCAAGGCCCTCGAAGCCAACGAAGAGCTCCACACGACGCTGTCGGATCCGCACATCCCTGCGGCCCGCCGCCAGCAGATCGTCGAAGACCTGCTGTCGGGTCGGGCTAGCGACACCACGGTGGCGCTCATCTCGATGGTGGTCGGCACGGGGCGTGGACACGACCTTCCCAAGATCATCGCTGAGCTCGGCCAGCGCTCGGCTGCCTCCTCCGGCACCGTGGTCGCCGAGGTCCGCTCGGCAGTGGCGTTGAGCGATGATCAACAAGCCCGACTCGCCACAGCCATCTCCGCCCGCACTGGTCGTGAGGTCACGGTCCGCAATGTGATCGATCCGTCGGTACTCGGCGGCATCGTCACCCAGATCGGCGATTCCATCATCGACGGCAGCGTCCGCAGCCGTCTCACCCAACTCCGCGACGCCTTCTGACCGGCAGGAAAAGAACCATGGCTGAACTCACCATCAACACGGCGGACATCACCGCCGCCATCCGCAAGAACCTCGAGGGCTTCGTGCCTGATGTGGCGCTCACCCAGGTGGGACGTGTCCTGGAGGTCGGCGACGGCATCGCCAGGGTTTCCGGGCTTCCCGACGCTGGCGTCAACGAGCTCCTGGAGTTCGAGTCCGGGCTCCTGGGCCTGGCCCTCAACCTCGACGAAGA
>JBBRSC010000220.1:0-5785 GCA_038245795.1 Acidimicrobiales bacterium
CGTTGCGGGCCGTCGAGCGGACTCTGCTCGACGAGCTGGCCGGCGTGGCGGCGCGTCGTTTGAGCGAACTTCGACCGCTTGTCACTCCGGACTCGGATCCGGCGGTGCTCCTCGAGAGCACCGGGTGAACGCTCAGACGTCCCAGTGACGCGCCCGGTCGACGGCGCGATGCCACGGCCCGGTCAGAGCCGATGCGTCGACATGGGGGTCGGGTTGGAAAATGGCGCTTGACTGCCAGTGCGCCGAGAGCTCGTCGACGGACGACCACACACCCTCTCCGAGCCCGGCCAACAATGACGCGCCCAGCGCAGTGGTCTCGGGCTGAACGGCCCGGACCACGGGCACCCCGAGGAGGTCGGCCTGGAGTTGCAACAACAGATCCATCGCCGACGCACCGCCGTCGACGCGGAGTTCCGTGACCGATTGCGCAGCCGCATCGCTCATGGCTGACATCACGTCGGCCGTCTGCAACGCCATCGATTCGATCGTGGCCCGTGCGAGGTGCGCTCTCGTAGACCCGCGAGTGAGTCCGAGCACGGTGCCGCGAGCGTGGGGATCCCACCACGGGGCTCCCAATCCGACGAACGCCGGCACCAGTACCACGCCGCCATTGTCGGGCACCGTGGCAGCGAGGGGCCCGATCTCGGATGCCTCGTCGATGATTCCGAGGCCGTCTCGCAACCATTGCACCGCAGCGCCCGTCACGAAGATCGCCCCTTCGAGGGCGTAGTGGGTGATGTCGCCGATCGGTCCAGGAATCGTCCACGCAACAGTGGTCAACAGACCCTTGCTCGGCTGTGGACACGTCGGACCGACGTTCATCAGGACGAACGAACCGGTCCCATAGGTGTTCTTCGTCATCCCCGGGCGCACGCACGCCTGGCCGAACAGCGAGGACTGCTGATCGCCGGCGATACCGCTGATCGGGACACCATCAGGAATGGGCGCCACGCCCTTGGTGGTCCCGAATCGTCCAGCGCTCGGGCGGACCTCACCCAACACATGGGGGGGAACGCCGAAGAGGTCGCAGAGTTCGTCGGACCACGACATGGTCCGGATGTCGAACAACATGGTGCGACTGGCGTTCGACGGATCGGTGGCGAGGACACCGCCGCCGGTCCCGCCCGTCAGGTTCCACAACAGCCAACTGTCGATGGTGCCGATCGACAGATCGCTCGTGACTCCGACCCCGCCGTCGGTCAGGAGCCATTCGATTTTCGAGCCCGAGAAATACGGATCCAGCACCAGGCCGGTGGCTGCGCGGATGGCGTCGAGTTCACCCTGCTGTTCGAGTTGCTCACATCGATCGGCGGTGCGTCGATCCTGCCACACGATCGCGCGGTGCACGGGTTGGCCGGTGCGCCGGTCCCACGCCACCACGGTCTCGCGCTGGTTGGTGATCCCGATGGCCGTGACGGGGGTGGTCAGGGTGGCGAACAGCTAAGCCAATACGACCCGGGTGACCGACCAGATCTCAGCGGCGTCGTGTTCGACCCAACCGGGCGCCGGGAAGTACTGGGTGAACTCCCGATAGCTGGAACCGACGACGGCGGCGGACTGGTCGAACGCGATGGCACGCACGCCGGTGGTGCCAGCGTCGATGGTGACGAGCAGGGAGGGGTCGGTGATCATTCTGCGCTCGCCGTTCGGCCGGTGGATGGACACTTCGTGAAGGTCAGGCGACGTAGCGCCGATAGCCGACGACTGACCGTGGCGGTCAGTCCAGCGGTCCCGATTTCGTCGTCGGAGGGGAGGAGTCCCGAGAAGTCGCAGGTGGACACCACCGCAGAGTCGCCGCGGATAGGTGTGGAGATGAGCACCGGCGAACCCTCGATGGCAAAGCGGAACTGGCTGGCCTCGTCGACGTCGGCGATGCTGAACATGATCTGAGCAACCGCCCGTTGGCGGGACGTACCGATGACCTCAGCGAACGGGGCTGACAGATCGACGATGAAGCCCTCGTCGGTGCGTCGCACCGAGCGCAGCTTCGTGCCAGCTGGGATCTGCGACACGAACCCTGCGGCCTGCTCATCTGGGCTGAGCTCGGCGAGCAGACCCGAGAGGATCGTCGAGGGTCGCCGATCGGCGATGTCGCGTTCGACTGCCACCAGGAGATCGTTCTTGGTGATGAACAGCAGTGCCTGGCTTTCGCCCTGGGGAGTCGGGTCCTTCTTGGCGACCGGCGCCGCGACGATGACGGCGGAGTCACGGGCGGAGTCGTCGAGCGGGATGCTGCACGCTGTGACACCAGCCGCTAGCACACAGACTGTCGCCATCCCTCTGAGGTTCATCGTGCCCTGCCGGGGTCGCTCTCGGCGATCGAGATGACGGGAAGTTCCGAGGTGACCTCCGAGGTCGACGGCCCAACGAGCACTTCGTCGAGGCCCAGCGTGTCGTTGTCCCAGGTGTCGCTGTCCTCGTCGTCGGCTTCGATGAGCGGGAGTTCCACGACAAAGCGCGCACCCGAGATCACGTCGTTCCGGTTCTCCACCCAGACCGACCCGCCCTGCAACCGAGCGTGTTCAGCCGCCAGCGCCAGGCCCAGGCCAACCCCCAGGTCGTTGCCGCGCCGGCCCCCCATTTCGCCCCGACTGAACCGATCGAAGATCCGTTCGCGTTCGCTCTCGGGAACCCCGGGTCCTTCGTCGGCGACGCCGACCTGGATCCAGTCCATGGGTTCCTCATCGGGCGCGTCGATTGGTGGATGAGTGGCCCGCATGACGGTGATGAGTCGCGCCCCGTCACCGTACTTCGCGGCATTGCCGATGAAGTTGGCGAGGACCCGCATGAGCCGTCGCTTGTCCAGGGTGATGATGACGCCCTGCAAGCTCGGGTCCGATTCGATCGTGATGGGCGTGGTCGACAGGGTGCGGCTGGCCATCTCGACCGACTCGACGATCAGGACCTCGTCGAGCTCGAGCCGTACGGCGCCGGCGTCGAAGCGGGAGATCTCCAGGAGATCCTCGACGAGTTGCGTGAATCGCTCCATGTCGGAGCTCAGGAGATCGAGGGCGAGTTGTGATCGTTCGGGCATTTCGTCCCGGCCGTTGCGCAGCACTTCGAGCGATGCATTGAACGTTGTCAGCGGTGATCGGAGCTCGTGGCTGACGTCGCTTGCGAAGCGGGCGTCGCGGTCAATGCGTGTCTGCATGGCGGCAACCATGTCGTTGAAGGCGCTGACGAGTGGCGCCAGATCCACGTCGTCAGCCCATTCCGAATAGGCGACGCGTGAGTCGAGTCGACCTTGAGCAACGTCGGCGGCGACCTGGGTGATATCACTCAGCGGCCTCAGCACACGACGACTCGCCCACCAACCGAGGCCGGCACCGATGGCGGTGATGACGCCCGCGGCGGCCAACAGCGGGACGAGCAGACTGCTGAGGCTCTTGTTGATGTCGCCGAGTTGGTTGATCTCGAAGTACCCGCCCGTGCTGTTGGGGATCGGGGCCCCGACGGCGAGCAGAATTTCGCCGTTACGTTCGAAGCGGATGGTCGAAGCCACCCGCTGATCGAGGACCCGGGCAGTCAGCGACGCCGGGAGCACCGCAGCCCCGTACCGGGTATCGAGGCTGATGGGAATGTCCCCGCCAGCCTTGGCGCTCCGCACGATCACCGATGGCTTGCCGGCCGTCGACAACGATCCGAACAGGCTCTGGGTGTCGACGTCGGCCGCACCGATCTTGTCGGCCACCAACGTCGAGTTGATGGCGACGCGTTCCGCGACGAGGCGTTCGCGCTCCGCCAACAGGTTCTGTCGGATGATGATGATCGATGCGATGGTCAGGATCAGCGACACGAGCAACGCTCCGAGGCTGAACGCAATGGTGATTCGTGCTCGTAGGCCGACCTGCGCCAATGGTCGGAAGCGAGATCTCGTCGGGGGCGCTCCGCCGTTCACGGTTGGAGCTTGTATCCGAGCCCGCGGATCGTGACCACGTGACGAGGGTTTGCCGGGTCGATCTCGACCTTGGTCCGCAGCCGTCGCACATGGACATCCACCAAGCGGCCATCACCGAAATAGTCGTGACCCCAGACCCGTTCCAACAACATCTCCCGACTCAGTACCTTCGACGGTTGGCTCGCCAGCTCGACCAACAGTCGGAACTCGGTCTTGGTCAGGTGCACGATGCGGCCCTCACTCGTGACCACACCTTCGGACGGGATGATCTCCAACTCGCCGAAACGCATCTTGGCGGTCGATCCATCGGTGGAGCGGGCCCGACGCAGGAGCGCCCGGATCCGCGCCGAGAGTTCCTTCGGAACGAACGGTTTGGTGAGGTAGTCATCGGCGCCCGCTTCGAGTCCGGCCACCACATCGTGGGTGTCAGCGCGGGCTGTGACCATGATGATCGGCACATCGCTGCGGCGACGGATCTGACGACACACTTCGAACCCGTCGATGCCCGGCAGCATGATGTCGATCAGAACCACGTCAGCTGGCGAGCGTTCGAAGGCCCCTACGGCGTCTTCGCCGCGCGTTGCCTCCTCCACCTCCCAACCCTCGTCCTCGAGGGCCAGACGTACAGCAGTTCGGATTCGTTCGTCGTCCTCGACGGTCAGGATTCGCGTTCCCACTTCGACAGTCTCGCCCATGGCGCCATGCCGCGCGTCAGTTGGGAGAATCAGACGCCAATCCGTCGGCCCGCGCAATCAATTCGATCAGCGCTGCCGCCAGCCCCGGGTGGCACACGAGTGCGGAGCCCGGACGGAGCTGACCTCCGTCGAGCGATGAGGCGTGTGCGCCGGCCTCGACCGCAATCAACCCGCCAGCGGCGAGGTCCCATGGCCCCAACCCTTCCTCGAAGTACGCATCGAGTCGCCCGGACGCAACGGCGCAGAGGTCCATGGCGGCGGCGCCCGCGCGGCGGATGTCACGAACCTCCGGCACAACGGTCACCAGTCGCTCGGCTTGCTGTCGACGGGTCGCTGCCAAGTAGCTGAAGCCCGTTCCGACGAGCGCCTGCGCCAGGGGAGGACAGTCGACCGCCAGATGGAGCGGCACGCCGTTGCACGTCGCACCCAGTCCGCGCGCTGCGGCGTAGGTCGACGCCAGGCTCGGGCAGATCACCGCCCCGGCGACGACCTCGCCGTCGACTTCTGCGCCGATCGATACGGCCCACCCGGGGAGGTCATAGACGAAGTTCGTTGTGCCGTCGATGGGATCGAGGATCCAACGGACCCCGCTCGTGCCCGATCGCTCGCCGCCCTCCTCGCCGAGGACCCCGTCGTTGGGACGGGCGTCGAGCAACAGGGAGACGATGAGCTCCTCGGTGGAACGGTCGACGTTCGTCACCAGATCGGTCATCGACGACTTGGTCGCGAAGGCGAGTCCTCGGCGACGTTCCGTGACGGCATGATCAGCGGCGGCGGCGCCGACGATCAGCGCCAGATCACGGAGCGCCTCCGCGCTTGCGTTGTCCCGACGAGCGGTCATGGACTCAGGCCGGTGTCGGTCGGTTCGAGGCGCGGGCGCGTTCAACGGCGGCGGCCTCGAGGGCGCGAACGGTTTTCCATTCGCCGAGTGCCCGCAGGGTCAGCGCTGCGACCAGTGCCGCGCCGGCCGCCCCCAGGATGGAACCCACCCACAATGTCGCGCCGATCCACGTATCGCACGCCCCGTTGCACTGCAGATCGGCGAACGATCCGCCGATCATGGCGCCGAGCGCGCCACCGAGGAACACGGACAGAAACGCCACCCACCGGGCCGTGACCGATGGCAACGCAGAGGGCGGATCGACCGGCGACATGGACTCACCGTACTCCCGGCCGTCGGAGCCGCAACCTC
>JBBRSC010000221.1:0-5736 GCA_038245795.1 Acidimicrobiales bacterium
AGCTCCACGAGTCGAACGCCTCTCGGGCGGCGGCGGTGGCATCGAGTGACTGCTGGACCGACGCCTGCGGGGCCGCCGCCACCACCTGCTCGGTGGCGGGGTTGACGATGTCGTAGGTACCGGCGTCGCCGTCGACCCAGTCCCCACCGATTCGCAGCTGGTAGCGACTCACAGTTCGAGACCGAGCATCTCGATGGCGTTACCGCGGACGAGCTTGGTGATCACATCAGCGGGAAGGTGTCCCATGAGCTTCTGCGCGGTCTCGCGGCTGTGCGGCCATGTGGAATCCGAGTGCGGATAGTCGGTCTCGAAACAGATGTTGTTCACGCCACACTTCTCGATGTTGTCGAGGCCGTACTCGTCGTCGAAGAAACATCCGTACACCTGTCGGTAGTAGTAGGTGGACGGTGGCAGCTTCACACGATCGCTGATTCCTCCCCACCCGCGGTTGTGCTCCCACACTTTGTCCGCCCGCTCCAGGATGTAGGGGATCCAACCGATCTGACCTTCGCTGTAGGCGATTTTCAGGGTGGGGAACACCTCGAGCCAGCCGGAGAACAACCAATCCGTCAAGGACGACATGGCGTTGCCGAAAGTCAGCGTCGACCCCACGGCCGCGGGCGCATCGACGGACGTCGAGGGCATTTTCGACGAGCTTCCGATATGCATGTTGATGACGGTGCCGGTCTCGGCGCAGGCCCGGAAGAGGGGCTCCCAGTACTCGGTATGAATGGACGGCAATCCCAGGTAGGGCGGGATCTCGCTGAAGCACACCGCACGGACGCCACGGGCAGCGTTCCTGCGGACTTCCGCTGCGGCGAGGTCGGCGTCCCATAGCTGAATGATGGTCAGCGGAATCAGCCGTCCGTTCGAACCGCCGCACCACTCGTCGACCGTCCAGTCGTTGTAGGCCTTCACGCAGAGATCGGCGAGCTCCATGTCCTTGGCCTCGGCGAAGGTCTGGCCACAGAATCGGGGGAAGCTCGGAAAGCACATTTGGGCTTCGGTCCAGTTGGCGTCCATGTCCTCGAGGCGCGCCACCGGATCCCAACATCCTTTGCGCATCTCCTCGTAGGTGATGCCGACCACTTTCACGTCGTCGCGATCGAAGCCGGCCGCGGCCGACAGCCGCGTCTGGGGGACCTTTTTGTCCTCGTACAACCACCAGTCGCACAGATCACCATCGTCGGCGGCCTCGTAGCTGAACACGCCACCAACGAAGTTCATGTGGCCGCGTTCCTGCATGACTCGCGGCGCCACGTCGAGGAACTTCGACGGCAACCGGTCACTGAAGACTGTGGCCGGTTCGATCACGTGATCATCCACGGAAATCAGCTTGGGGAAGTCGTCGGAAGCGAACGTTTCTGGCATGAATGACAGGCTAACGCAGGATCTGACGACCCGTCAGAAACCGAACGACAGGAGCACGGAACCTTGCGGTTCGATCCGCCCCGCTCAGCCCGTCAGGAGGCGGCCTGGATCGCTTCGAACAGCACGAAGACATTCCAACAGACAACGAGGGAGTAGACGCCGACGACACCGCCAACCGCCCAGTCAACGAACCGTCGCTCGAGCGGCGACATCACCAGAAGCACCCCGATGCCGAGCGCCAAGAGGCCCTTCACGAGCAACGGTGATACCGGGTGGTCGATGAAGGTGGCCACGAATGGGTTCGCTTCGGTCCCCCCACGAGCCAGAATGGCCTTGGTCATCACCACATCGGCGACGTTGAGCAACACCAGCGCCGTGGCCAAAACCCATCGTCGAGCAGGAATCGGTCCCAACAACGTCGGCCGGGCCAGGGCACCGCGATCGGTCCAACCAACCGGTCGTTGGGTACTCCACACATGGCAGAGGGTAGGACTCCGCCGACCGACCGACAAGGCGGGCTGGTGGAGTCCTGTGACCGTCAGCCGTGGGGGACGAGGTCAGTGGGTCATCAGCGTGATGAAGTTCCAACCCACGATCATCCCGTAGAGCGCAACCGTCCCGTTGAGCATGATGGCGGCAGAACGAGATCGGACGGAGCACTGCGTCACCGAAATCCAGACGATGGCGAGCACCATGGCTTTGAACAGCAATGGCACCCAGATCGATTGCACCATCGGCGCGAGGATCGGGTTCATCTCGCCACCACCGGCCTCGAGCACGGCTGCGGTCGTCACGATGTCGGCCAAGTTGAGGATCGCCAAGAACATCAACCGCCACGAGCGGGTGGATCTGACGTTGTCCGAACGGGTCACGAACTCGTGCATCCCGCCGATCGCGCCCGACAGCTCGACTCGCCCCGAGTCGCCCAACGGAGGCAACGTCGCGGTACTGGCGGTCGCTACCCGTTGAACTGTCATGAATCGATCGTACGAAACCCTTGGGCGTTGCGGTGGAGAAAGGGACGTTTCGCCCATGTCGCGAAGCAGATTGGGGTCGAACGGACTACCGAGGCGTAACCATCTGTCCCAGAAGTTCGTGCGTCTGAGCGGTCACCAACGAGGCCCCACCGTCGATCACGATGTTCTGGCCGGTGATGTACGAGGCCCGATCGGACAGCAGAAACTCGATGGCGTCGATCACGTCGCCAATGTCGCCCAATCGTCCGCCGGGTGTCCCGGCGAGCAGTTGCGCTGATACGTCGGGGTCATCGGCCAGAAAATCGTTGAGGGGCGTGCGGATGAAACCAGGCGAGACGGAGTTCACGCGGACGGCGGGTCCCTCCTCGAGCGCCGCCGCCTGCGACAGCGAAATGACCCCAGCCTTCGCCGCCGAATACGGCGCCTCGCCGAACGTGGGCCGCACGCCGGACATCGACGAGACATTGACGATCGATCCGCCGCCGCCAGACGATCGCATGATCGGTATGGCCGCACGCATGCCCGCAAAGACCCCGGTCAGGTTCACTCCGACCAGTCGGGACCATTCCACATCGGTGTACTCGGTGAGGCGTTTCAGGTTCCCGACACCGGCATTGTTCACCAACCAGTCGAGCCCGCCAAGGCGGTCCGCCAAACTCCTGAATCCGGCGGTCACCGCCGGCGGCTCAGAGACATCGAGCACCGATATCTCAACGATTGCCCCTGCCCGATCGAGTTCGTCAGCGATCTCGTGGAGAGCGTCAGATCGTCGATCCACGAGACCGAGGTGAACGCCCGATGCCGCCAGTGAACGAGCGAGCGCAGCCCCGATTCCCGACGCGGCGCCGGTCACGATGGCTCGCTTCGATGGCGCCTCGATCATGAGCCGATGACGACAGTGGGCGGCGCGCAGATGATGAATCGGATGGTCGAGGTGTCGAGAAAGCGCGCCTCGTCGGGAGCGATCAACCGGGCATAGTCGGGCTCGGCCAGGAAGGCTTCCCATGCCGCGTAATTTTCGAACCACTGCACGGCCACGCCGTCGACACCCTCCGAACCCGACCATGGGCTGTCGGAATACCGCGTGTGCTGCTCATAGCGAAGAATGTGCCGCGCAATCGTGGGCGTCTCCCGGATCAGCGGGCCGTGCCGATCGCGCCAGTGTTCGATGAATTCGGCGTCGGTCAGCGCGGGTTTCTTCCGCAGCAGCGCCACCAGCTTCACAACCGAGGCCGGATCGGCTCCAATGGGTTCAGACCTGATGTCACTCATGACGGTTCCTCGTATTGGGTTGTGGTGTCGAGACAGATTTCGGAGCCATGGTCGACGCGTTGATGGGTAGGGTTCGCACTATGCGCCACGGCACCGACCCCCACGCCCACCTGCGCGACCTCCCCATTTTCGCCGAGTGCTCCGAGGCGGAACTGGCGGAGATCGACGGTCTCAGCGACGAGGTCCGCGTTCCGGCGGGTCGGTTCCTGATCCGCCAGGGCGACATCGGCCGAGAGTTCATCGTGGTGATCGAAGGGAACGCCGTGGTCACCCGCGACGACGTGGTCGTTGGGCGACTCGGCCCCGGTGACTTTTTCGGCGAGCTGGCACTGTTGGCGTCCACCGAACGGAACGCGACCGTCGCCGCCGAGACCGACCTGCTGGTGTCGGTGATCGACCGCCGCGGGTTCCAGACCGTGCTCGAGGACTCGCCATCGTTGACCCGTTCGCTGCTTCGCTCGACTGCCAAGCGCTTGGCAGAGCTCGACGCAGAGAACCGTCGATTGCGCGGCGAGTAGCTGCTCAACTCCCGACCGCTGCTCAACTCCCGACCGCCTGCTCAACTCCCGACCGCTGCTCAACTCCCGACCGCTGCTCAACTCCCGACCGCCTGCGGCCAGAGTTCGCCGCCGAAGATTCCGACCGCATCCACCAGTTCGTCGACGGAATCAGATTCGAAGCGAACCTGGAGTTGGGTGCCACCGACCGCAATGCACGCTCGTATTCGGTCGACGATGGCGCCGTGATCGCTGATCGTGTGTTCGCTGCGACCGGTACCCGTCGGACGAAAAATGCCAGCGTGGATACCGACGGCGAAGTCGCCGTCGCGACCAGCTGCGTCACGCAGCTCGGCCAGTGCTGCGATCGCGCGCCGCATGCCGCCTTCGGGGATTCCCTGGGGAAGCCAACCGTCGCCCATCACGGCCGCTCGCCTGATGGCCGCTGGTGACGAACCACCCACCCAGATCGGAGGACCGCCAGGTTGTAGTGCCCGGGGCTGGACCGATGCGCCCGAGACCGTTCCGGTACGAAAGATCTCGCGGATCTCGTCGATGGCGTGGGACGTCAGAGCGCCGCGTTCGCCAAAATCGACACCGAGGAGCTCGAACTCATCCTCGACGTGGCCAGCACCGACGCCCAGAATTGCTCGTCCATCCGAGAGCGCGTCGATCGTCGAAAATGCCTTGGCGGTCACCGCTGGTTGGCGATATGCCGCGACGAACACGTGGCTCAGGAGGCGAGCCTGATGGGTGATCCCGGCGAGCCAGCCGAGCGTGGCAATGGTGTCGAACCACACCGACCCCATGGCATCGGTGAGCGCAGCAGGAATGGCGACGTGATCACAGACAGCGACGTAGCCGATGCCAGCCTGATCAGCGGCACGCGCTACCGCCGCCAATTCGTCACGGCCTGCCGCCCCCTCCCAGGGTTGGACGTAGGCCGACGACTGCGATTGCACCGGCAACTGGAGACCCCACGCGATCTCGGTCGTTGGCTCATGGGACGAAGCGATATCTGACACAACGTCAGATCGTACGCGGATCGCGCCCACCGCGTCGCCGCTCCACGATGTCGACACAGGCTCGAGCTGCCAGCGAAAGCACCGATGACCGGTGGACCATGCCGACGCGACGGCTCATTGCCGGGTCCAGATCCAGCAGACGAACCGATCGCTACGCCAAGAGTTCGCTGGCAGTCACCGTGGTGAGACCCTTTTGTTCGATCGCGTCCAAGATCAACGGCAACGCCGTGATCGTTCCCGGATGGCCGAAGTGCAGGCTGACGATCGCACCTGGATGGAGCGCGGCGATGGTCCGAGAGACCACGGCCGGTGATCCGGGATCCTGATAGTCGAACGGGTCGAGGTCGTATCCCAGCACGGTGGCATACCCCGCATTTCCGGCTGCCGCCATCGCGGCCGGTGATGGCGAGTCAACGCCGTTCCTGGTACCCGACGGCCGGAAGAAGGCGCCCGGTTTTCCGTTCAGTCGGACAAGCACGTCGCGGCACTTTGACACCTCGTCGAGCATTTTCGCGGACGACAGTCTCTCGAACCCAAGGTGCGTATAGGTGTGATTGGCAAGTTCGACACCACCGTCGACCAGGCGCTTCGCCC
>JBBRSC010000222.1:0-5669 GCA_038245795.1 Acidimicrobiales bacterium
GAGGTGGGCGCGGGCGGCGGTGGCGGTGGCGACGACGTCGCCGGCGGCGATGGCCTTGGCGATGGCGCGGTGGGCCACGCCCGACTCGCGCACGATGCGGGCCACCGCGGCGGCGTTCGGCTGGGCGAACAGCAGCGAGTCGAAGTCGGTGGACGTGAACAGTGCCTCGAGCACCTTGAGCTCGACCTCGGCCAGCATGGGGTTGGCGGCGAGGCGCGCCACGGTGGTGTGGAACTGCCGGTCGAGGGCCCGGAACTCGTCGAGGCCCATGGTGCCGCCGAAGGCGTCGGCCAGGGCGAGCAGTTCGACGCGGTCGCTGTCCGAGGCTCGCTCGGCGGCCAGCTCGGCCATCGGCACCTCGACGATGCGGCGCACCTCGAAGAGCTGGCCGACGCGCACCTTGCGCTCGTCGGAGGCGTGGTCGGGATCGCCCTCGAAACCCAGGTCGGGCAGGTTCTGGGCGACGTAGGCGCGGTTGCCGCGACGCTCGATGAGCCCGACCATGGCCAGGCCCTGGATGGCCTCGCGCACCGAGGTGCGGGCGACGCCGAAGTCGTCGCACAGCGAGCGCTCCGACGGCATCGGCTGGCCCGGGGTGAGCTGACCCGAGCGGATGGAGGCGACGAGACGCTCGCGCACCTCTTCCGAGATGGTCCGCCGGCTGACCGGGGCGAACGCGGGGTTCACCGGCCCGCCGCGGTGACGTCGGACCCGTAGCGGGCGGTCTGGGCCGCCAGGTCGAGCGGCCGCACGATGGCCTGGTGCTCCTCGTCGCCCCAGAGCTCGGGCGGGGTGAGCCACATGACCTCGAACTCCAGGCCGTCGGGGTCCTTGGCGTACAGGCTCTTGTTGACGCCGTGGTCCGACTGGCCGACGAGCGCGCCGACCTCGGTGAGCCGTTCACGGACCTGTTCGAGATCGGCCAGGGTCGGTACTTCCCAAGCCACGTGATAGAGGCCCACCGTGGCGGGCGGCGTGGGGGCGCCGGCCGACGCGCCGATCGTGAAGAAGGCGATGTCGTGGTGGTTGTCGGAGGCGTTGGCCCGCAGGAAGACGTAGGCGCCGTCGGGGTCGGTGACGATGGGCGAGAACCCGAGGACGTCGGCGTAGAACCCGGCAGTCGCCCGGGCATCCCGCACGAACAGGACCGCGTGGTTCATGCGGGTGATCCTCATAGCCGGAGCGTAGCACCGCATTGGACTGATGGTCAGACCAACACGGCCGATCGGCGAACGCCTCCACGCCAAAACTGCTGGAGGGTCCGCGGTGCCGTTGCGGTAGCCTGAGCAGGTACACGACCAACGGGGCTGACCGGTTTCGACATCAGTTTCGGTGGCCGAGCGTGCGACCCGAGTTGCTCAGACTCGTAAAACGGGGCAAACAAAGAATTGCCAACGAGCAGTTCGCTGTTGCTGCCTGATCCGTTAGGTAGATAACAGTCATCGTGAGCCGTGAGGCCGCACGGGGCCGATCCACCGCAGCCCGGCAACAGAAGCGGAGGATGACAGCGTCAAAGAACGCTGACGGCGGGAAAGTCCGCTGACCGGTCGGAAAGACGATCCGTGGGCCACCGGGCAACCGTTGGCCATCCGACCCGCCGGTGAGGTTGCGTCAGCCTCAGAGTCGGGAATGGTCGTAGCACGGGCGGTTCCCGCCTGATGGACGGGGGTTCGATTCCCCCCAGCTCCACTTTGTCCGAAAATACCCCTTGACCTGGGCTTTCATACCAGGTCACGAGGGCGGCGGATTCCCCCAAGCAGTTGAGCAGGGCCCTGAACAGGGGAAATGCAACCGGGATGGACGGGGGAATCCGGGGGTGCCACTCCCCCAGCACCAGATCCTCGGCCACGAAAGGCCAGGTCCGGGACTCCCGACAGCACCCGAGGGCGGCAAAAGGGCGGATGCCGACACTGCCACCGCATCGCTGGCCGAAATGTAACGAGGGTTTTGTTACATTTCGTTGCATGAGGAACGGCCCGGTTGCGTGAGGGCGTCGTGGCCTCACCTTGCGTGGGGCCTCAGGCGCGCAGGTTGGGCATCATCGTCATTGGCGGGATGTCGGATCCCAGAAAGCGCTCGATGAAACCGACGACCTCATGCGGGTGCTCCATCGGCAGTCCGTGTGAAGCTCCAGGCACGATCGCGAGCTGGGCCTGTGGCAACCCGGCGAAGAACGCAGCGGTGTGGCTCAGGGGGATCAGGTCGTCGTCGCCGGCCATGACCAGCACGGGGACCGACACCCTGGCGAGGTCCTCGGCAGTCAGCTCGGGCTCAATGCCGAACAGGTGGAATCCCTTCGCTGCGACAACAGCAAAGTGATCGGGTCCGTCAGGCGAACGCTCGGCGTACGCTGCCGCCGTCAGCGCAACGGTGCCGCTGTCCCCAGATTCTGCCTCGGGCGTTCCATCCACGCCAACGTCGTCCGCCGCTGCCAAGCCGGTGAGATCGGGCAAGACGTTCCAGTGGTAGTTCGCGCCGATCACCACGAGCCGCCCGACGAGCTCCGGTCGACGGGGCGCGAGGAGCAGACCGATAATGCCACCGTCGCTCCAGCCGACGATGTGAATAGGGCCGCCGATGTGATCGACGAACGCAATCGTCTCGTCGACCATCGACTCGTAATGGAACGCTTCCGGGGTGTCGGCGGTCCTGCCGTGCCCACGGCGATCGAACGCCGCCACCCGCCGACGTTCACCGAGCGGTCCGCCGATACTGTCGAGCAGCACATCGCTGTTCGACAGCCCGCAATGCAGCAACAGCACGGTCTCGTCACCGGCTCCTTGAACTGTGTACCACGTGGGGTGGCCGAGAAGATCGAGGGTGGGCACGCGTGGATCGTACTCAGCGCGCCGTGTCCGCTCGGCAGAAGTGGTCAGGGCGGGCACGACGACATGGGTATCGCAGCCGACCGGGCACCATTTCCATGATGAGTGTTCCGCCATCGATCACATCGAGGTTCGGTCGCCAGAACGTTGAACCCGCTCGAAAGCAACGACTCCCATCCGCGCATCCGAAGCATCCCCAAACGCTGCTCTGATGACGGGGATTCCATGGCGCCGCATCGGGGCCGGACTGCGGCGCGGGTTCGCGCGGCGCAACCGGGTTACGGGGCGGGCGTTAACAGATCCGGTCGATCGTGGAATCGTCGAAGTGGTCGATGTCGTCCCAAAGGATGCTGAAACCCACACCACCGATGTCCATGCGCGAGTGACTCTCCAAACCAATCGGTGTGTTTGTTGGCCGGCCCTCGGAGACCAACACCTGCATGTTCTCCATCTCGATCGCCTGGCGGAAGTTGAGCTACTTCCCGGTCTGGATGTTTGATCTCGACGCTTCTTGGGGACCGGAGACAGGTGACCTACCAGACCGTAAATCCAGCCAGCGGTGAGACATTGAAGAAGTTCGATGAGATCAGTGCCGGCGACTTGGAGTCCGCCATCTGTCAGGCGGACACGTGCTTTCGAACCTGGCGGAACTCCGATTTCTCGCAGCGCTCAGAGATCGTCTCAGCGGTTGCTGCCCTCATGGAGTCCCAGGTGGACGAACTCGCCCGGCTGGCCACGTTGGAGATGGGCAAGCTGTATGCCCAAGCGCAGGGTGAGGTACTGCTGAGCGCCAGCATCTTGTCGTACTACGCGGAGAACGCCGAACGTTTCTTGGCCCCCGAACTGCTCAAGGTCGGTGACGGAACCGCTCGCGTCGAAAGCAGCCCGCTCGGGATTCTGTTCGGGGTGCAGCCCTGGAACTTCCCGTACTACCAACTCGCCCGATTCGTGGCACCGAACCTGATGGTCGGCAATGTGGTGATGGTGAAGCATTCGGGCAGCGTCCCGCAATGCGCCCTCGCTTTCGAGGACTTGTGGCGCCAGGCCGGAGCGCCCGCTGGTCTCTACACGAACCTGTTCGCGTCGTACGACCAGGTGAACGCGATGATCGATGATTCACGAATCAAGGGCGTGGCCCTCACCGGAAGTTCCGACGCCGGTACGTCCGTCGCAGCCCGAGCCGGCCAGAACCTCAAGAAGTCCACGATGGAACTGGGTGGGAGCGACCCGTTCATCGTGTTGGACGATGCCGACGTCGACAAGACGCTGAAATGGGCGATGGTGGCCAAGATGAACAACAACGGCCAGAGCTGTGTTGCCGGGAAGCGCTTCATCGTGGATGTATTGCTCGCCGACAACTTCCTCGAAAAGTTCACCGACGCGATGTCACAGCTGGAGCCGGGCGATCCTATGGACGACACCACCACGCTCGGTCCGCTGTCCAGTGAAGCAGCGCTGACCACCCTCGAAGAACAGGTCGACGCCGCAGTCGAGGCCGGTGCAAGAGTGGTCACCGGTGGGAAGCGATTGGACCGACGAGGATCGTTCTTCGCACCAACGATCCTCACCGACATCACCCCCGACAACCCGGCCTATCGGCAAGAGTTCTTCGGCCCGGTCGCCCTGTTCTTCTCGGCAGACGACGACGACGCCGCCGTGCAACTCGCGAACGATTCGGACTTCGGACTCGGCTGCTCGATCTTCACCGAAGATCCTGAGCGCGGGGAACGCCTGGCCAGTCGCATCGAAAGCGGCATGGTCTTCGTCAACCACCCCACCTGGACTGCGGCAGATCTGCCGTTCGGTGGCATCAAGACATCCGGGTACGGCCGTGAGCTGTCGGCAGCGGGCATCCACGAGTTCGTGAACAAGAAGCTCGTTCGGGTGCGGTCGATCGACGCGCCCGCCTGACGTGGACACACCCCCGCCGGCGATCGAGCAGGACAAACAAGGGAGACACGTATGAAAGCAGTTCGATCCACGAGTACGGCAACGCCGAGGTGCTTCGTTACGAAGACGCACCCGCACCGGTGTGCGGTGACGACGACCTCGTGATCCGCGTGATGGGTACGTCGGTCAATCCGGTCGACTGGAAGATTCGGGAGGCCATCTGAAGGAAATGATCCCGTATTCCTTTCCCTTCATTCCCGGGTGGGACGTGTCCGGTGTCGTGCACGCCGTTGGCCGCAACGCCAAGGCTTTCGAGATCGGTGACGAGGTCTACTCGCGACCTGACATCGCTCGAGACGGGACGTACGCCGAATACGTCGCAGTTCGCGAGAACGAAGTCGCACCGAAGCCGAAGTCCATCTCGCATCTCGAAGCGGGGACACTGCCGCTGGCCGGCATCACGGCGTGGGAGGCAATGGTGACGATCGGACGCGTCACCGAGGGCCAGCGTGTTCTCGTCCATGCGGCATCAGGTGGTGTCGGGTCACTGGCCGTCCAGATCGCGAAGTCACGTAACGCCTACGTGATCGGCACCGCGTCGGCAACGAACCGTGAGCTGGTCGAATCCCTCGGCGTCGACGAGTTCATCGACTACAACACGCAAGATCTGCAGGAAGCCACCAAAGAGATCGACGTGGTGTTCGACACCATGGCGGCACGACCCAGGACGATTCCTGGACGGTGCTCGCCCCCGGAGGGATCTTGATCTCGATCGTGAGTCAGCCATCGAAAGACGAGGCCCGGGAACGTAGTGTGCGTCGTTCGTACCTGTTCATCGGCCCGAACGTCGCCGCCCTCGACGGATTGACCGCACTCATCGACAGCGGACAGGTTCGCCCGGTGGTTGGTGCCGAGTTCGATCTTCACGACGTGAAGCTCGCCCATGCCTTGAGC
>JBBRSC010000223.1:0-5655 GCA_038245795.1 Acidimicrobiales bacterium
GTGGCCCAGGTGGTGGACCAGGTGGTCGTCCCGGCGGTCCCGGTGGCGGACGTCCCGGTGGCGGACCGCGTCCTCCTCGACGCAAGGGTCGTCGTCGTCGTAGCCGTGAAGAACTCCAGCCAATGGATGTTCCGACCTATACCCCCGATGATGCCGCCACTCCCGACGGCGTCACCGTGGTCGAGCGCGGATCATCTCCGCAGGTTCTCGGCCCCAAACTCAATCGCACCGCAGCCGACGTGGTCCGTTTCCTGTTGACCAACGGCGAAATGGTGACCGCAACACAGTCGCTCAATGACGACATGATCGAACTCTTCGCCGCCGAGATCGGCGCCGAGGTGTCGTTGGTCGACATGGGCCAAGAGCAGGAAGTGGAGCTGCAGAAAGTGCTGCAGATTCCCGACTACGAAGACATCGACGAGAGCGACTTCCCACATCGTCCGCCGGTCATCACCGTCATGGGTCACGTCGATCACGGCAAGACCAAGCTGCTCGACCGCATCCGCAAGGCCAACGTGGTGGCGGGCGAGGCGGGCGGCATCACCCAGCACATCGGTGCCTATCAGGCGCACCGGAATGGCCGGGACCTGACCTTCATCGATACCCCTGGACACGAGGCGTTCACCGCTATGCGCGCCCGCGGGGCTGAAGCCACCGACATCGTCATCCTCGTGGTGGCAGCCGACGACGGTGTCATGCCCCAGACCGAGGAAGCCATTGCCCATGCCTTGGCGGCTGATGTCCCCATCGTCGTGGCGATCAACAAGATTGACCGTGATAATGCCGATCCGACCCGCGTGATGCAGCAGCTGTCCGAGCGTGGACTGGTGCCCGAAGCGTGGGGCGGCGACACCGTGATGGCAGAGATCTCTGCCTTGCAGGACGTCGGTATCGACGAGTTGCTCGAAACTCTGCTGGTAGTCGCCGAGGTCGAAGATCTCCGGGCAAGCCCGGAGGGCCGTGCAACTGGTGTCGTGCTCGAAGCCAACCTCGACATCGGGCGTGGCCCGGTGGCGACCGTCCTCGTGCAGCGGGGAACCCTCCGAGTCGGCGACCCGCTGGTCGCCGGTGGCGCCTGGGGTCGAGTTCGGGCACTGATCGACGATCATGGCGAGCAGGTCAAAGAAGCTGGACCCTCCACGCCGGTTCAGGTCCTGGGCTTGTCCGATGTGGCGATCGCCGGTGACGACTTCGTGGTCGCGCCGGATGAGAAGAAGGCCAAGTCGGTCGCCGAGACACGGGCGCACTGGCATCGTGAGATCAGTCGCGGTCGGGACTCGTCCGTCATGTCCGGTGGCGCTCGACTCGAGGACATTTTCGATCAGATCCAGAAGGGCGAACAAGCATCGCTCAACCTGGTCATCAAGGCGGACGTGCAAGGTTCGCTCGAAGCGGTCACAGAGAGCCTCCGAAAACTGGAGCGCCCCGAAGTCCGTATCGGCTTCGTGCTCCGCGGTGTCGGCGGGATCAGCGAGAGCGACATCCAGTTGGCGGCAACCGCCAACGCCACCATCATCGGTTTCAATGTGCGCCCCGCGCGGAACGTGCGAGAGCTCGCACAGTCCGAAGGCGTGGAGATCCGCACCTACGAAATCATCTACAAGCTGCTCGAAGACGTCGAGTCGGCCATGGTCGGCATGTTGGCTCCCGAGTTCGAGGAGATCGTGACCGGCGACGCCGAAGTTCGCGAGATTTTCCGGGTGCCGCGCATCGGTGCCATCGCCGGTTGCATGGTGCAGAGCGGCAGTATCACCCGCAACTCCAAGGTCCGCTTCATCCGCGACGGGACCATCATCTGGAAGGGTGAGATCAACTCGCTCCGTCGATTCAAAGACGATGTGCGTGAGGTCGCCACCGGCTTCGAGTGCGGAATCGGCCTGTCCGACTTCCAGGATCTGAAGCCCGGCGACATCATCGAGACGTTCCAGCTGCGCGAGATCCCGCGCACCTGATCCGTGGCCAAACGACGAACCCAAGGGCGTCCACAATTCGCCCGAACCGACCGCATTGCCGAAGTGCTCCGTGAGGTCATCGCGACCGAACTCGAACGCATCGGCGATGAGCGGCTCGACCTCGTGACCATCACTGGGGTGACGGTCGCAAATGACTTTGCTGCCGCACGAGTCTTCTATTCGTCGATGCTCGCCGAAGCATCGGCCGGCCCCGATGTGGTGGTCGAAGCGCTCGAGGCAGTCCGTTGGCGCGTACAGCAGGTGGTCAACCGCAGTGTGAGTACGCGGAAGACTCCGCAGATCGAGTTCGTGGTCGACGACGTGTTGAACAGCGCGATGCGGATCGAGGACATCCTGGCGGGGCGGATCGAGACCGGGATCGGCACCCATGGAGCCGACGGCGCGGCGCCGGATCCGACCTCCTCGGATTCGATTGCGGCGGATCTCGATGATGGCGATGCAACTAGCTGAGGTCGCGCTCCATGGCGCGCCGTAGCGCCGTTGGACCCGACGGCATCGTCGTCATCGACAAGGCGGCGGGCTGGACGAGCCACGATGTCGTGGCCAAGTCGCGGGGCATTCTCGGCACCCGCAAGGTCGGCCACTCCGGAACGTTGGACCCCGATGCGACGGGCGTGCTGGTGCTGGGAGTCGGTCGCGCCACGCGGGTACTTCGGTTTCTCCAGTTGCTCGATAAGACCTACGAGGCGGTCATCCAGCTCGGGGTCGACACCAACACACTGGACGCCGCCGGTGAGGTGGTCGCCAGCTATGACATGAGCGGTCTCGGCCGCGACGACGTACTGGCGGCTTCGACAGCGTTCGTTGGGGACATCCTCCAGGTTCCTCCGATGGTGTCGGCACTCAAGGTCGACGGGCGGCGGCTCCACGAACTGGCACGCGAGGGCATCGAGATCGAACGTGCTGCCCGGCCAGTCCACGTTGGCCGCTTCGATCTGACTCCGACGGACGACCCGCTGCGGTGGCGGGCCGTCGTCGACTGCTCCTCGGGAACGTACATCCGCTCATTAGCGGCCGACCTGGGCCATGCCCTCGGTGGCGGCGGCCACTTGGCGGCCCTTCGTCGCACTGCTGTCGGCCACTTCACGATCGACGAAGCTCATGATCTGGAGACACCTGTGCTGTTGGACATGAGCGAAGCAGCCCGCGGATTTCAGGTTCGGCACATTGGCGACGAGCTCATCGCCAAGATTCTGGTCGGCGCAGTTCTCGAGCGGGAAGCAATCGACGCAGCCGGCGAAGGTCCTTGGTTCGTTCTCGGGCCCGCTGGTGATCTCTTGGCGGTCTACGAGCCGCATCGACACGAAGGCATGGTGAAACCCTCGGTTGTGTTGGCGGCGCCGGTAGCTGGATAGGTTGTCGGCCGATGGATGTCATCGAGAGTTCGGACGACCCGAGCAGCCTGGAGGTGGCGTCCGGTCTGCTGGCGGTATCGAACGGTTCGGTAGTGTCGATCGGCGCCTATGACGGCGTGCACCTCGGACATCGGATCGTGTTGGCGGCAGTCCGGGAACGGGCCCGGGAACTCGGAGCCGCCAGCGCTGTGGTGACTTTCGATCGTCACCCCGCAGAGGTGGTTCGACCGGAATCCGCACCGCGTCTGTTGTGTGATTTGAACCAGAAACTGATCCTGCTCGCCGACACCGGCATCGACCTAGCCGTGGTCGTGAGATTCGACGCCGAGCGGGCCAACGAGACTGCGGAGCATTTTGTTCGCACACTGTTGGTCGATACGTTACGCACGCGGGCGGTGATCGTCGGCGAGGACTTCCATTTCGGTCACCGACGGCAGGGCAACGTCGCGTTGCTGAGCGAGCTCGGCGAGGAACTCGGCTTCGAGGTGCGCGGCCACCACCTCGTGTCCGCTGACGGTTCGAACGCCCGTGACGACGCTCACGTGTCATCCACCGCGATCCGTCGGGCGCTGGTCGAAGGACGACTCGGCGATGCCAACGCCATGTTGGGCCGGCCGCACGAAATGTTCGGCCCCGTTGTCCACGGCGACGAACGTGGTCGGACGATCGGCTTCCCGACCGCGAACGTGGCCATACCGGATCGGATGTTGATGCCCGCCGATGGCATCTATGCGGGCCGCCTGGTTGATCGTCATCGATCGACCAATGACGGCGACGGAACCCAACGCACGTTTCCCGCAGCGATCTACGTGGGTCATCGTCCGACGTTCTACGACGACGGCGCGGCGACGATGTTGGAGGTGCACTGCCTCGAGGAACCTGGCGATCTCTATGACCACGAGGTCTCGGTCTCCTTCGAGCATCGACTGCGGGGTGACCAGCGCTTCGATGGAGTTGATGAGCTGGCTGCCCAGTTGGCCGAGGACTGTGCGAACGCTCGTCGGGCGTTGGGACTCGGCTCATGAGGGCTCGTCGGTCCGGCGGCGAGGTCGTGGAGGTGGACGTGCCGCCTGGGTCGAATGCTCCATGTACAGGGCGATCTCGATCATTCACGATGTGGCCACGGAATGACCGGCGGCCAACCGACGGGAGAGATCAGTCATGAGTCACATCGTTGAGCCAATTCCCGGTCCGGTTCGGGATGCACCAGAGACGTCGCGCCGGGTGGCTGCGCCCCGCCTCGCCCGTCACCAGATCCGCTTGTCCGATGGCCATCTCGTCGGGGTGACCGTCGCTGGACAGGGGATCCCGCTCGTGGTGGTGCACGGGTTCAGCGCCGAGGGCTTTCTGTATGCGCAGACGCTGTCGAGACTCGTGGCGATGGGGTTCAAGGTCATTGCCATCGACACCGCTGGTCACGGCAACACCCAAGGCCTGCCCGCCGATGGTCAGAGTCTGTCCGACTACAGCGAACTCCTGGGGCGGATCATCGACGAACTCGGGATCAAGTACTGCATCCTCGCGGGCCATTCCATGGGCGGTCGACTGGTGGCGAACCTGGCGGCGCAGCGTCCTGACCGAACAATTGCCGTCCTCCTCATCGATGCCATCGTCGGCGACACCTGGGACAAGATGGTCTATCTCTTCCGGGTGGCGCCGCCACTGCTGGCAGGAGTGAGCGTGGCGTTGATGGTGGATTCGTTGGGAGTGATCCCGTTCTTTCGCGATCCCAAGCAGGCAGTGAAGTTGCTTCGACTCGTCACGCCGACGCTGGCTGGACATGTGGTTCGTCCGTGGCGCCTCGCCGGACCGATGGTGTCGATCCTCAGGTCGAGGTCGAGTCGCTATGCGCTCAACGAGTTGGCAGAACATCATGTGCCGGTCTTCGCCCTTCACGGTGACCACGATCGTCCCGTTCCGTTGCGAACTGCCCGTGAAACAGTGGATCGAACTGGCGGGACACTGGTGACGATCGAATCGGCCGGGCATTCGTGGATGCTGCGCGATCCGGAGACCTTTCCGGCGATCGTGGCGGAATTGTTGGAAGGGCCGCTGGGCGAGGCGTGCCGACTAGCCCTGCGTCGCGCTGGCGCCCGCTCGGATTTGCCGACGCCGGCTGAGGCGGAACGGTTGTGTCTGAAGCGTGGCGCGCGCATCCGCACGCTGACGCCGCTCGATGCTGGCGTAGTGACCACCGGTCGCCAGCGTCGGCCGCGCGATCGCTGGCCGATCCAGCCCGCAGACGCCTGACCCGGCCGTCGTCTCACCGAGAACGTCCGACGGGCAGGGGCACGACGTGCGGTGTTTGAGTGGTGGCTGCTACCGTA
>JBBRSC010000224.1:0-5631 GCA_038245795.1 Acidimicrobiales bacterium
CCGGTGACGAGGGGTCGATCCTGAGTACGTTCCATGAGCGCATCGATATCGCGATCGACGTACATGTTGATGGCGTTCGCACCGCCAGCAGCGAGCGTTCCGCCGATCACGGTGGCCGCGATCAGCCACAGTGACGGGAGACCCCGTTGGGCCACGATCATGGTGGGAACAGTGGTGATCAGCAGGAGCTCGATGATCCGAGGCTTGGTGAGCGCGACATAACCGCCGATCCGGCGCCTGAGCGGGGCGGAGTTTGGGGCGGGGGCCGTGCTCGTCACCGCTCCTAAGTTACGTGGCCCTCGGGGCCTTCGGCCAATACAGCTCCTGTGAAGTCCGTTTCAATTCTCAGTTCTACGGTGACCTCGTGGACCGGTTCCGTTCGCGTGTCGTGGGGATCTCCCGAGCCATTTCGCTCGTGGTTTCGCGCCACTGGGAGCGACGCCGTAGCTTTTCGGTATGGATCCCTCGTCCCGCAGCCTCTCGCTCGGTCACTATCGCAAGATCTGCATCGTTGCGCTCTGTGCGCTCGCCGGGATCATCGTCACCGGCGCCGCAGTACGACTCACGGGATCCGGGTTGGGGTGCTCCGACTGGCCGACGTGCGAGAAGGGTCAGTTCTTCGCGGCGTTGGAATTCAAGCCGATGGTCGAGTTCATCAATCGTCTCATCACGGGCATCGTGTCGGTGGCAGTCATGGCCGCGGTTGCGGGATCGTTGCTCGTGCGGCCGCGCCGTCGTGATCTCACCCGCTGGTCGCTGGCGCTCGTCGCCGGCGTCGCCCTCCAGGCAATCATCGGCGCCTTCGTCACCAAGACCGAGCTCGCTTACTCCGTGGTCGCCGTGCACTTCCTGGCATCGATGGTCCTCGTTTGGGCAGCAACGGTCCTGGTGGAGCGCGCTGGTCGACCCGCCGACGCCGTCGTTGGGCCCTGGGCGCCGTGGGCCAAGTGGCTGGTGCTGGCGGGAACGGCCGTGTTGCTCACGGGCCCCGTGATCACCAGCGCTGGACCCCACGCCGGCGACGAGAACGTCAAACGACTTCCGCTCGACCTCTCGTGGGCGGCCAGGTTGCACTCGAGCACCGTATGGATCTTGTGCGCGGTGGTTGCGTGGATCGCGTGGACCCTTCGACGCCATCCCGACACTCGGCTTCGCCGCGGCTCGTCGGACTTGCTGGCCGCAGTGGTGCTCCAAGGCGGAGTTGGCTACCTCCAGTACTTCACGGGGGTGCCAGCGTTGCTCGTCGGGTTGCATGTCGCGGGAGCAACGCTCGTGTGGATCCTGGCGCTTCGACTGGCGCTGGCATCGAGCCACATCGATGAGCCCTCGGGCTCGTCCACCCACGATCTGATACTCGAAGTTTCATCAACATGAGCTCTACCAGCCCGATCGAGACCATCTCCCCCGACGTCGACGAAGCCAACGCTCTGGACCGCCCGTGGGTCGTGATCGTCTGGAACGATCCGATCAACCTGATGGAGTACGTCGCCTTCGTCTTCCGGAAACTCTTCGGCTTCAGCAAGGACAAGGCGAACCGCCTGATGATGGAGGTCCACCTCAACGGCCGCAGCACCGTGTCGAGCGGCAGCCGGGAAGAAGCTGAGCGCGACGTGTTCCGCCTCCACGAGCACGGCCTCTGGGCCACGATGCAACAGGATGACTGAGCAACGATGATCGACGCGCCGTGAGTGAGCTGATATTCCGCCTGGTCGGCGCGGATCGTTGGGAGGCCGACTATCCCGACGGTTGGGTGCTGGGCTTGGCGACATCGCTCACGACGGTGGCGGACCGGTTCCGAGAGGACGACGAACCCGTGACCGTGACGGATTCCTCAGATGTCACCTATCGCCACCACGAGTTGGTAGCAGTCGTCGCCGAATCTGCTGACACCTTGATGAACGGGGTGCGGGCGCAGCAGATGACTGAGGAGGAACTCGCGGAATGCGGAGCCTCTGCCGCCAACCTGTCGATTCTCGCCGCAGCGGCGGCCGACTTGGAGGAAGCGGGTTCGGCACGCCATGTTGAGTTGGTGGCTGCGCGGAACTTCTTCTCGGACTTCACCGCCCGCATGTTGCGATCGCTCGATCCACGAGTCCGGGCGCTGGGACATGACACCTACGACCTGAGCTGGCGCCAAGGGGATCGGGACATGTTGAAGATCCTCGCTGACGACGTCGACGGGTTGCTCGAGAGCGACGATGCATCGATCGTCCGCCTGTTCCCGCCCGCCTACGGGATGGACCACGAGCGCAGCGCTGGCTACGACGCGCTGGTTCGTCACGAGCTCATCGAACGCCGACGGGCATCGCTCAGCGTGCTGCGGGAATCGCTCGATGCCGAGACCGTCAACGGCGAACAGCTCGCCGTGTTGATGCGAGCGATGAACGATCTGCGGTTGGTGCTGGGAACCGAACTTGATGTCAGCGAAGAGGACTCGAAGATCCGGGTGAACGATCCCGAGGCGGCGAAATGGAACGCCTATCTGCGGATGGGGATGTTGCTGGGCCAGATCATCGAAGCGCTCGAAGGCGATCTGCCCGAGCCCGACGAGGACTGACCAGCGGGCTCGATCAGCAGTCAGCGCGGAGATCCTTCAGCAGCTTGGCGACCTCAGCCTGGCGAGCGTCGCTCAAGCTGTCGGCCTTCAGTTCCGCGATCGTGAGCTTGCGAACCGCCTTGTTGGCGACGCAGAAAGCCACAGGCTGATTCTCGCCGTCCTTGACGAGCACGGCGGCGATATCGAGTCGCGTTGCGGGATAGCCCAGCGCGTCAAGCGATGAGGTGTCGTGCTTCTTCACTGCGGTTCCGGGATCGCACGACCGCAGGGTTGCACCGCTGCCCTCTCCCGCGACCTCGATCGCGGCCTCGGTCGGCATGGCCGCCTTCCACGCGTTCAGCGCCTCACGCAGCTCCTTGCCGTCGGTGTCACTCGCCAACTCGAACGTCGCAGCGACGCAGATTTTCGGAACGGCACCCGGCGTGGGGGCCACCTTCGCGGCAACGAACGAATCGCCTCGCCAACCATCGACGGCGTCCAGCGCCACCAACGGATCAATGCGCTCGGCCAGCTGTATGTACAGGCCGTAGGCACCGACAACGTCCGTTTGGATGGGCTCGCCGTCGCCGAGCTTTGGCGGGGTGATCTTCACGCGGGCCGCGTTGTCGCCCGGCGTGAAGAGCCGAGCCGTGTCGTCGGGGAGTTTCCGCATCAGCCGATCGAGGGCTTTCGTCGTGGGAGCGCCACCGCCGGCAGCTTCGATCAACGAGACAAAAGGGCGACCAATGGCGTAGGGGATTGCCTGGGTCGCAACGAGGGCCGTCGGCACGTTGCCGAGATCGGTGAGCGCTCCGTCGCGAGCCGCAGTCGACTCCTCCTCGTAGCGCCGCTTGTCGGTGTCGGACAGCTGCGCCACGTAGCGCTGTTCGACCGTCACGGCGTCGCCTTCGACCACCGATCGCAGCACCTGGTTCTGTTCGGAGTCGCCGGTCGAAAATCGGGCGTTCAGCTCGAAATACTGGTCCTGCAGAGCGTGGGTGAGTTCGTGCACGAGCGTGACCCGCAACCCGACGGTCAGGTCGGTGCCCCTGACGTTCACGATCTTCGCATCGGAGCTGTAGTACGCGCTCGTGCCCGAGTCAGCCAGTGTCTCGCCTGCCTTCTTCAGATCGAGTTCGCCGTCGATGTACCCGAACGCTCGCGCGATGCTGGTGCTCTGCGCCTCTTTCTCGGGGTCGGTCGATGGCTCACCACCGTCACCACCGATCGCAGCGCGGCGATATTGCTCGGGTGCCAGGAAGTACACGGCGACCGGATGCTTGAACTCGAGCCCGCGGGACTTCTCGACGAAATCAACGAAGGGCTGGACCCGCGCATCCCACGTCGACGGGAACTGTGGACCGTCGTCATGAAGCACCGACCCGATCCCGAAGCCGACGAGCGCAAGCACCAGCGTGACGGCCACACAGATCGCGATCCGCGGCAGGATCCGATCACCGGTGGGTGGTGGCGGTGGGACAAAACCCGGCTCGGGCATGAGTGGCGGACCCGCCATCTGCTCGATCGGGGGATGTTGGACGGGGATCACTGCTTCAGCGTAGAGGCGTCGGGCATCGATGAACCGGCCACGGTCGCAGAACCGAGATGTGACAGCCCGTGAGTGTTTGCTATGTTCTCCACGCCCTCGAAGGGTTCAGAGCCCCCATCGTCCAGCGGCCTAGGACGCCTCCCTTTCAAGGAGGTAACACGGGTTCGAATCCCGTTGGGGGTACTCAGTTGGTCTGTCACCGCCCAGAGGGTACGGTGACGGCTCTAGTTCAAGGTCCCGTGGTGCAGCTTGGAGTGCACGCCGCCCTGTCAAGGCGGAGGTCGCGAGTTCAAATCTCGTCGGGACCGCCATCGATCGCTTCGGCGGTCACCGGTCTGGTCGGGTATCTCAGTCGGTAGAGCGGCCGCCTGAAAAGCGGTAGGTCACCGGATCGACGCCGGTTCCGACCACAGCGGAAACCCCCGGCTTGCCGGGGGTTTCTTCGCGTCGAAGTCAGGGCCGCTGCGGCGCGAAGCATGGTCGCCCCCTTTCCCTCTACGCGGGCTGCGATCAAGAGGTCGGGCCTTCCGGCCGGTCTGGCGGCTGGACCTTCACGCTCCGGACGGACTGCGCGTGAATAGGCACCTCTACCGTGCTCTTTCACGCACACTTCGTTGGCGAGAGTCGCAATTCGATGTGAGCGGATGGGTGTCGTGATACAACGCAGCCATGACGACCCACGAGCAGATGACTGACACCACCGACGACACGATCCGCGAGACGCCGGACGCCAACGCTTCGAGCGACTCGGGGATCGAAGCCGCCGTTGCCGCGTACGTCGAACTTCGGGGACGGATCGATGCCGGTGACGCCCATTGGCTGGAACTCGCCGACTTCTTCACCGACGACATCGTCTACATCGATCCCGCATGGGGACGAGTCGAAGGTATCGATGCCGTTCGCGAGTTCATCGTCGAGTCCATGGTTGGACTCGAGGACTGGTCCTTTCCGGTCGACTTCGTAGCGATCGCTGGACATCGCGTCGTCGTGAAATGGACGCAGATCCTGCCCGGGACGCGCAGCGACGGCACGAACTACGCACAATCTGGCGTCTCGACGCTCGACTATGCCGGTGACGGAAAGTTCAACTACGAGGAAGACCTGCTCAACATGACCCATGTCATCGAGGACATCGTCGAAAGTGGCTGGCGACCCGGGCCGGGCTTCAACGCTCCCCCCGCCAACGCCGAGAGAAACTGGGCGCGTCGTCGATAGCCTGACGTTGTGAATCGGCTGCGGAGCAACGATGACTGCTGGTGCGGCAGTCACAAGAAGTTGAAGCGATGCCACGGCGACCACACCGCCGTTCGACGTCCAGCAGTCATTCCTGGTGAGGTCTCCGTCGTTCGTCTGGTGCCCGCCAACATCGTCCCCCCGCCCTACGTGCTCGGCGAACCGATCGTCCGCGACGAACTCCAGATCATGACGGGATCGATGGTCGACCGACTGCGACACGCTGGCCAGATCGCCGCCGAGGTCCTGATCGAGACAGGAGCCGCTGTCGGGGCCGGAGTCACCACCGACGAGCTCGATGCCGTCGCGCATC
>JBBRSC010000225.1:0-5596 GCA_038245795.1 Acidimicrobiales bacterium
GACGCCACGGCCGTCATTGCCGACGGGGTCACGTCCACGTGGGCCCACTTCGAGGAGCGGGCCGCCCGGTTGGCGATGGTGTTCGAGACCGCTGGCATCGGCCACGACTCGAAGGTCGCGCATCTGCTGTACAACGGCGTGGAATATCTGGAGACCACTTTCGCTTCGTTCAAGGTGCGGGCGATCCCGGTGAACGTCAACTACCGCTACACCGAACACGAGCTGCTCTACCTGCTCGACAACTCTGACGCCGAGGCGATCGTGGTCAGCTCAGAACTGGCGCCGCGGCTGGCTGCCGTGTTGGGCGATCTGCCGAAACTCCGACTGATCCTGCAGGTCGGCAACGGTGAGCTGATCGCGGGTGCGGTCAGCTTTGAGGACGTTGTGACCGCCGCGGTGCCGGCTGCTGCGATCGAACGTTCCTCCGACGATCTCTGGTTTCTCTATACGGGCGGGACCACGGGCATGCCGAAGGGGGTCATGTGGCCGCATCGGAGCCTGTGGGGCACCAATGCCGCGACCTTCAAGGGCATCAAGGTCGCCCATCCCACCGACATGGTCCAACTGGCCGAGGTGATCGCCGAGATCCACGAGATGGGCGCGGCCCCCCGACTGCTCCCGGCAGCACCGCTGATGCACGGGACATCGGCCATCTCATCGTGGGGAGTGCTGAGCGCAGGCGGATCGATTGTGACGCTGGGCTCGCACAGCTTCGACGCCCGCGAATTGCTCGACGCTGTCGAGGCGCATCACGTCACCAACCTCACGATTGTCGGCGACGCCTTCGCCCGTCCCATTCTGGACTCGCTCGACGAGGCTGCCGCCGTCGGAAGATCGTGGGATCTGTCCTCGCTGAAGATGATCATCTCGTCGGGTGTGATGTGGTCCGAGCCGGTCAAGGAACGGCTGTTGACCTACGTCGACGCCATCCTCGCCGACATGGTGGGCTCCAGTGAGGCGGTCGGGTTCGCCAACTCCGTCGCCAAGCGGGGTCGCCCGGCCCAAACCGCCCGGTTCCGACTCGGGCCCGATGCTGTGGTCCTCAACGACGATGGTCATCCGGTCGAGCCCGGCTCGGGAGAGGTCGGCATGCTCGCCGTCGGCGGACCGATCCCCATCGGCTACTACAAGGATCCCGACAAGAGCGCGGGGACCTTCCGTGTCATCCATGGTCGCACTTGGTCGACACCGGGAGACTTCGCCACCGTCGACGCCGACGGGACCATCTCGCTCTTGGGTCGTGGTTCGGTCTGCATCAATACGGCGGGGGAGAAGGTGTACCCCGAGGAGGTCGAAGAGGCCTTGAAGACCCATCCCGAGGTCGTGGATGCCAACGTCGTTGGCCTGGCGGACGACAAGTGGGGCCAGGCCGTCGTGGCCGTCATCGAACGCGTTGCGGGCAGCGACGCCGATCTGGCCACTCTGGTGGAGCACTGTCGCGAGACGCTGGCGGGCTACAAGTTGCCGAAGCGATGTGTCTTTGTCGATCGGATCCAGCGAGGGCCGAACGGCAAGTCGGACTATCGATGGGCCGCGACCGTGGCAGCAGATGCCCGCTGACGTTCCGCCGCTCTTCCAGTTCCGCCGCCCTGGTCGTCGCGCCGTAGCACTACTGATTTCGGCAGCCACGTTGGCCGCAGGATGCACAGCGACGAAGACCGATTTTCTGGTCCTCAAGCTCGGGGGTGACACCACGGCCAAGGCGTTGCGGGGCCGACCGTTCAACCAGAGCGCGCGGAACCTCACGAACGACCAGTTGCGGACGTTTGGTGCGGGCGCCGATGTCTTTGATGCCGATGCGGTGCCGCCCGCCCTGGGTCCGACGTTCAATGCCACGGGTTGCCTCGGATGCCATCTCGACGGAACGCAGGATCCCGCAACCGTGACCCAACCTCCGGGACTGCTGATCCGTCTCGGAACGCCTCCGGTCGGGGATCCGACCTATGGCACGCAGTTGCAGACGCAGCCAGATGGTGTGGCTGATGCGACCGTGACCTACCGATTCGTCGATGACGGCGCGCTGGCGCGCCTTGTCGCCGATGTCGCCCCGAACCACGGTCCGCTGGCGCCCGACACGACCATGTCGATTCGGATGGCACCGCCCATCATCGGCCTCGGTCTGTTGGAGGCCATTCCCGAATCCACGATCCGAGCCGCCGCCGATCCCGGTGACGCGAACGGCGACGGGATTTCGGGGCGGATCAACGAGGTCTGGGACAACCGCCTGTCCCAGATGACCGTCGGGCGGTTCGGGTGGAAGGCAGGTCAACCGAGTGTCGCACAACAAACGGTGGTGGCCCTCCACGACGACATGGGCGTGACGAGCTCGGCTCAGCCCGACCCCTGCGCCCGTCAGGGCACGCGGTGCATCGGGCGGACCGGAGCCGTCGAGATGTCGGACAGTCGGCTCGCTGACATGATCTTTTACAACCGGACCATCGCCGTTCCCATCGCGGCCGATGTCGAATCTCCCGACGTGGTAGCGGGAGCCCGGCTCTTCGTCGACTCCGGGTGCGCGAGCTGTCACACCACGACCCAGACGTCGGCCGGGAGCGACATTGCGGCCAACGCCAATCAGACATTTCACCCCTATACCGATCTGTTGTTGCACGACATGGGATCGGGGTTGGCAGACGGACGCCCCGAATTCGCCGCCAGCGGAACCGAATGGCGCACGGCGCCGCTGTGGGGAATCGGTCGGCGGTTCGGGGTATGGGGGATTCATGCCTACCTGCATGACGGGCGGGCACGCAGCATCGAGGAAGCGATCCGGTGGCACGGGGGCGAGGGGGAGCGGGCCCGGGTGGCCTTCGAACACCTGTCGCCAGGCGATCGACGCCGGGTGCTGGCGTTCCTCGACTCGCTCTAGGATCGGCACGTGCTCGCCCTTGAACTGACCGACGCCTGGCGACGGATTCTGGTGGGAGGCGGCCGGGTCCTCCTGATCATCGTGTTGGCGTGGATACTGAACCGGATCGTCGGGCGGGCCATCAGCAAGTTGGCGATGCGGGTTCGGCGCGCTGCTGACGATGTCATCGGTCGGGCCCCCGGTGTGCTCAACCGCCAGGACAGCGCCCAACGTGGCGAAGCCCGTGCCAGCACCTTGTCGTCGATGCTCCGGAGCATCGCCACGGTGGTGATCTTCACGACCGCAGTGTTGATGATTCTCGGTGAACTCCGGATCAGCCTTGGTCCCCTGATTGCCGGCGCTGGCATTGCGTCGATCGCCGTCGGCTTCGGAGCGCAGTCGATGGTTCGGGACGTCCTGGCGGGGATCTTTGTGTTGCTCGAGGATCAATACGGCGTGGGCGACATCATTGATGCAGGCCCTGCCACCGGCACCGTCGAACATGTCTCGTTGCGGAGCACCAGCCTCCGCGACCTGGCGGGAACGGTCTGGCACATCCCCAATGGCGCCATTGTCCGGGTCGGGAACAAGAGCCAGAACTGGGCGCGCGCCGTCATCGACGTCGTGGTGTCGCACAACACCGACATCCGCCAAGCGCGAGCGGCAATGTTGTCGACCGCCGAAGCTCTCGCGGACGAGCAGGACTGGGCCGAGCAGCGCCTCGCCGGTGAGATCAACGACCAGGGCGTGCAGGCAGTGGGTCCCGAGGGGATCACCCTGCGGCTCGTGATCGACACCGAGCCGGCCTCGCAGTGGATCGTCGAGCGGGAACTCCGCCAACGCATCAAGGAAGCGTTCGACAGCCAGGGGATCCGCCTGTCGGCCTTCGTCATGGCTCCGGCACCACCGGAGGGTCCACCAACCACGTGACAGGGCGTCCTAGCGTCCACCCATGTGGCCAAGAGATTCAGTCTGCTCGCGTTCTTCGCCCTCGGACTCCTGCTCTATCTGATCTGGAAGGATCCCAACACTGCGGCGACGACGGTGGGCGACTTCCTGAGCAACGTCGGTGACTTCCTGTCGCAGGTCTGGCACAAGCTCGGCGACTTCTTCGGAAATCTGGCTGGATCGAAGTGATCCATCATCCGACGTATTTCGTCGATGAGTTCCTGACTGAACATGAACGAGTGGTGCTCCAGACCTCGCCCGACATGCTGGCGTGGGTGATGGGGGTGATCCACGAAGTGCTCGCCATCGGGGTCTTCGTCTATCTCGGCGCCAGCTCGTCGTACGAACTTCTGCACTGGCTGGCCTACCTCTTTGCGGCAGCGATCACCGTCACGCTGGTGTGGCAGGGGCTGAACGCCTGGTACACGCGCTATGTCCTCACCGACTATCGGGCCATGCGTGTGTCGGGGGTGTTCGGCACCGATTGCGAGTGGATGGCGTGGTCGAAGGTCAACGATGTTGCAATCAACCGAACGGTCGTCGATTGGATGTTGCACACGGCCACCATTCGCATTCAGTCAGCGAATGAGTCCTCGAGCTTTGCGGCGATGAAGGACGTCCCCCATCCGCTGCACTTCGCCGATGTGATCACTCGCCTCGTGAACAAGCGCCAATCGCGTATCGACGTGGAGGATCTACCCCCGCTCCGGCGCTAACTCTGCGCTCACAGAGAACGCGTCGCCGACGGTCAGCTCGAGGTGTTCGATGGTGCCGGTATGGCGGAGATCGGCGACAACCTGTTCCAACGCCGCGATGCGTTCGGCGGTGTCGACAATCACCACGTGGGAGAGTTCGGCGCGTTGGGAGACCTTGGCGTCGGACTTGGCGCGGCGGATCTCGCTGAGGGCGGCCGACGCAAGAGCGGGGAGTTCCTGGTTCCAGTCGCCGGCGATGGAACGGAGCGCGTCTGATTCGGGCCAGTCGGCCCGGTGCACCGATCCGTCCATCCACCACGACCAGATCTCCTCGGTGGCAAAGGGGAGAAAGGGGGCGAACAGCCGCACCACGACGGACAACGCGGTCTCGAGGGCCGCGATGGCCGACGCGGTGGCGGGCTCTGGTTCGCTGTAGGCGCGACCCTTGACGAGTTCGAGATGATCGTCGCAGAACGCCCAGAAGAACGCCTCGGTTCGTTCAAGCGCCCGGGCGTAGTCGAACCGCTCGAAGGCCGCGGTGCAGTCGTCGACGAGCACGGCCAGTGTGCCGATCATTGCTCGATCGATGGGCTCGGTGATGGCGCCGGCGTCGAGGCTCGTCACCGTCCCAGCGTCGTCGGTCGCGAAGCCGAGCACGAACCGGCTGGCATTGAGCAGCTTGATGGCGAGTCGTCGCCCCACCTTCATCTGCGCCTCGTCGAAGGCCGTGTCGGTGCCCGGACGACCCGACGATGCCCAATAGCGCACGCCGTCGGAGCCGTACTGCTCCAGTAGACCGAGCGGTGTCACCACATTGCCTTTGGATTTCGCCATCTTCTTGCGGTCGGGGTCAAGGATCCACCCGGAGAGCGAGGCGTTGGCGAACGGCAACGAGCCGTGCTCCAGATGGCTGCGGACGACCGTCGAGAACAGCCAGGTCCGGATGATCTCGTGGGCCTGGGGTCGGAGGTCCATGGGGAAGGTCCGCTCGAAGAGATCGGGGTCATCTTCCCAACCGCAGGCAATCTGGGGGGTCAACGAGGACGTCGCCCAGGTGTCCATCACGTCGGGATCGCCGACGAACCCGCCGGGCTCGCCGCGTTGC